>JAAYZK010000165.1 GCA_012514895.1 Planctomycetota bacterium | reverse complement strand
CGGGTCCATCCCCAGACCACCCCTGGAGGCAATCCTACAAACGCATGAAGACCAAGAAGACCAACCGGACTATTCTACCTGCCGCAACTACCGGACATTCCTAACTGCGCTTGACAGCCCTTTTCCCGGCAAACGCTACCGGACGTCGAACTGCCGCAGGAAGTCGTCGTTGCTCTTGAAGCGGCCGACCGCCTTGACCAGGTGGGGCAGTTCCTGGTCGACGCTCATCGAGCTGAGCACGCGGCGGAGCAGGTGGAGCTTCTCGAGCTTCCAGGGTTCCAGCAGCAGCTCTTCCTTGCGGGTGCCGGTCTTGTCGATGTCCACCGCCGGCCAGATCCGCCGCTCGGCGGCCTTGCGGTCGAGCACCAGTTCCATGTTGCCGGTGCCCTTGAACTCCTCGAAGATCAGGTCGTCCATGCGGCTGCCGGTCTCGACCAGCGCCGTCGCCAGGATCGTCAGCGAGCCGCCGTTTTCGATCTTGCGGGCGGCGCCGAACAGCCGCTTGGGGATCTGCAGGGCGCGGATGTCCACGCCGCCGGTCATCGTCCGGCCGGAGCCTTCGATGGCGCGGTTGTAGGCGCGGCCCATGCGGGTCAGGCTGTCCATGAGGATGACGACATCCTGGCCGAACTCGACCATGCGGCGGGCCCGTTCGATGGTGAACTCGGTCACGCGGATGTGGTTGGCCACGTCCTGGTCGTTGGTGGAGGCCACCACTTCGCCCTGGACCTTCCGGCGGAAGTCCGTCAGTTCCTCCGGTCGCTCGTCGACCAGCAGGACCATCAGGTGCACGTCGGGGTAGTTGGTGGCGATCGCCTGGGCCATCTGCTGCAGGAGGACCGTCTTGCCGCTCCGCGGCGGCGCCACGATCAGTCCGCGCTGCCCACGGCCGATCGGGCAGATGAGGTCGAGGATGCGCATCTCCAGCGGGCCGTCGGCGGTCTCGAGCTTCAGTTGGGGCTGCGGATCGATGACGGTCAGGTCGGAGAACGGCACGACGTCGAAGTAGTCTTCCGCCGGCCGCCCGTTGATCGAAACCAGTTCCTCCATGCGGGGTCCGCCCTTGCGGCGCGTCGGTTCGCCGACCCGCGCCTCGATGAACAGCCCCGGGCGGAGCCGCTCGCCGCCGATGAAATCCTTGCCCACGAAGATGTCGCCCGGCGTCGGGCGGAAGCGGTTCTCTTCCCGGCGCAGGAAGCCGTACCCCTTGGGCGTGATCTCGAGAACCCCTGATCCGATATTCTGTCCTTTGTCTGTCATAGTTCCTACAGAGCCTGTGAGAGTGGGGAATCGATCAGGCAACCTGACGATTCCCGAGCACTAAAGAAAACAAACGGGGGCTAGCGACCGGCCGGGCCGAGGTCGCGTCCATTGAGGAAACTGTCCTCGCGAACAGGTCATTGTAGCGCATCGACCCGGTCGTGCAACGCTATTCACACGAAAAAACCCGGCGATTTGTTCGCCGCGACGGGCTCAATCCCGCTTTTTCCGGTCGCTCACCTTGCGGTCGAACGGCCCGGTGTACATCGCGCGGGGGCGGAAGATGCGGTTGTGCTCCAGGTATTCCTGCACCCGGGCCGTCCAGCCCGACACGCGGGCGACGGCGAAGACCGGCGTGAACATGACGGGGGGGATGCCCAGGGCCGTGTAGACCAGCCCCGAGTAGAAGTCCACGTTCGGGAAGATGCCCTTCTTGGCCCCCAGCTCGCGGACGACCGCATCGCTCAGGGTATCGGCGATGTCCAGCATCTTGCCCATGCCGTGATCGGTCCTGGCCAGGAACTGCGCCAGCGGCTGCAGGACGCGGGCGCGGGGGTCGTAGGCCTTGTAGACGCGGTGGCCGAAGCCCATGATTTTCCGGCCGTTGGCGCGGGCGTCGGCGTACCAGGCGGCCACGTTGTCGCGCGAGCCGATCTCGTTGAGCATGTGGAGGACCGCCTCGTTGGCCCCGCCGTGCAGCGGGCCGTTCAGGGCGGCAATGCCCGAGCCGACGGCGAAGTAGATGTCCGACAGGGTGGACGCCACGACCATCGCGGCGAACGTGGAGGCGTTCATCCCGTGGTCGGCGTGGAGGATCATCGCCACGTCCATCACCCGGGTCTCGACCGGCGTGGGACGCCGGCCGGTCATCATGTACAGGAAGTTGCCGGCGAAGCTCAGCTCGGGATCGGGCTCGACGGGCAGTTTTCCGGCGCGGACGCGGGCGACGACGCCGGCCAGCGTCGCGACGCCGGCCAGCAGGTGGTAGCAGGACTCGAAACCCGTCGTATCCTGCATCGCCGTGGCGGCCGAGTCGGGGCGGGGGCGGCCCTTGCCGGTGCGGAACTCGTAGATGGCGTGCTGCTCGCCGGTGGGCTTGGTCTCCATGGGGATGGAGTCCTCGTCGGCGCTGATGGCCATGCTCTCCTTGGGCTTGGCGGCGTCCTGGTCGACGAACGTGAACTCCTGGCGGCTCAGGATCGATCCCATGCGCAGGGCCGCCATGGGGTTCATCTCCTCGACGGGGAAGCCCATCAGCAGGCGCGTCGTCTTGGGCAGGCGGAAGTAGTCGTTGAGCTTGGCGCGGAAGCCGGCCAACTCGTCCTCATCGGGCAGGTCCCCGTGCAGCAACAGCCAGGCGACCTCCTCGAACGAGCAGCAGGCGCACAGGTCGAAGATGTCGTACCCGCGGTAGATCAGCCAGCCCTTGGAGCCGTTGACGTAACCGATTTTCGTTTCGCAGGAAATGGCGCCTTCCAGGCCGGGGCCGACGGTGCAGGTGACCGGCCACTGGATGGGCTTGGTCAGCTCGGGTTCCGGCTCGGCGGCCACCTCGCGGCGGGCCTTCTCGGCGGCCTGGAGAATCAGATCCGTGATCACCTGCGTATCCTGATGCATGGTTGTCCCTTTGCTTATCAAGAGCCTGAAGCCGTATCACCCGCCGGCTTGACGGGGTTCTCCCCCACCCGCCCCGGCCTGGAGCCCGGGCGGCCCCGTACTATACGCGATCGGCCGCCATAAGTGCAACACCCCGACGCACCTGGGCTACCGCGCCCCACCAGCCGCCGGCGACAGGGCGGTTTTGCTGACCCGGCGCTTGCCTTTGGATCGCCCCCCGGCGAACCATGGCAATAGAGGATGGTTCGCAGGCCTGAAAACCTGCGAGCAGCCAAGGACCTCCTCGGTTCGATGATGTGTTAGACCATCATCGGATGGATCTTCCGCCTTGGCTTTTTTTCTGCGCCGGCCGCGCCGTCACAGCACGGGATAGCTCGTCCCCCCCGCCGTGAACACGATCACGCGGCGGGAGCCGTTGGGGCCGAGGCGGTCGTCGGCGGCGGCGAAGAGGGCCTCGGGGGTGTCGTAGAGCGGCAGGCCGGGGAAGGACTGCCCGCGGCGGGTCAGTTCCGGCGCGTGGAGCAGGACGGGGTTGCGGTGGATCGTCTGGACGGCCAGTTGGATGAAGAAGTGCGACTCCCCGTGCACACCCGGCCGCAGCCGCCTGAGCATCGAGACGATCCCCTTGACACCAATCGCGCGGACCAGGCGCCGGGTCCAGGCGGGCGACAGCGGCCAGCGGATCCGGCCCATGTTCAGCCCCGCCGGACAGTGGGCCAGGGCGCAGATCACCCCGTTGGGACGGACGGCGGCGGCCGTGTTGGCGATGCACTTGAAGGCCTGCCACATGTCGTAATCGCGTGGCCAGGCGTTGGTAATGACGATGTCGGCCGGCGCGTCGATGACGATGCCCATCGCCGCGGCGCACTGTTTGGCCAGCATCTGCTGGCCGAGCCGCAGGTCGCCGGAGGCCATCGCCGCCGGCTGGTCGTCGGCGTCCAGGACGTACTGCACCGCGAAGGTGCGCCCGTGGCTGCGGTCGACCAGGTCGCCGGCGGCGTCGATCATCCGCCGCATGGGATTGACGGCCGGTTCGGTGCCGACGGCGGGCGCGGCCAGGGGCCCCAGCAGGCCGGTCAGGTGCACGCGGGAGATCGTCTCCAGGGCCGCACAGCCGGGTACGAACATCTTGGCCCCCCCGCCGAACCCCGCCTGCATGTGCGGGGTGACGGCCGCCACGACGAGCCGCAGGTCGGCCTGCACCAGACGCCGGTCCACGTAGATGGGCACGCGGCGGCTGCCGGAGCAGTGGAGCACCTCGCCGACGCGGACGTGGGCGCCGCCGTCGTGGGCGTTGTTGCAGCGCCAGGCGAACCGCTCGGCCAGAGGGCCGATCTTGCGGCTCACGTCCCGCGCGGTCATCGCCGGATGCATGCCGGTGGCAAAGAGGATCTCCACCCGCTCGTCGGCGATCGCGGCATGGTCCAACTCGCGCACGATGATCGGCAGGATCCGCGCCAGCGGCGAGTGGCGGGTGATATCCTCCAGGACCAGCACGATCCGCCCATGCGACGGCAGTGACGCCAGGACGGCGCTGAGCGACTCGCTGCCCTCGGGCCGGTTGAGCGACTGGGCCAGCCGGTCGGGCCAGTCCGCCGCCGCCCGGGCCAGGCTCGGCCGCGCAACCTGCGCCAGCGTCCAGTGATCGGGCAGGGGCAGCGCCAACTCGCCGTCGCCCCAGGGAACGGACAGCGGTGCCATCACGGCACCTCCTCGTTTGTTCAGGCTTCCAGCCGGTGGCCGACGATCACGCTGAAACACCGCAGCGGTTCGCCGGCTCAGGCCTCCAGCCGGTGGCCGACGATCACGCTATAAACGCCCAGCGGCTCGTCATGGACGCTGAACCGGCCGAATCCCGCCATGCCGGCCAGCGCGGTCAACTGTTCAACGCTGCGATGGCGCATGTGCAGGCCCAGCACGCGGCGGCAGAAACGATCGCTGCCGTGCCTGAGCGTGATGTTGTTCATCACGATCGGCGCCCCGGGCGGCATCGCCTCGGCCAGCCGCACGGCGATCTCGACGATCTGCTCGTCTTGCAGGTACTCGCAGATGCCGATCATTTTCACCAAGGAGGGCGGGGAGTCCAGCATCTTTCCGACGTCGCGGACGTCGCCCTGGATGTAGCGGACCCGGTCGCTCAGGTTGTACCGGCGGGCCAGGTCGCGGCCGTACTCGAAGGCATCGCCGTTCAGGTCGACCATCGTCGCCTCGCAGGGCACGTCGGCGGCGGCCATGGCGCGGAGGATGATGCTGCCGGGCCCGGCCCCCAGGCACAGGACGTGGACGGGGGGTTCGGCGGTGTTGATCAGGCCGGTCAGCAGGCGCGACGCCAGGCGCAGGCGGTTGCGCAGCGCCATCGACAGGGTTCCCCCGTGCACGAGGATCTTGTCGGCGATCTGGGCGGGGTTGCCCTCATAGCTGATCACCATGGACCGCCACCCGCCGGGATCGGCCCAGTTGGCGGCGGCCATCTCGCTCTTGCCGTAGCGCAGCAGTCCCTTGAGCCACTCCGCCGGCAGATAGTTGCTCACCGGGTCGGTCACCAGGCCCTTGAGCAGTCGTCGGGTCAGTCCCAGACGTTCGAATCGGTCGTCCACGCATCACCTCGTCATGTCGGGCCCCGGCCATCGGCGGGGCGAGCGGGCGGCGTTGTGCCGGCCCTAGTATACCCCACCGGGGGGGTCTGGGCGAAATCCGCGGCCCGGAACCGGGGAGATTCCGCCTGTAAAGCCTTTCAAACCAATCCACTAAGGTGTTCACCTGTCGTGGAGGCCTCAAGGTGCTTTCCGTGGGCCGCCGATACTGCTGAATAGAGCGATTCCATGTAACCGAGGGCCTTGTCGATGACCAAGCGTCAACTGATTGACGACATCCTGCTGTTGAACCGTTCCGCGAAGCCTGAATTCCTTGCCCAGTTCGACGTCCAGGAGTTGGAGGCCTACCTGTGTCACCTGCAGTTGGCCCGCTCCCCCCGCCTGTCGGCCGTCCAGGGTCAGTACGCCAAGTACTTCGAGAATGTTCCGACGCTTCCGGCCGCCGCCCCGGACGCCCCCCCCGCCGCCCCGGCGCCCCAGCCGGCAGCCGTCCATGCCGAGGAGCCGACGCTGTTCAATCACGCGGCGGAGTCGGCGGCGTCCTAGACACCCAGGAATTTTTCCCCAAACCGCCCTGCTGCCGGTTGACAGGTTCGAACCGGCCGCTATATTGATCCGTCTACACGGGTGGCGGCGGCCCCCCGAGGTGCCGATAATGTCGATAGCCGCCGTGTGCTGGAGTCGTAGCTCAATTGGTTAGAGTACCGGACTGTCGATCCGGTGGTTGCGGGTTCGAGCCCCGTCGACTCCGTTAACGGCACCGTCAGACAACGTTTGACAGGTGCCGTTATTCTTTGTCACTTCAAACACTTGCGCACCCTGCTCACCACCTTCGCCGCCACGCCACCGTTCGCCATCATTCGCCATGTTTGGGCACCCTGAGTCACCTTCCGAGCGCCATTTCAGCGCCATTTCAGCGCCATCTTCAGCCCCATCTTCGCCCTCTGCCCCAAATGTTTTTTTCCCCAGTGTTCTAGAAGTAGGCGGAACGTTCACAACGTTCACGCTCTCGCGTAAACCTTTGCTATTACGTGTCTTAGATCGTGCACGTTCACCCAAAGGCAACGTGCACGAACGTTCACAACGTGCACGTTGCCCAAGACCAACGTTCACGCCCGCCGCGCCGTCGGTGCCCGTGGCTCTCGCCATCTGGATGGCGGCGTCAAGCTCCTGCTGGTCCAACCCATTAGGTACTTCCCCCAACAAGTCAGGTCTTGGCCACGCGAACGAGGCGCCATCTATCACAGAGTTTGTTTTCAGGCGCCGCTCATGCTGCCCAGCGGCACGCCCGGTGGACGCCGTCCCCGCGGCGGTGGCGGCGGCCGGATTGGGGAGCCGGTCGACCTCCGTCGCCAGGTCGTTCAGCACCGTGTGGGTGTAGACGTTCATCGTCAGTTCGGGCCTGCTGTGCCGGGCCAGCGCCTGCGCGTTGCGGACGTGGGTGCCCGCCCGCGACAGGTTCGTGATGTAGGTGTGCCTCAGCGAGTGGAAGTCGGCGTACCGCCCGGCGTCGTCCTGGTACGCCACCCCGGCGGCGCTCAGGTCCATGCGGAGCATCTTGGCGGACGCCTTCTTGGCCCAAGTGCCCGGCCAGACGGGGCGGCCTGCCGGTTTGCCTGCGATCCACGCCTTCAGCGGCTCGGCGAGCCACGACGGCATCGGCTGGACGGCCTCCTCGCCGTTCTTCGTGTAGGCGCTGGAGCACGTCACCGTCGGCGGGTCGCCGTCGAAGCTGAAGCTCGCGGGCGTCAGGGATGCCAACTCGGCGACCCGGAAGCCGGTCCCGACGGCCACCATGTAGAGCACGGCGCGGTCTTCCCCGATCAGCCCCCGGAACGTCTCCGCCGACGCGCGGGCCGCATGGATCAGTCGCCCGAGTTCATCGTCCGACAGGGCCCGTCGCTGGCGTTTCTGCTGGTGCTTGGACACCTTCAGCATCTGCAGCCCGGCGATCGGGTTCGCCGCCACGCGGCGGTCGGTGACAAGCCACCGGCAGAATCCGCGGGCGGCCCGGATGTAGTGGTTGGCCGACGCGGCGCTCAGCGGCTTGGGCTTCCGCCTGGACGCCGCGTCCACTGGCAAGCCGACCCGCCGCCACTCGGCGATCTGCGACAGGATCCTCTCTGCGGTGATGTCCTCGATCCGATCGGCCTTGATGCCGGTCTGGAGCAGGGACCGGCACCGCTGCATCGTCAGTTCGATGTACTCCAGCGTGTTGTCCTTGTCATCGAGATGCCGTTCGTAGTCGTCGAGGTGTTCGTCCAGCGGGCGGCGGCGGTGCTCGTCGAACGGGTCCAGAAGCCCGGCGTCACCACGCTCGAGCCGCTTGACCATCTCGACCTGCAACGCCTCCGACGCCACGCGGTCGGTGTAGGCCTTCCGCACGATGGGCTCGCCGTTCGGCCCCGTCAGCCGGATGATCCAGTGCTTGCCCTCGCACACGATCCGGTCGCCCCGGTCGTTCAAGGGGCGCGTCACCGTCCGTCCGCGGCTCGTGAACCGGGCGTGGCGTTGCCCTCCCTTTTCGATGATCGTGGCGCCGTCCGGGATCGGCCGGTAGTGCGTCCGCTTGGTCAACATCAGATGTACTCCTTCACCTTGTGCCACAGTTCCAACGCGCCCTGGGCGAACCCGTTGACGAACGGCGTGGGCGGTGGGAAGCTGCCCTCTCCGCCACCCCACGCGGCTGATTCCACTTGGCCCAGGCACGCCTTGACCTCGCGGTCCTCCCAGAACGCCGTGGCGCGGGCCGTGTCGCAGGCGAGATCCCGGCTCATGATGAAATAGAACGCCTCAGCCGCCTCGCCGGGTGGCCGCCGCCTTCCGGCATACCGCCAGGCATCGAGATTGGCAAGCTCCGCCGCCGATGCGTACCGTGCTGCCCACGCTTGGCCGGCGGCGAGCCCGGCGACGTAGCCCTCGCCTTCGTCGCGTAGCTTCGACTCGTGTAAGCGGTCGATTACCGCCTGAAGTTCACGCAGTTCGTCGTCGCAGACGATCTCGTCCAGCCTCCGACGGAAGGCCTCGCACGCCACCGTGTCCACGCGACCATTGAGGTCCGACGGCACGTAGGTATTCATCATCACGGGCGAACCTCCTGACACGCTTACGCCGCACGTACGGTGTCCATGATGTATATCCGTGTGCTCACCGGCTCAAGGCCTATTCGGCCAGGTCTTTCCAGAGGTGGTACACCACCCCGTGCCGGGTCTTGCTGTACTCGAAGTTGATCCCGACCTTGCGGAGCGAAGGTCTGATGCGGCGGAGGTCCTCGCCGAGCTTGCGGGCCGTGCCTGGCCAGTCGCGGCGGCGCCGTGTCGCGTCGTCCACGCTGTTCGCCAGGGCCGTCAGCAACTCGGCGGCCGTGCCCTTCCAGACGAATTGACGGTCCATGAGCGCCACCACAGACGTCCCGACGGCGGAGGCGTCCAGCGTCTGGGCGACCGCCTCCTCGAGGTTCGCCTCGTAGGCCTGCATGAAGGTGCCCGGCACCCAGCCCGTCCCGTACTCGCACGCGACGATCCATTTGGCGAAGTCGGCCATGCGCGGCAGGCGGTCCATCTGGACGGAGGCGCTGTAGCGCAGCCCCGCCGACACAGCGCCCAGCAGCGAGCCGAGGATCCTTGGGCGGGCCATCTCGAACTCGGCCCACAGCACGCGTTCCTCCCGCCGACGCTCCGGTGGGATCGCTTCCAGGGTGATGGAGATGCTCCGGTCGGCAAGGTCGGCCCGGACGGCGAGGTCGGGAATCCCGTTCATCAGCATGGGACGCTTGGCGGCGAGGATGACCTCCTCGGTGTCGCTGTAGAGTTCGCGGGTGGCAAAGCCTCCGCCGGTGCTCAGGCGGCAGAAGGCGTCGGAGAGCCACGGCTGGATGTTCGACAGGTTGTCGAAGCCCAGCGCCCATGAGTTGCCCGCCGTGATGACCAGATCACGTTCATCTCGCGGCTCCGATCGCAGGAGGGCCTTGTTCGGGTCCACCAGCGCCCGCAGCATCCGTTGCGTCGTCGACTTCGCACTGCCCTGCTCGCCCGACACCGACAGGATCGGGTACGGCCCCGATGGCGACAGCGCCGCCAGGAGCCACGCGACCACCAGCACGAACCCGTCGTCGTCGATGTTGAGGAACTGCCGGAGGTCTCCGATAGCACCGCCCCGCTGGGGAGCCGGTAGCGCCTCCATCCCGCCGGGCCGGATGAACCACACGGGGCACTCGTCCAGCACCCTCCACCCGTCGGCGGCGATCGCCACGGCTCGCCAGTCGTCGTCGCCCAGGTCGAGGTAGATCGCCTCGCCTTCGCGGGCGACCCGCACCGCCGGGTCAATCTGCTCGCTGCTGAACTGGGCCTGCGCCTCGATCTGCTCCAAGGCGTCGTCTACGGCGTTGGCGTAGGCCGATCGGCCTTCACGCTCCCACAGGCGACGGCGTAACCACCGGCGGAACCCCTTGGACCGCACGGGCCACGCCTCGCGGTGATCATCCACGCGGAACCGGGCGTACCCACGATGATCTGCGTCGTGAGCCAGTTCCGCCTCGTTCAAGGCGATCGCCACCAGCAGTTCGGCGACGGTGGGGTCCTGCGTCTTGTCGGCGGTCTGCTGCTCTTCCTGTTCCAGAGCCTTCGACCGCTCCGCCGCCAGCCGGAGGAACGCCTGCTCCAGGTCCTCGGCATCGGCGTCCGGGACGGCCCCTGTGACCCGGGAGATGAACGCGGCACGCCGGTCTGCGTTGCTCACGTCGAGCGTATCCATCAGGATCGGCTCGCCGTCGGCCTCCACGGCAACGGCTGCACGGTGGGCCTTGCCCTTCCACCGCGGGCGGATCGTCAGGTTGCCGACCTGCTCGGCAGTCTTGGCGGCCGCCTGGGGCTCGATCTCGCGGGGGTGGGCGATGCCCGACTCTATGCCCGACCGGATCGTCGGCATGATCTCGTTGTGCTGTAGGCCCGCGGCCACCGCGGCGATGTGGAGGCTCGTCTCGGCCGTCGGGCCGTCCAAATGCCCAGCGCCGACCAGCGTCCCCAGGGCAAACGCCGAACGGTTCAACTGGTCGTTGCGCTGGCCTTCAGGCGCCGTCTGGACGGCCGCCACCTCGCGTTCGAGGGCTGCACGCGCGTAGCGGCCCACGTGGGCGTGGTGCATCGGCTGTACCTGGCGACCCGCATGGGCAGGATGGGTCGCCGTCGGGCCACCCTCGGCCGCCTGGGGCGTCGGCTTCGGTGCGTTGAGGCGTTCGATGATGTGCGCCGGCAGTTCGGCGATCTCGATGGACCAAGGCTCGTACCCTTCGACCCATTCGTATTGCACGCCGGTGTCGGGGTGGGTGCTGCCAGGGAATACCACCTGGCCACCGTCGCCCCGCACGTCGATGTGGGGCCCCAGTCGTGTGCCCGCCGAATTGCGGATCGGCTCGTTGGCCCGGTAGTACAGGTGCAGGCCGCCTCGCCCGGTGCGGACGGCCACGGTGGGGGGCAAGTTCAGCGGCTCGTGGTCCCCGCCGGGATCGACGTCGATGACCACGATGCCCGAGTTCGCCCCGGTGCGGAGCCCGACGTTGCCGATGTCACACCAGTGGAGGGCCTGTTCGAGCGTCTCGCGCGGGACCTTCTGCCACGCGTGGCGCTGCGCTTGTTTACCGTTTAGGGGCGTGAACGACCAGCCGAAGTTGTTGTACCCATACTCCACGTTGTCGCGGAGCGTCGTCGGTGCTGATGTGGCTGTCATCGACGTCCCCCGTTCACCGCCGGGGCGCCGTCGTACAACCACTTCATCAGTCCCGTCCGCTCCCACCGGCACTGGGTGCCGATCCTGATGGGCGCTGGGAACTTCCCAGATGCGACCAGGCGGTCGAGGGTCCGCTCGCTGACGCGTGCCAGGTGGGCGGCCTCGCGCTTCGTCAGAAGGATGGGTTCGCTCATGCGACACCTCCTTCTGTCTCATCGAGATCACGACCCAGCAGCGCCCAGGAGGCCCGCCGGATATCCTCGCGGCTCCACAGCCGCACACCACCCGGTCCCCGCGCCGGATCGGGCACGCGACCAGACCATACAGCCTTCGACAGGCGGTCCACCCTGACGCCGATCTGGCGGGCCGCCTCCGCCGTCGATACGAACTCGGTTCCGTCCATACTCCACTGCCTTCCTCCCCCGAGGATTACCGGGGGTGCAAAAAAACAGATTGACCAACCGTCTGGAAGGCGATACGAGTGGGTAGGGCTACCATCCTGTTGTTGCCCACTCTGAGCCCGGCGGCGCTGCAACGTCGTCGGGTTCTTCTTTTGCGCCTTCGTCTGCGAAATACTGGCCAGGGCGGGGTTGTGGGTCCCCGCCCTGGCCTACAAGGAGCCGGTCGCCAGCGGGTGCACACTGGCGGCCGGTGTTGACTTACTTTCCTGCCATCTTGACCGCCGCACGCGGTTCGATCAGGGCGGCGCCGAAGTCGAAGTACACGCGCCAGGTGTACCCGAGATAGTTGGCGTTGCCCTCGAGGCCGATCTCCTCCACGACCGGAGCCTGGACCCCGTTCAGGTACGCCACGACCATCGCGGCGTTGGCCGGGCTGGAGAACAGGTACCAGGCGTCCGCGCTGGCGCCGGTGAACTTCGCGGCGCTGAGGCGAGGCTCGACCGCCAGTTCGGCGACACCCTTGTGGATATTGCCGGTGGGCGAGCCGTCGGCGGTACCCTCAACGTAGTCGCTGAACAGCAGCGCTCGCGCGACGCCCTCCAGTTCCGGCGGAACCACCAGGACCGCAGGCTGCAGGTCCAGAGGGTTGCCGTCGTCGTCGGTCTGGCCACGGAGCGTTGCGATGGCCATGGAGAGGCCTGCCACGGTCAGGGCCGTGTCGGCGCCGCTCTCGTAGTTGCCGTTCGCCTCCGAGAAGAAGCTGTTGGCGTTCGCCAGCAGGGTCTTCGTCACCAGATTGCCCTGCGCCCGGATGCCCGCGAGGACCCGGTTCTTGACCATCTGCATGAACAGGCCGGCGCCGTCGTTGTACCACGCCTGGCGGTCCAGCGTGAGCAGTTGCCCATGGGTGCCGACCTGAACAGCGCCAGCGTCCTCGCCGAAGGTGCCGTGCTTGAGTTCGCCGGTCGGAGCGACCTGCTCGATGTCCCCGCCGGTGGCCAGACGGACGATCTTGGCCTCGTGGAAGTCCGGGACGTTCACGGGGAGGGTGTACTTGCGCCAGCTGCTCTTGTCGTTGTGGACCTCTTCCAGCGCGACCTTCTGGCCAGCCGATCCGAGGGCCTGCGGCATGTTCGTCGTGCTGAACGCCGCACGAACCATCGCCTGAGGGCCTTCCGGCTTCTCGATGTGGGCCAGCCGGAGGGAAGCCTCCATGATCGCCTGCGGGTCGCGGTATCGCTCCGCCTGGCTCAGCACCTGGTCGCCGAAGTACTTCTCGGCCACCGTCTGGCACCCGGCCTGCAAGAGGATCGCGGCTTCGATCATGTCAGGGCTCTCGCCGGCGCCGCCGCGGCCGCCGGTGTAGGCCGGGGCCACGGGCCGCTGGTTGCGAACGTGCTCCAGCAGACCGGCCTGCAACTGCTCCATCGACAGGTCGCCGTTGATCGCCTTCGCCTTCAGGGTCGCCACCGTGTCGCCGGTCAGGCCGTTGCACGCAGCCTCGATCGTCGCGATCCGCTCACGCTCCTGAGCCCGAATGTCCTGCTCCTGCACTCGTTCCATGTCCGTCTCCTTCAAACTTCCGCTGACTGTCGCGGACGCGGCCTTGTCGGCACCGACGCCCACGAAGCTGATTTCCCGAAGAACTCCGTCCCGTACGATGTTGACGGGGCCGGTGTGAACCATCCCATTGACTGTGGCCTCGCTGCCGAGAGGCACGTACTCCAGGCTGCCGACCTCCACGCCGACCGACACCGGCCACTGAAATCCGTTGCGGGCGTGGCCGAGGACCTCCTTGGCCGGGCCATCATCGCCGGTGATGATGCCCGCCACCCGGACTTCGCTGGCCTTTACGTCGATCTCCACGCGCGTCGTCTGGCCGACGATCTGACTGACGTCATGGTCGCGGAGCACCGTGACGGGCTCGGCGGCCTTCAACGTGGCCAGGTCCAGCACGACCGGCCGGTAGTAGACCGCGACCCGCATCGGGTTCCCGGTGTAGGCCCTCGCGGCGAACGTCGGCCGCTTGGACGAGCCATCTGCGGCGGCGGTGATGTCCGCCTTCCAGCCGCCGAGCATCCGCATCATCGTTGGGGTCGTGGTGGTGCTCATTCGGCGTCCTCCTGGCGATCCAGAATCGCCGCCCAGTCGGCGATGGTCTTGGAAGGCACAGCATCCTCGGAAACAGGCTCGCCGTCCGGCCCCACTGTGAAGCGGTCAGGCAGCACGAAGTAGACCTGGCGATCAGGCTCGGCGTACTTGGTTCCCGCAGGGACCGGCTCGAGGCGGTGCGTGCAGTGGAGCGGGCTTTCGGACCCGTTCTTCCGGGCGACGGCGTCCATGTACTCCATGAAGACGCGAGTGGCGTGCGGCCACTTGACGCGAGCCAACCACTTCGGTGCCACGCCCTGCTCAGCCATGACGGCACACAGCCCTCTGGCGATCATCTCTTGAGCGGCCTCGGTGAAGGTTCGCGCTCCCCTGCCGTAGGCGGCGATCATGATCGCCTCAGCCTCCTCAGGCTTCACCCGGATGTTTGCTTGGACGCGATCATCTCTGGCCATCGTTGACCTCCTGGTCTCTGTACCTGGTTTTGTACCACGTTCTGGTACATACATATGGTACCACCGCAAGAGGCGGAGTCAAGCCCCCGGGAGGAAAATAGTTGGCGGCCACTGGGCCACGCGCCAGCCCGTAGGATGGCATTGTCACAAGATGTGTCTGCCCCAGCCTGCACCTCGTTCGCGTGGCCACGGGGCAAGAACACCTTGGGGAGGACCCGCTCAGCGCGGGGCAGGCGAAAACGAACGCCAGCGTGGTGCAGGGAAGCACGCGCCAAGGCCTGGTGGACGCGGTCGTGGTGGGCGGGCGTACTGCTGGCCAATCGGGGCGCCGCCGCCATGACGCTGGTCTGCGTGTCGCCCGTCCCGGTGGTGGACGCAGCGACCCTGCCCCGGGTGTCGTGGCGCGAACCCGGATAGTGGCCCAGCAGGCTGATTGAGTCCGCCAGGGGTCCGCACTGGCGGAGGTCGGCGAGGTGGCGAGGCACTGCGGCGTGCCGCCGAGGATCTGGATCGCGTTCGAGCGGAGGTTGACGTTGGCCGGCACCAACGTCGAGATCGATGGTGAACCGCCCGTACTGCTCGGCGATGCCGACGGCGCCGTCCTACTCGTCCTTCACCATCGACGGGAGGACCTCGTACGTCGTCACGCGCCGCCCACAGTGGCGGCAGGAGCGGTAGCGAACGATCCGGCCGTTGCGTCTGACCGTGTTGTCGACCGGGAGGTGCCGACACCCGCACTTCGGGCAACACAGGCCGTCGTCGCTCGGCTCGGCTGAGGTTCGGTTCAGCATCTGCATCTCTCCCGCGGGCTCGCCGCCCGCCGCGCCAGGATAGGCACCGTCGCCGCCGCCGTCCAGAGGCACGCCGCCCGCCGCGTGGGCCACGCCGGGCTCCCGTATGGCGGCATGACGCACCCGTTCGCCTGGCCGCCGGGGGCGTGAACGTTGTGCACGTTGCGTGAACGTTGCGTGAACGTTGGACGGGGCAACGTTCACGCTCTATCTCTTTATTCTACCGAGTCTTGCGTATCAGCGTGAACGTTGTGTACGTTGTGCCCCCCTACCTTTCTCTCTGCCGACTCAACTATTATCAGAATCGTCTGACGTACACCCTCCGCCAGGTCGGCCCACGCGTCCATCACACGCCTCAGAGCGCCATCTGGAGCGCCACTTTCTCTAAGTCCTTGTGTTTCCGTGCCTGATGCAGGACTGTCGATCCGGTGGTTGCGGGTTCGAGCCCCGTCGACTCCGTCGCAAAGAGAAGAGCCCGCCTGGGATCAGGCGGGCTTTTTTTGCGACAGACCCGCCTCCAGCGGCGCGCCGCCGTTCCTTGCCGTGCCGTTTCTGCCCGCTATGATGGTGCTCCTGTATGCCCGCACCGCACCGCATCACGCGTCTGGCCCCCTCGCCCACCGGGGCGCTGCACCTGGGCAATGCGCGGACGTTCCTGGTCACCTTCCTGCTGGCCCGGACGCGCCGCTGGCGGATCCTGCTGCGGGTCGAGGACCTGGATGGGCCGCGGGTGAAGGCAGGCGCGGCGGCCGGGGCGGTCGAGGACCTTCGGTGGCTGGGGCTGGACTGGGATGAGCGGGTGCCCGACCAGTCGCAGCGGGCGGAGGTGTATGCCCGGGCGGTGCGGACCCTGCAGGCGGCCGGGCGGGCCTATCCGTGCATCTGCAGCCGCACCGACGTCGAGCGGGCCGCCAGTGCCCCCCACCCCGAGGACGGGATCGTCCTCTACGGCGGGGCCTGCCGCGGGCGGTGGGCCGACGAGGAGGAGGCCCGCCGCGTCGCCGGACGGCCCCCCGCGGTCCGCATGGCCGTCGGCGACGCGGCGATCGCCTTCGACGACCGCATCGCCGGGCCGCAGCGGTTCGACCTGGCGGCCACCTGCGGCGACTTCGTCATCCGCAAGGCCGACGGCGTCGCCGCCTACCAGTTGGCCGTCGTGCTGGACGACCACGCCGCCGGCGTCACCGACGTCGTCCGCGGGGACGACCTGCTGGACTCCACGCCCCGCCAACTCCTGCTGCAGCAGGCCCTGGGCCTCTCGCCCCCGCCGACCTACTGGCACCTGCCCCTGGTGATCGGCCCGGACGGCCGCCGCCTGGCCAAGCGCCACGGCGACACCCGCCTGGCCCACTACCGCGCCCGCGGCGTCACCCCCGAACGCCTGCTGGGCCTGCTGGCCTTCTGGTCCGGCCAACTCGACCGCCGCCGGCCCGTCAGCCTGGTCGACCTCCTCGCCGGCTTCGACATCGGCCGCCTGCCCACCCAGCCGGTCGTGTTCGGCCGGGAAGACGAGGCCTACCTGAACGGGGGATAGACCGCTCAACCGGAGGGGTCACGGCGTCCGCAGGAGCAGCTCGCGATCGATGGCGGACAGGGCCTTGCTGACCTCCTGGCAGTAGGGCGCATAGCGGTCGGCGGCGTGGGTCGTCGCGCTGTGCGTGGCGGTGAGGGTGAGCGTGCCTTTCCCCGGGCCGTCCTGGAAGCGGGAGTGCCACTCCAGGGGCCCCTCGCTCCCGTCGGCGTCGGCGACGGCCGGGGCGTCCAGGCGGCTGCCGGGGGCGCCGATGACCTCGGTGGCGCTGTCCATCGTCCAGGCCCATCGCGCCGCCCACGGCGAGAGCCGGTCGGCGACGGCCGTTCTCTCGAAGTACTCCCTCTCCCACGGTGCCGCCAGTCTGAGCCGCGAGCCGTCGGAGTGCGACGTGAGCGAACCGGGCGCCTCGTAGACCACCTCGATCTCCAGGGGCGCCTCCGATCCGTCGAGGTTGCGCAGCTCGATGGACTTGATCACCGCCAGGCGCACGTGGCTCGTGACGACCGAGCCGGCCCACTGCTCCAGGACGGGACGGTCGTGCTCCCGCGCGAAGTCCCGCATCCACTGAGCCATCACGCCGGTCAGGCGGACGCGTTCGTTGACGACGACCGGGCCCCCGGACGCGTCGACCGTCCGCCTGACGTGGACCGCCGAATCCCCGGCCCGCGCGGGAGCCGCCATTTCGAACCTCGGACGGCTCGCGTCGAGCACCAGGACCCGCCTGGGGACGTCGCCCCAGATCGGGGAGACCTCCACCGACAACCCCTTGGCCGTCGCGTCGAGGACGCGGCATCGCCCGGCCGCCTCGGCGCAGACGACGACCATGTGGTCGAACGGGTCCAGGGACGGCAAGTCGGCGGCGACCTCCGTGCCCGTCGAGACCAGGGCCAGCGAGGCCGGGAGGCCGACCGACCGCATCATCTGCATCAGCAGCACGCTGTGGTCCTTGCAGTCGCCGTATTTGCGCCGCAGCGTCTCGGCGGCCGCCTGCGGGACGCGGGCCCGCCGCCCGAATTCGATGGGCTTGTACACCAGCGTGTCGCGGACGTAGCACAGCAGCGCATCGGCCTTCTGGCGGTCGGTCTGGCACGTCGCGGTCAGCCTGGCGGCCAGTTCGCCGACGGCCGGGTCGGCCGCCAGTTTGTCGGCAATGTCCTGGAGGTATTCCTCGACCAGACCCGGCCACTGCGACCGGGCGTCGCAGAGCATGACCAGCGGCGCGAACTGCTCCAGCGGCGCCTGCATCGGTTCCAGCCGCCAGGTCAGGTCCCGCAGGATCCACGCCAGGCCGCCGTCGAACGCGGCCGCCGGCGGGACGTTCAGGCCGCGGCTGCGGATCGCGTCGGCCGCGCCGAGGTAGAAGACCCCGGCGGTCAGGACGGGCTTGCCCGTCAGGGGCGTCCAGCAGTAGTAGCTGAACTCCTCGGCCTTGCCCAGCGTGCGCTTCGTGTACGTCAGGTCGATGAGATGCCCGGGCGCCAGATTGGGCAGAGGGATGTTGAGCGTCCGGTCGTGGCTGGCGACGTCGCCGTCGACCGCGTCCACGACGTAGCAGTCCGACCGCTGAACGCGGGAGACCTCGCGGCCTTCGGCGTCGCGGATGACGACCTCGTTGAGACAGACCTCCTCGGCCAGGGGATCGAAGCCGGCCTGCAGGGTGCTGTACTGCGAGACCGCGCCGGCGTCCACGACCTTGATGCGCTGGCGGACCGTCCGCGTCTGCCGGCGGTCCCGCTCGAAGGACACGCCCGTGATGTTGTAGAGGTAGTAGCTGCCATACCCGTCCGCGGACGGGGCGGCGTCCAGGGGCGGCAGGTGCTCAGCGACGCAGGGGGGCATTGCGACCGGCTCGATCGTCACCAGCAGGTCGGAGTTGTTGCCCTCGCCGAGCATGCCGGACACGAAGGTGAGGAACTCCCGGGCCGCCTGGTGGTTGGGCTGCTGCCGCAGGGCCTGTTCGACGGATTGCTTGGCCTCCCTGTACCACTTGAGGTCATACTGGCTGAGGGCCCTGCGATAGTGGGCTTCCGCCGACCCGTGGCCGCGGGAGATCAGTTCGTCGCACACGGCCAGGGCCTGGCGGGGCTGTTCGAGCTGCGTGTACAGATCGATCAACTGGTAGGCGCTGGACGGGTCGAATCCATAGGCCTCCCTCGCATTGGCCAGGGCGGCGGCGGCTTCGGAAAGCTTGCCGTGGCGCAGGAGGATCTCGACGCGGCGAAGCTCGACGGCCTGCGAATCGCCGCCTTTGGCGTAGTCGGCGAGGCGCTGTTCGGCCTCCTCCCACCGCTCGCGTTCGATCAGCAGGTCCAGGAAGAAGCCGAAGTCCTCGTCGTTGCGGAATCCGCCGGCGAACAACTCGCGGTAGAGGTCGAGCGATTCGTCGCCCCTGTCCAGCCTCATCAGCAGGTAGGCGCGCCAGCTCTTCACGTCGGCCACCTGCGCCAGCGCGGGGTAGCCCTCGACCAGTTCGAGCGCATCGGCGGGCCTGTCCATCATCGACAGCGCCATCGCCGCATCGCACAGGTAGCCCGGGCCGGCGGGATCCAGGTCCAGCGCCTTGCGGGCGTACTCGAGGGCCCGGGGGTACTGCCGCGACTGGAAGTAGAACGCTCCCAGCCAGCTCATCTCGGCCGCGAAGGGATTGGGTTCTGCGCCGTAGGGACACGGCAGATCGCTCTCGTACGGGCTGCGCAGCGACAGGGCCCGTTCGACCTGGCCGAAGTAGCGATCGAGGTTGGGGTCGTTCCTGCCCGTCCAGACGGTGACCAGCCACGCCATGGTGTCGCCGATGATCAGGGCCGTGCGGTGGCGCGCGTCGAACTCGGGATTGTCGTGGGTGAACGTCAGGGCCCGCATCCCCGCGATCGTGCGTTCAACGGGTTTGTCCAGGTGCGGGCCGGGCCAGTCCAGGCCCACGCAGCGGAATCCCACCGTCAGCAGGGCGTCGTCATGGGGGCGCGGCAGTCCGCCGTAGGAGATCGGCGCCAGGATCAGGCGCGCCTCCCCGTTGGCGGTCAGGCCACCGGCGATCGCCTGGGGATAGTCCTTGCTGAGCGTGTCCTCCCATTGCCCCCAGGCGGTGCCGGCCAGATCGAGCGTGAACCCGTAGGCGGGCCGGCCGGCCCTGCCGAACGGACGGAAGGATTCGCCGTAGTAGACGAGGTCCGGATCGATCTGGGAGAAGCCTTCGAACAGGTCGCCGATGGTGTCGTGCAACTGGTCCCTGGCCGTCCGCGGCGCGGAGGCGATCATCTGGTAGGCATAGCCGTTCCGGACGCAGAACCACTGGACGATACTGACGGAGTTGCCCTCGACAACGATGTCACTGTCCACGCGCAGGCCGTCCAGCGTGCCGACCTGGTACGGGCGGGGCCGACTGGACCGCACGTCGCCCGCGCGGCTGCGCATCACGCCGGCGGCGATCTCGGCGTACCCCTCCACCGTGAAGCCCGCGGCCGCTCCCAGCGTCTCGGGAATCAGCGCGAAGACGATTTCGGGGGCGGCGCGCACCAGGCCCAGCCTGGCATCCGCGTGGAACCGGGTGCCGACATCCTCCCAGGGCCTGCCCGGCAGGACGAAGCGGCAGTTCGTGTCCGGGAAGTCTCGCTGCCCGGCAGCCGGCTTCAACGGTCCGGCCCCGGGAGCGACGGCCCGGAGGGGCCGGCCGGAGGGCCCGCAACGGACGGCCGCCACCAAGGCGGCGAAGACACTGACCAGGACGATCGCCCAGATCGCCTTCTTGCGCCCGCGTGTGTGGCGCCGGGTGTCGTAGGTCGCCAGCGCCACAATCGCCACGACAAAGCCCGCCAGCAGAAGCCCCAGGGCCGACATCGCCAGCGCCCTTCCCGCTGCCGCCCTGCCGGCCGGGGCGATCCAGCGGGCGCTGGACACCAGCAGCCACCCGCCGCACACCAGGCCCAGCGAGATCATGCCCAATCGGCTCACGCCTTCCCGCCGGGACAACTGGATGCACTTCAGGACGCCGTACAGCGCCAGCAGCGTCGGGGCCACCGAGTAGATCGACGGCGTCTCGCCCCCGGTCGCCAGAGACAGAACAGACTGCATTGGCACGCTCCCTTTACTGAGTCGCGCAAGAAACCTCATCCCTTCCGCCTCGGTCGCAATGAAAACCCGGCGGATCCGATCTCCACGATTCTCCCCGGCCGCGCGCGGGGAGGGTCAGCCTGCCGTTCCCAGTTCCGGCCCCTCCCACAGGTGGACATAGCGGCTGTCGGTCCAGCCGTGCGAGAGGATGCCCAGGCGGTTGGCTGCCAGGCGGATGAGGCGGGCGCCGTCGTGGTGCTCGAAGCGGTCGTCCAGGACATACTGCTTCCACGCACGGCCGCCCGGGTCGGCCTTCTTGTAGACGTACATGCGGCAGCGGGTGCGGTAAGGGCGGAAGGGGTCGTGCTCGCCGCAGACGATCTCCGGCCGGCCGTCCCCGTCCAGGTCGGCCACGCCGATCGAGTGCGGGCAGCGGACCTTGTCGATCACGTGCATCGGCCAGGGGCCGGCGGTCGGGTCGGCGGGATTGGCCAGCCAGACCAGGCGGCTCATGGGGGTGACGCGTTTCTCGAAATCGAGACCCTCCTCGCCCAGGATCACGTCGGGTCGCCCGTCGCCGTTGAGGTCAGCCACGCCCACGCGGGCGACCTGGAGGCCCTCGGGCGCCAGGCGGAACGGCTCGAACGTCCCGTCGCCGCGGTTGCGCAGCCACCACGGGCCGGCCAGGACGTCCAGCCTCCCGTCGCCGTCGAAGTCGGCGGCGGCGAACTCTTCGCCGTAGGGGATCTCCGCCAGCGTGCGCCTGGACCACGGGGCCGTCGGATCGGCGGGGATCTCCCACAGTTCCGGGTAGATGCCGCCCCTG
>JAAYZK010000164.1 GCA_012514895.1 Planctomycetota bacterium | reverse complement strand
AGGCTCCAGGCTTCGGGCTTCGGGCTTCAGGCTTCAGGCTTCGGGCTTCGGGCTTCAGGCTTCAGGCTTCAGGCTTCGGGCTTCGGGCTTCAGGCTTCAGGCTTCGGGCTTCGGGCTTCAGGCTTCAGGCTTCGGGCTTCAGGCTTCAGGCTTCGGGCTTCGGGCTCCAGACTCCGGGCTTCGGGCTTCAGGAACGGCAACGAAGCGGCCGTTTCCGCCGTTGCCGTTCCTGAAGTCTGAAGCCTGAAGCCCGAAGCCTTCCGTTTCCGCCGTTGCCGTTCCTGACGTCTGAAGCCTGAAGCCCGAAGCCTTCCGTTTCCGCCGTTGCCGTTCGTGGAGCCTGCCTCCAATCTTCAAGGGCTGGCCGAACCTGGCGATAGGCGGGTGCGAGATCTTCGCGTCGCCCACCCCCCGCGGCATCCAGACCCTTGCCATTGACCGGTGCGGTCCGTATGTTCAGTCCGGCATTTGCCCTATGAAGGAGTGAGCGATGGGATCCGTGGGCGTCGGTATCATCGGTTGCGGCGGGCGGGTGCGGGGATTGGCGAAGATGCTGATCCAGCGGGATCCGAACGTGAAGATCACGGCCCTGTGCGACCCGCGGCCGGAGTCGATCGAGGCGTCCAAGCAGGCGCTGAACAGCGAGGCGGCCGTGTACGAGGACTGCCGCGCGATGGCGGCGGCGGGGGATGTGGACTGGGTGATGATCGGGTCGTTCAACTGCTTCCACCGCGAGCACGCCGTCGCGGCGATGGAGGCGGGCAAGCACGTCTTCTGCGAGAAGCCGCTGGCGACGACGCTGGAGGACTGCCTGGCCATGCGGGACGCCCGCGACCGGACCGGGCGGACGTTCTACATGGGCTTCACCCTCCGACACGCCCCGCACTACCGCAGGATCCGCAAGCTGCTGGACGACGGGACGATCGGGAAGGTTGTCAGCTTCGAGTTCAACGAGACGCTCGACTTCAACCACGGTGGGTTCATCCATACCGACTGGCGGCGGCTGACGAAGTATGCCGGCTCGCACCTGCTGGAGAAGTGCTGCCACGACATCGACCTGGCCCTGTGGATGGTCGGCTCGCTGCCGGTGACGGTCGCCGGGTTCGGCGGGCTGGACTACTTCCTCCCGGCCAACGTCGGCGAGGTCGGCCGGATCGGCCCCAGCCCCACGGGCACCGTCGCGTTCAACCTGTGGCGGCGCTCCACCAGGTGCACCGACCCGTTCACCAGCGACAAGGACATCCTCGATAACCAGGTGGCGATCATGCAGTTCGCCGGCGGCGTCCGCGCCACCTTCCACGCCAACGCCTGCGCCGGCCTGCCCGAACGCCGCATGTACATCCTCGGCACCGAGGGGGCCATCCGCGCCGACGTGCTCACCGGCAAGATCGAGGTCCGCCGCACCGGCTGGAACGAGCCCAGCACCCTCTACGACAACCGCGGCGGCGGGCACGGCGGCGGCGACACCGTCCTGATCGACGAACTGCTCGCCGCCATCCACACCGGCGCCGCACCGGCCGCGTCCCTGGAAGAGGGCCTGCGGTCGGCGATCACGTGCTTCGCCATCGACGAGGCCACGCGGACCGGGCGGGTCGTGGATGTGCGGCCGCTGTGGAAGAAGGCCGCAATCGCCGTGGACGGCTGACCGCCGCCCGCCCGCGGCAATGTGCGTGATCCGGACAAGGACAGAACACGATGACCGCCACTGACGACCTCCGCGCGATGGAGCCCCTCGCCCGGCGCCTCCTGGACGGCCTGCTGGGGTACATCGAGCCCCGCCTGGCCTGGAACGGCGACCGGGCGTGGCTGCCGTACGGGTCGCTGCCGCCGCTGCCGCGCCTGCCCGTGTCGGCCGATACGCCCCCCTCCAGCCGCCTGACGTGCGATGTGGCGATGGGGTTCGTGGCCGACGGCCGCGCGGACATCGCCGCGGCGCTGCTGCGCCACGCCTTCGACCGCCAGGGCGCCGACGGGCGGTTCGTGTGGAACTACGGCCAGTGGGAGACCGACCAGGTCGACCTGGGGACCGTCCTGGACACGTACGGCTGGGCCCTGGCCCTCGGCGACGCCCTGCCCGCCGACGTCCGCGACGGGATCGTCCGCTCGACGCGGCGGGCGATCGCCTTCCTGGACACCATGGAGCAGCCCCACTACCCCGGGATCATCCAGAAACGCGCCGCCGACCCCGACCACCCCGACGCCCGCCGCAGCGCCGACTACCGCACGATCGACATCCTGAACGGCAACGCCCTGGCCGTCACCGCCTACTGCCGCGCCGCGGCGATCCTCGACGAGCCCCGGCTCGTCGAGCAGGCCGCACGGTACGAGAAGAACCTCCTGGAGCGGTTCGGCGCCCACGTGGAGGGCTGGTGGGCGTACAACGAGAAGCTCGACGACCGGTCGATGCTGGCGGCCGAGTCGATCCTCTACCAGGCGATGACGGCCCTGTATCTCGAGCCGCTCTGGCGGTGCCGGCCCGGGGCGGCCCTGGCGGCGGTGCTGCGCGGCGCGATGGCGGCGCTGGCCGGCGTCACGGACGCCGACGGCCGCCTGGACTGGTCACGCGAGACCCGCAAAGACTTTGTCGGCACGCAGTTGCTGATGCTTCCCTCGGCCGCCGCCGCCCTGGCCGACGTCGCCGACGCGACGGGGGCGGGCCTGCGCCGCCTGCGCTTCGTCGCCGACCGCCTCGCCGACCCGGCCGCGGGGCTGCTGCTCAACGAGGACGGCACCGTCGCCGACGAGCTGCGGCAGATCTGGGCCGTCAGCGATCTGGCGCTGATCCTGCTGAACAGCAGGCCGTAGGGACTATTCCGGAGATGGAACGATGGGCCTTCCCCGTCACGAGCTGGACCCGGCGATCCGCGACCAGTTCGACCGTTACATCCTGTTGAGCAACACCGACGCGGACAACCTGCGCCGCGGGGCGCTGGTGGCGCCCTACACGAAGTCGTGCGGGCAGCGGCTGAAGCTGGCGCCGGGGGCGACGCTGCCGTACCCGGACAATCTGGTGATCGGCGACGACGTGTACATCGGCCTGTGGACCTACATCGGCGGCGGGCACATCACGCTGGAAGACCGCGTCATGATCGGCCCGCACTGCACCGTCACCGGCGGGGACCACCGCTTCAACCCCGAGCTGGACGATTTCAGCGGCAAGCACAAGCGCGGCCCGATCGTCATCGGGCACGGCACGTGGCTGGCCGCCGGCGTCACCGTCACCGCCGGCGTCCGCATCGGCCGCGCCAACCTCATCGCCGCCGGCGCCGTCGTCACCGCCGACACGCCCGACTACGCGGTCATGGCCGGCGTGCCGGCGCGGCAGATCGGATGCTCGAAGGACTTCTGAACGGCAGGCCTCGGGCTTCAGGAACGGCAACGGCCCGGCGCCTGCCGTTCCTGAAGGCTGAAGCCTCGCCTGCAGACTGGACCTTCAGCGGCATTCCCGCTATCCTCTGCCCTCCACGACCAACAACAAGGACCGAATCCAATGGCCAGACAACCGAAGAACGCCATCGCCCCGACCCGCGCCGAGGACTACCCCGAGTGGTACCAGCAGGTGATCCGTGCGGCGGACCTGGCGGAGAACTCGCCGGTGCGGGGGTGCATGGTGATCAAGCCGTGGGGGTACCAGTTGTGGGAGAACATCCAGCGGGTGCTGGATGGGATGTTCAAGGCCACCGGGGTCGAGAACGCCTACTTCCCGCTGTTCATCCCCTTGAGCTTCCTGGAGAAGGAGGCCGAGCACGTCGAGGGGTTCGCCAAGGAGTGCGCCGTCGTGACGCACCACCGGCTCGAGGCGGCCGCCGGCGGGGGGCTCAAGCCCGCCGGCGAACTGGCCGAGCCGCTGGTGGTGCGGCCGACGAGCGAGACGATCATCGGCGCGATGTTCGCCAAGTGGGTGCAGTCGTACCGCGACCTGCCGCTGCTGATCAACCAGTGGGCCAACATCGTCCGCTGGGAACTGCGGACCCGCATGTTCCTGCGGACCACCGAGTTCCTCTGGCAGGAGGGCCACACGGTCCACGCCACCGAGCAAGAGGCCCGCGAGGAGACGGCGCGGATGCTGCAGGTCTATGCCGACTTCGCCGCCAACGACATGGCCATGCCGGTCATCCCCGGCGAGAAGACCGAGGGCGAGCGGTTCCCCGGGGCCGTCGCGACCTACTCCATCGAGGCGATGATGCAGGACCGCAAGGCCCTCCAGGCCGGCACCAGCCACTTCCTCGGCCAGAACTTTTCCCACGCCAGCGGGATCAAGTACCTGGATGCCAGCGACGTGGAGCAGTACGCCTGGACGACGAGCTGGGGCGTCTCGACCCGCCTGATCGGCGGGCTGATCATGACCCACAGCGACGACGACGGGCTGATCGTCCCGCCGCGCCTGGCGCCGCTGCACGTGGTGATCCTGCCGGTGATCCACGACGACCAGGCCCGCGGCGAGGTGATGGACTACTGCGGGAAGCTCGCCGCGGCCCTGCGCGACCAGGCGTACGCCGGCCGTCCGGTGCAGGTCCGCATCGACGATCGCGACATCCGCGGCGGGGAGAAGACCTGGGCGTGGATCAAGAAGGGCGTGCCGCTCCGCGTGGAGGTCGGCCCGCGGGACATCGCCTCCGACTCGGTGTTCGTCGGCCGCCGCGACAGGGACCCCAAGGACCGCGTGTCGATGAAGCGCGGCGAGTTCGTCGCGACGGTCGCGGCCCAGCTCGACCAGATGCAGCGGGGCCTGTACGAGCGGGCGCTGGCCTTCCGCCAGGCCAACACGCGGCGGATCGACTCGCTGGATGAGTTCCGCGCCTTCTTCACGCCGGCCAATCCCGACAAGCCCGAGATCCACGGCGGCTTCGCCCTGTGCCACTACAACGGCTCGGTCGAGGTCGAGAAACGCGTGCAGGAGGAGCTGAACGTCACCATCCGCTGCCTGCCCCTGGACGCCGCCGACGAGCCGGGCACCTGCATCTTCACCGGCCAGCCCAGCGCCAGACGGGCGCTGTTCGCCAAGGCGTACTAAGCAGTGTCTGACATGAGAAGGTGCCGCCCATGAGTCCGCCTGACAGGACCCCGCAGCGCCGCTATGACCGCCAGGTCGCCTATGCGCCCTTCGGTCCGGCCGGCCAGCGCGCCCTGGCGGCGGCGCGGGTGGCGATCGTCGGGGCCGGCGGGCTGGGCTCGGCGCTGGCCGAGTCGCTGGCGCGGGCGGGGGTGGGACGGCTGCGGCTGATCGACGACGACCGCGTGGCGTGGGACAACCTCCACCGCCAGCACCTCTACACCGAGGCCGACGCCGCCGCCGGCAGGCCGAAGGTCGCCGCCGCCGCCGAGAGACTGGCCGCGATCAACGCCGACGTTCGGGTGGAGCCCGTCGAGGCGCGGCTCGTCGCGGCCAACGCCGGCGACCTTCTGGACGGGGCCGACCTGGTCCTGGACGGCACGGATAACTGGGCGGCCCGCTTCCTGCTCAACGACGCGTGCATCCGCGACGGCCGTCCGTGGATCTACGCCGGCGTCGTCGGCGGCGAGGCCGTCACGATGTCCGTCCTCCCCGGCCGCACGCCCTGTCTGCGCTGCGTCTACGACGGCCCGCCCCCGCCCTGCACCGAGCCGACCTGCCGCGCCGTCGGCGTGCTCGGCCCGGCCGTCCACGTCATCGCGGGCCTCCAGGCCTTCGAAGCGATCAAGCTGCTCAGCGGCCACCCGGACGCCCTGCGCGCGACGCTCCTCCGCATGGACCTCTGGACCAACGACATCCGCCAGCTCGACCTGGCCGCCCCCCTGGCCGACTGCCCCTGCTGCCGGCGCCGCCGCTTCGACTTCCTGGAGGGCTGACGGCCGGTCCGCTTTTCCGGTGGCGTCCGGCGGCGCCATGGGCTAGGATAGCGCATGGACGCTAGGGGCGCCCTGTGCAGGGCTGAGATCCCGCGGAAGCGGGTGACCCTTGGAACCTGATCAGCGACCCGGATGGGGAGCTGCGGAGGGAAGCGGAACCGGCAGTTGGATATGCGGCCGCTTCGGCGGCCGTTTGTGTTGGTGGACAAAAGACCTATGCACGTTGACGTGATGGCCGAATCACGGGTAGACGCGGCGACCGACGAAGCGATCTGCCATCTGCAGCGGCGGGCCTTCCCGGCGACCGAGGAGTTCCGTCACGGGCGGTACTGGATTCACCGCCCCGGGCCCGACGATCTGTACGTCCTGGCGTGGCAGGACGATCGGCTCGTCGGCCAGACGGTGCTCTACCAGGCGACCGCCCCGCAGGGCCGCCTGGCGTGCCTGGGCAACGTCTGCAGCGACCCCGACGTCCGGCGGGGCGGCTACGCCTCGGCCTGCGTCCGCCGGGCCCTCGACGAGGCCGGCCGTCTGGGCGTCGACTGGACGCTGCTGTTCTGTGCCCCCGCGACGGTCGAGTTCTACCGCCGCCTGGGATTCGAGACGGTCGGCAACGAGGTCCGCTTCACCCGCCCCGACGGCTCGACCCGCCCGCATCCGCCCGGCGACGCGGCGATGGTCGCGGCGGTCAGCGGCAGGCCCTGGCCGGACGGGCCGGTCGTGCTGGACATCGACGTCTTCTGAGCAGGTGGCGGACGCGTGAAACTGTCGCATCCCATCGCGATCAAGTCGGCCGCCCTGCTGGGGGCGGGCGTGATCAGCGCGTGGATGCGGACGCTGGATTACCGC
Source organism: Planctomycetota bacterium (assembly GCA_012514895.1). Classification (GTDB taxonomy): domain Bacteria; phylum Planctomycetota; class Phycisphaerae; order SM23-33; family FEN-1343; genus JAAYZK01. The sequence goes on along the minus strand of JAAYZK010000164.1, from coordinate 16,780 downwards.
TTCGCCGTGGACGATCCGGCGGCCCACCCGGACGTCCTGGGCGAGCGGGGGCTGTACCTGTTCTGGCACGAGACGCTGCTGCTGCCGGCGTACGCCCACGTGCGGGACGGCTTCGCGGTGCTGGTGAGCACGCACCGCGACGGCGAACTGATCGCCCAGACGGTCCGCCTGCTGGGCGGGCGGGCGATCCGCGGTTCGTCCACGCGGGGCGGGACGGCCGCGGTGATCGCGATGCTCCGCGACCGGCGCTCGCGCCACCTGGCGATCACGCCCGACGGGCCCCGCGGGCCGCGACGGGTGATCCAGGACGGTGCGATCTACCTGGCCAGCCGGGGGCGGATGCCCCTGGTGCCCGTCGGCTACGCCGTCAGCGATGCCTGGCGGGCGCCGAGCTGGGACCGGATGATCCTGCCCAAGCCGGGGGCCGCGGCCCGGGCGGTGGCCGGTGCGCCCATCCGCGTGCCGGCGGGCGCCGCGCGGGAGGAATTGCAGACGTATCGACAGCGGGTGCAGGACGCCATGGACGACGTCCAGGCCCGCGCGGAAGACCTGGCGGCCCGCAGGGCCGTCGGGCCGGCGCTGCTGACGCTCCGACAGGTGCGCGGCGGCGGGGAGTGAGGATGATGACGCAATACGCACAAGCCCGCCGGGGCACGATCACCGGCGCGATGCGCCGGGTCGCCCAGCGCGAGAACCTGCCCGTCGAGACGATCCGCGACGAGGTCGCCGCCGGACGGCTGGTGATCCCGGCCAACCGCCTGCACCTGGCCGGCTGCCAGGCCACCGGCACGGCGCTCGACCCCTGCGGGATCGGCCGCGCCGCCACCACGAAGATCAACGCCAACATCGGCGCCTCGCCGCTGGCGTCGGACCTCCAGCACGAGGTCCGCAAGCTCTGCTGGGCGGTCCGCTGGGGCGCCGACGCGGTGATGGACCTGTCGACCGGCGGGGACCTCGCCGCCACGCGCCAGGCCATCCTTGACGCCGCGACCGTCCCGATCGGCACCGTGCCGATCTACGCGATGATCGCCCGCCCGGACGGGTCGGTCCGGGCGATCGAGGACCTCACGGCCGCCGAGATGCTCGCCGAGATCGAGCGCCAGGCCCGCCAGGGCGTGGACTTCATGACGATCCACGCCGGCATCCTCCGCGAGCACCTCGACGCCGCCGCCGGCCGCACGATGGGCATCGTCTCGCGGGGCGGCAGCCTGCTGGCGCAGTGGATGGCGCATCACGGCCGTCAGAACCCGCTGTACGAGCTGTTCGACGACATCTCGGCCATCTTCGCCGAGTATGACGTCACCTATTCGCTGGGCGACGGCCTGCGGCCCGGGTGCCTGGCCGACGCCTCCGACGACGCCCAGTTCGCCGAACTGGACGTCCTGGGCGAGCTGGTCGGCCGCGCCCGCGACGCCGGCGTGCAGGTGATGGTGGAGGGGCCCGGCCACGTGCCCTTCGACCAGATCGAAATGAACATGAAGCGCCAGGAAGCCTGCTGCGGCGGGGCGCCGTTCTACGTCCTGGGCCCGATCGTCACCGACGCGTTCCCCGGCTACGATCACATCACCTCGTGCATCGGCGCGACGGCCGCGGCGTTCCACGGGGCGTCGTTCCTGTGCTACGTCACGCCCGCCGAGCACCTGGGCCTGCCGACGGCCGAGGACGTCAAGGCCGGCTGCATCGCCTACCGGATCGCCGCCCACGCCGCCGACGTCGCCCGACGGCTGCCCGGCGCGCGCGACTGGGACGACCGCATCAGCCGCGCCCGCGCCGCGTTCGACTGGGAGGGCGTCTTCGCCGAGGCCTTCGACGGCGACACCGCCCGCGCCGTGAAGGCCGCCACGGCTCCGGCCCACGAGGATCACTGCACGATGTGCGGCCGCGACTGGTGCGCCGTCCGCATCAGCCGCGACCTGGCGGCCCGCAGGCGGCAGGCGCCGGCGGGGGATAAGTGAGGGCGAACGATGGATCGGTCGGCCCGGCGCGCCGGTCGTGGTGTCCGAGGGATGGGTGGGTGCGTGGTGGTGTCATGAAGCGAACGGCGGCGGTCGTGGCGATCGTGGCGATGGTGACGGGCGGCCCGGCGGGTCGGTGCCTGGCGGACGCGGCGTTCCTGGCCGAGCGGATGGAGGCGTATCGCACCGAGGTGCTGGCGAAGGCCGAGCCGGCGCCGGCGGCCCCGGCGGCGTTCCCCCCGGTCCTGCAGACCGTCGGATCGGGTGATCCCCCCGACGGCCCGCACGTGACGCCGTGGCGGCAGCGGGTCGGACCGGCCTATCCGGGCGACCCGTGGCGCAGCGTCGCCCAGGACCTGGCCGAACTGCCCGCGACGCTGTGGGACGACACGGTCGCGACGTTTACCGACGGGCGCGTCCTGCTCGCCCTGGGCGCCGCCGGCGCCCTGGGGGCCGCGATCAACGGCGCCGGCTGCGACGACGCCGTCGCCCGCCGCACGGACGGCCACCGCCAGTTGCCCAAGGCCCTGGACGGCATCGGCGGCTGCCTGGGCAGCCCCGCCAACCAGTTCCCGATCGCCGCCGGCCTGTACGCAATCGGCCTGCTGGCCGAGGATGACAAGCTCTACGAGACGTCCAAGACGCTCATCAACGCCCTGGCCATCAACGGCGCCGTCAACGTGGTCCTCAAGGCCGCCGCCCACACCGAGGCCCCCAACGGCGGGGAGAACGGCTGGCCCAGCGGCCACACCTCCAGCAGCTTCGCCTTCGCGACGGTCCTGTACGAGTCGTATGGCCCGGCCGTGGGCCTGCCGCTGTACGCCTTCGCCGCCTTCGTCGGCTACGAACGCATCGACGCCCGCAACCACGACCTGTCCGACGTCCTCAGCGGCGCCGTCATCGGCACCGCCATCGGCTGGGCCGTCGCCAACAACCACCAGCCCAGGCTGCTGGGCATGGACGTCCTGCCCATGATCGACCCGGCCAGCGGCACGGTGGGGGTGATGCTGGCGGGGCGGTGGTAGAACGGCAGGCTATGGCATATAGGCTGCAGGCTTGAAACTTGAGGCTTGAAGGCTTGAGGTACAGCGGTGGCGTTCTTGAAGCCCGGCGCCTGAAGTCCGCCGTTGCGGCTGTTGCCGTTCCCGAAGCCTGAAGCCTGAAGCCTGCCGTCAGCCTTTGAGGGCGGACCGAACCTGGCGAAGAGCGGGTGCCAGGTTCTCGCCTCGCTCACGCCACGGCATGGAGGGCATGGACAAGGAGGCTCCGCCTGTCCATACTGTCCATCCTGTGCCGTGCTATAATCGCCGCCATCTTGCAGAGGAGGCTTCGACCATGCAGCGGATCATCACCATGCTGGGCATCCTGGCCGCCGTTGCGACGGCGGCGTTCGGCGAGGAACTCACCGGCGGCGGGGCGGGGTCCGTCGCGGTGCGCGAGCGGGACGTCGTGCCCGTGGTGCGGAACTGGTGCAGCGAGGCGTTCCAGTTCGACTGCCACGCCAACGCGATGCTCCACACGCTCCGCAGGCAGGAGAAGCTCGACGACGTGCTGGCCAGGGGCGCGACCGAGTTCGAGAAGCAGGCGGCCCTGATGGACTGGACGTACCGCCGGTTCCGCTTCGGCCCCCCCGGCCGCCAGGGCGTGGCCAACAAGCCGCTGGAGATCCTCAAGGCCCTCGACGAGGGGGCGGCGTTCAACTGCGCGTACTACGCCGACGTCTGCAGCGCGGCCCTGCGAAGCTGCGGGTACGTCACCCGCGGCGTCGGCCTCAAGGGCGCCCGCAGCGACGGCAACGGCGCCGAACACGCGGTGCTCGAGGTGTGGTCCAACCAGTACCGCAAGTGGGTCCTGCTGGACCCGACGGGCAACCTCTACTGCACCTCCGCCGGCGTGCCGCTGAACGCCTGGGAGATCCGCCAGGCGTGGTTCGCCCGAAAGGGCCGCGACCTCACCCTCGTCGTCGACGGCAAGCCCCACGGCGTGTCGGACCTGCCGATCGACCGCGGCACGCACCCGGGGTTCGGCCGCCTGGAGATCAACGACCGCTCCCTGGGCAAGTTCGCCATCCTCGCCTACACGCCCGAGCGGCCCGACGGCAACCCCGACTACGGCAGGATGTTCATCACCCGCGACCAGTACGCCGAGGGCATCGAGTACCACACCCGGCGCAACCCGACCGACCCGGCCGTCGAGCCCTACTTCCCCGTCCAGCAGACCGACATCGCGCTGGACGGCGCCGGCGACGGCATCCTGGCCGTCCGCGCCGACACCCTCACCCCGGACTTCGCCGGCTGGCGCCACCGCCTCGACAGCGGCGACTGGGCGGAGGGCGCCCCGTCGACCTGGACGCTCCACGCGGGCACCAACACGCTGGAGATCGCCGCGGTGAACAAGTTCGGCGTGGTGGGGCGGCCCTCCAGGGTAGTCGTCGAGCGGAAGTGACGCGCCGCTATCGGTGTGCCGCCTGCCACGAGGCGCATTCCACCGTGTTGCGCAGAAGCATCTGCACGGTGACCGGCCCGACGCCGCCGGGGACGGGGGTGATCCAGCCGGCGACGTCCTTGACGGCGTCGAAGTCGACGTCGCCGGTGGTCTGCATGCGGATGGAGCCGTTGGCGGCCCGCAGGGGCTTGCCGGCGTCGTCGAAGCCGACGGGGATGCGGTTGATCGCCACGTCCACGACGATCGCCCCGGGCTTGACCATGTCGGCGGTGATCAGGCTCGACAGGTCCGGCGGCTTGGGCGACTGGCCGCGGCTGACGGCGTACCAGTACTTCTCCCAGCGGTGCTGGGGCACCCCCGTGGCGACGAAGAGGATGTCCGCCCGGCGCGTGTGGAAGGCCAGATCCCGCGTGGCGACGTGGCAGACTGTCACCGTCGGGGCCGACGTGGACGACTGCAGCAGGATCATCGCGATGGGCTTGCCGACGATCTCGCTGTGGCCGACGATCACCGCCTCCTGCCCGGCCAGGTCCACGCCGGTCGAGCGCACCAGCTCGACGGCCGCCAGGGCCGTGCACGGCGCGACGTGCGAACTGTCGCTGAACAGCAGGCCGTAGTTGATCGAGTGCATGCCCTCGACGTCCTTGTGCGGGACCAGGGCGTTGTGGACCTTGCGCGTCTTGACGTGGGCCGGCAGGGGGAGCTGGACGATGATGCCGGTGACGTCGTCGCGCCGGTTCTGCTTCTCGATGTACCCGATCAGGTCGGCCTGCTCGATGTCCGGCGGGAGGATTTTCAGCTCGTACGCCACGCCGACGGCCTCGCAGGCCTCCGCCTGGCGGCGGGTGTAGATCTTCGACGCCGCCGGCTCGCCCAACTGGATCGCCACCAGGTGCGGACGCAGTCCCCGCTCGACCAGCGCCGCGACCTTTGCGGCCGTCTCGGCGCCTATCCGCTCCGCCAGTGCCGTGCCATCGAGAATCGTCGCCGCCATCGTCGCCGCCGCACCTCCCGAAAGGACGGCATTATAGGAAGCCGAGGCGGGGGGTGTCGTGAGAAAAGTCACAATTGAGGCGCGAGGAACAGCCAAGGGGCTTCAGCGCAGCGCATCCATCAGCCGCCTGGCCGTCGCCTCGTCGATCCGGCCGGCCTTGCGTGCGAGGCGGACGGTGCGGCGGCCGAGCTGGCGGTAGAGTTCGGCCAGGTCGCCGTCGGTGGCGTCCAGGGCCGCCAGGTGGGTCGCGACGGTGTTGACGTCTCCGCGGGCGATCGGGCCGGTCAGGGCGCGCTGCGGGCCGAAGGCCGCGATGTTGTCGACGGTCGCCGCCACCAGCGGCGCCAGGGCCGAGCGGGCGGGCTCGGCGTCGATCCCCGCCAGGACCGCCGTGGCGATCGCCGCTTCCTGGAGCGTGGCCAGGTAGTTGCACGCCATGCACGCGGCGGCATGGTAGAGGGCCTTGCGGTCGCCGGCCAGTTCGATCGGCACGCAACCCAGGTCGCCGGCGAGCTGCATCACCACCGACAGGGCCGCCGAGTCGCCCTCGCAGAAGCAGTGGCACCCGGGCAGGCGGTCGACCGCCACGAGCACCGAGGGGAACGTCTGCAGCGGGTGCATGCTGGCGACGCTCGCCCCGGCCGCCGCCAGGGGCGCCAGGACCTCGGCCGCCAGGGCCCCCGAGCAGTGGGCCACGACCGTCCCGGCCCGCAGCGTGCCCGCCCCGGCCAGCGCCGCCGCGACCGGCGCGATGGCGTCGTCGCTGACGGTCAGCAGGACCAGTTCGGCCCGCCCGGCCGCCTCGGCGGCGCTGCAGACGGACGGCTCGCCGCCGATCAGGCGGGCAGCCTTACGGGCGGAAGCCGCGGTGCGGCTGGCCACGGCCACGACCGGATACCCCGCCCGACGGGCGGCAATCCCCAGCGTCGTGCCCACGACCCCCGCCCCGATGATCGCAATGTCGGGCCGTGCTCGGGTCATAAGAAGCGTATCTTATGTCAGAGTAACCGGCCGAAGCCAGAGGTCAATACGGTCAATGCCCGAACGGCAGCCTGCCGTTCTCACTTCAACGGTCCCTGCCCGTGGGCCCTGCGGATCTCGCCGGCGGCAGCGAAGAGGTGGCGGTCCTTCTTGAGGTGAGCCACGAACTGCGAGGTGCTGATGCCCAGCGTGGCGGCGGCGTCGGCCAGGCGGCCGCCGCAGGCGTCCAGGAGGTCCAGCAGGTACTGGGCGACCGGCCAGAAGCGGTCGGACTTGGGCCCCACCTGCAGGCGCGCCCCCGCGTCGGCGACCTTGGACGGCCGGATGACCGCCTCGGCGAGCGGCTCGGGCAACCGCCGCGCCCACGCCGCCGGGTCGGCCGGACGGCGGATGTGCAGGGCGATCTGCCGCCGCAGCCGGGCGACGGCCAGACGCTTGTTGGTGTGCTGCGAACGGCTGTCGTCCCCGTGCGCCGACAGCCCCGTCGCCCGGTGGTGCACCCGCACCGCCGACGAGACCTTGTTGCGATGCTGGCCCCCCGGGCCCGAAGCCTTGTACGTGTGCACCTCGCACCCCGCCAGGAGGGCGTCGTCGTCCAGGGACAGCCAGTCAGGGTTGCCGGGAGCATCGGTCATGGCGTCTGCACTCCGCATCGGGCCTTCGATTCCAGTCTACCCTGCCGGCGGCCCGCCCTGGCGGGAAAAAGGGCGGACCCTTCCGCGCAGAGGGGTCCTCAGGTATCCTGCGGCCGGTTTCACACTCCAGCGAGGTATCGATGATGAGCGAGAAGTTCCGTGTCGTGGTGAGCGAGCCGTTGGAAGATCACGCCCTGGCGTACCTGGCCGAGCACGGCTGCGAGGTGGTGCACACGGACAAGGACCACGTCGGCGAGCACCTGGCCGACGCCGACGCCCTGGTGGTGCGGACGTACACGCAGGTGGACGCGGCGCTGCTGGCCGGGGCGCCGCGGCTGAAGGTGGTGGGGCGGGCCGGCGTGGCGCTGGAGAACATCGACGTGCCCGCCTGCCGTGCCGCCGGCGTCGAGGTGGTGCACACGCCGGCGGCCAACACGCTGGCGGTGGTCGACCACACCGTGGCGATGATGCTCCTGATGAACCGCCGGTTCTGGTTCCTCCAGGGACCGGTGTCGGCGGAGGAGTTCCACGCGATCCGCAAGCGGTCGTTCGGCCACTTCCTGTCCGACCTGACGCTGGGCATCGTCGGCGTCGGGCGGATCGGCTCGCGCGTCGGCCGGGCGGCGGCGGGACTGGGGATGACGGTGCTGTACAACGACATCCGGCCCGTCGAGCTGGATTACCCCGCCCGGGAGGTCGACAAGCCGACGCTGTTCGCCGAAAGCGACATCGTGACGATCCACGTGCCCCTGACGAACCTGACGCGGGGGATGATCAACGCGGCGGCGCTGGGGCAGTTCAAGCAGGGCGCCCAGTTCATCAACGCCGCCCGCGGCGAGTGCATGGACGCCTCGGCCGTCGCCGAGGCGATCCGCTCGGGGCGTCTCAGTGCGGCGGCGATCGACACGCACCACCCCGAGCCCCTGCCGGCCGACTACCCGCTGTTCGGCCTGGACAACGTTCTGCTGACGGCCCACATCGCCGCCCGCGTCCCGGCCGCCACCGCCGCCATGTGCGACGTCGTCCTGGACGTCGTGCGGGTGCTGAACGGGCAGACGCCCGAGTATCCGGCGTTGGAGGGGAGCTACTAGAATGTTGACTCCGCCGCACCGACACCTATAATCGTCCGTGCGGCGGTGCCTTAGGCGCCGCTGGTCCCGCAGTGGCGACGGTCGCGCGAGGGCCTCCCCGCGGATGCGACACAAGTGCCTGATCCGTGTACGGTTGTGCCGTTTGAACACGCAGGAGATACCATGGCGATTCACACACGTTCCCGGGCTTTGGCGATGGTGCTGACACTGGTGGTTTTCGGCGGCGCCGTGGCAGTGGCGCAGCAGACGGGGCCGTCGGAGGCGTCGGTCACCCAGGCGTGGCGCGATTTCCTCCACTACATCCACGTCGCCCGGCCCGATGTGGCCCTGGCGTATGGGCAGGAACTGCTGAAGGACCAGGCTGATGCACGCCAGTTGTACACCCTGAGCGTCGAGACGCCCGGCGCGTACCAGACCCTCGCCCGCGCCGAGAACATCGAGTCGCTGGCCGAGACGGTCGCGGCCTTGCGCAAGAAGATCGAGGAAGGCTACCGGCAGATCAGCCAGGACCCCGATCGGGTGCTGGAGGCGATCGATCTGCTGGGCGGGACCCTCCGCCAGTTCGGCATCGGCGCCGACCGGCTGAAGGCCTCCGGCGAGTATGCCGTCTCGATGATGGTCAAGCGCCTCGGCGATTCATCCATCACGCCGCTGGTGCGGGACCGGATCACGCGGGTGCTCGGCGAACTGGGCCGCGAGGCGGTGCGCCCGCTGACGGCGGCGCTGGCGAGCCCGGATCCGTCGGTCCGCGAGGCGGTCTGCACGGCCCTGGGTCAGATCGGCTACGCCCACGCGGCGCCGTACCTGCGGGAGCGGATCGCCGACCAGCGCGAGCTGGATCGCGTGAAGGCCGCCGCCACGCGGGCACTGATTGCGGTCACCGGCAACCGCCAGGCCGCCGGCGTGCCCGTCGCGCAGTACTACTTCGACCTGGCCCAGACCTACTACCGGGGCGACCAGTCGATCCTGCCCGACGCGCGGTTCCAGACCGCCAACGTCTGGTACTGGGGCGACCTGGGCGTCACCTACGTCGAGGTGCCCCGGGCGATTTTCCTGGATGTGTACGCGATGCGGCTGGCCCGCGAGGCGCTGAAGGCCGACAAGTCGTACGCCTCGGCCGTGACGCTCTGGCTGCAGGCGAACCTCCGCAAGGAAGCCAACCTGCCGGCCGGGGCGACCGACCCGACCCGCGACGACGCGGAGCTGCCCGCCGCCGCCTACGCCAAGGCCGCCGGCGCCCAGTACATGCAGGACGTTCTGGCCGCCGCCCTCAGCGCCGGCGAGACGCCGGTGGTCTCCGGCGCGATCCAGGCCCTCCGCCAGACCGCCGGGGCGTCGAATCTGGCGTCGGCCCCGGCGGGCGTGACGCCCCTGGTGGCCGCCCTGACCTACCCCGACCGCCGCGTCCGCCTCATGGCGGCCGAGACGCTCGCCAACGCCATGCCCGACAAGCCCTTCCAGGGCAGCGAGCTGGTTGTCGCCGGGCTGATCGAGTCGCTGCACCAGACCGGGCGCAAGACGGTCCTGCTGATCGTGCCGGACTCCAACGACCTGAACCGCTTCAAGGACTGGATCCGCGCCGGTGGGTGGGACGTGGTCGACGCTCCTGACCTGGGCGCGGCCTTGGCCAAGGTCGACGCCATGGCCGGCGTGGACATGGTCGTCATCGACAGCCGCGTGCAGTCGCCCGGCCTGGGCGAGGCGATGGACATGATCCGCAAGTCGCCCCAGTTGACGCTGCAGCCGGCGGTGATGCTCGTCGCCGGGCCGGACCTCATCCGCGCCCGCCAGATCGACGAGAACGACGCCCTGGCGGTGATGGCGGAGATCGACGGCCTGGAGGCCCAGGGCCTGCAGGCGGCGATGGCGACGGCCGAGGCCGCCGTCACCGGCGATGCGCCGATCGGCGAGCAGGAGGCCTACCAGTGGGTGCTCCGGGCCGCGTCGGCGATCCGGCTGCTTGCCCTGTCGGGCACGCAGGTGTTCGACCTCAACCGCACGCGGGAGGCCCTGGAGGCCAACCTGGGCGGCACGCCGGACGACGTGAAGATCGCCTGTGCCCGCGCCCTGTCGGTGCTGCCCAGCGGCCCGGCCCAGCAGGCGGTCGCCGACCTGGCGGCGTCGGATCCGGCCGAGGCGGTGCGGATCGCCGCTTACCAGGCCGCCGCCGAGAGCGTACGGATCCTCGGACGCCAGTTGACCGATGGCCAGTGCCGCGCCGTGGTCGAGGTGGTCCAGTCGACCCAGTCCGAAGCCGTCCGCGACGCCGCCAGCGAACTGCTCGGCGCCCTGAACCTCCCCAGCCAGCAGATCAAGGACCTGATCCTCGCCAGGGAATAGACGCAGTACACGAGATCCCATCACGGCGAGCGCTGCTCCGGCGGCGCTCGCTTTTTTTTGCATGAGGCTTGAGGCGCCGGTGTCGTTCTTCGCGCTTCGCGCGCCGAACTTCATCTCATCATCGTCAGCAGCACGAGGAAGAACGCCGCGCCGAGCAGGGCGGCGCCGGCGTAGCCGAGGGAATCTCGGACGACGGGGCTGAGGAAGGCGAAGGGGCGGTTGATGGCGCCCAGGACGGCGGCGACCGCGAGCTGCCATCGCGACGGCGCGCGGGCCGAGGCCGCGTCCGCCGCCGCCCGGGCGGGTGCGGGCTGAGGTGCGGCCGGGGCTGGAGGCGGGGGGGTGATCGCTTCACGCGGTGCCCGAGGAGCCGCCGGCAGGGGGGCGGCCGGCGGCGCGCCGGCGACGGGCAGGATCGGCGGGGGCGCCGCGGCGACCGGCGGCACGGCGAGGGTGGAGTCGGCCGGCTCGTCGCCCGGCAGCGGCGCCAGGGGGTCCTCCGGCCCGCCCAGCGGGTCGGAAGCGAGGTCCGCCATCGCGGCGCCCTGCTCGGCGCGCTCGGCCAGCAGCGCGTCCAGGTCCTCCAGCCGCCCGATCGGCGGTGCGTCCCCGCGAAGCGCCGCGGCCTCGGCGGCGGCGACACCGGCACCGGCGGCGGCCTCGTCGGCGTCGGGATGCTCGGCCTGCTGGCGATCAAGGGCCGCCTCGAGGGCCGCCTCGTCGTCGGCCGTCTCGACGGCGCTTTCGCCGCCTGCCTGGGCGAACAGGGCGTCAAGGTCCGCCTGGCTCATTGTTCCGGCCGTCTCGTCCGCCGCCGGTGCGGCCGGCCCGGAGGCCTCGGGTGCGGACGGCTGCCCGGTCGCCTGGGCGAACAGGGCGTCCAGGTCCGATTGCGGGACCGGGCCCGATGAGGCCGCCCCCGACTCGTCCGACGCTTCGGCCTGGGCGAACACGGCGCTGGGATCCTCCTGCGCGGCCGGTCCGGCATCCTCGCCGGCGCCGTCGTCAGGCTCCCCGGCGGCCTGGTCGAACACCGCGTCGAGGGCTTCCTGCGCGACGGGGCCGTCGCCGGCCTTGTCGGCCGGCGGGGCCGCTTCGGCGGCCTGGGCGAAGAGGGCGTCGAGGTCGGCCTGGCTGACCGGCCCGGTCGTGACGGCGGGCGCGCCGGACGCGGGCATGCGCGGCTGCTGGCGCTCGGCTTCAGCGAACATCGCCTCGATCTGGTCCTGCGTCGCACGGCCGGCGCCGGCGGATCGGCCGAGCAGGGCGTCGATGTCGGTCTGGCTGACGGGGGCGTTGCCGGCCGGACGCGCCGCCGGTGCGGGCTGCGCGGGCTCTTTCGCGGCGGCGCGGGACTCCTCGGCCTGGGCGAAGAGGGCGTCAAGGTCCGCCTGGCTCACCGGACCGTTGTCGTCGGAATCCGCCTCCGCCTCCGGCGCCGCCGGGGGCTGAGGCGCGTCGCCGGCGGCACGGCGGGCGACGCGATCGAGCAGGGCGTCGACGTCCGCCTCGTCGGCGGGATCCTCGTCCGCCTCGACAGGTTCGTTGTCGGCCGCCGCCGCCGCCGGTTCGGGGAACAGGACGTCCAGCGGGTCATACGCCTCGGCCGGCGGGCCGAACAGGGCGTCGAGTTCCTCGGGCGTCACGGTCCCCGTACCGGGCGCATCGGCCGGGGCGTCGTCGACGGCGGTCGCGGCGTCGACGAGGAGAGAGTCCTCCTCCAGCCCCGGCGCGCCGCCGTCGAGACCCGCGGCCTGGTCGTGCAGGAGCTGATCGACCGCGCGGCCGGCCAGAACGTCCAGCAGCTCCTCCTCCTCCCGGGCGGCCTGCTCCGCCGGGGGCGCATCGCCCGCGCTGATCGGGGCGCAATCGTCGGATTGGGAGGACTTTGCTCTCATGCTATGGGCTGCGACTCCCGTATCATATCGGAATACCCTAAGGCGAACCTATAGTGTCCGGCGGGAAAAGCCCGAATTGACGACGCGGCGCCGAGGGCCGATGATTCGTGACAGGGAGTGCTTATGAAGGCGATCGTCACCGGGCAGGTGGGTCTGGACAAGAAGGCGTACCTCCAGCAGGTCATCGACGCCGCCGGCCAGGACGTCTGGCTGGCCAACGTGGGCGACATGATGTACGCCGAGGCCCCCGGCGTGCCTGCCGGGCGGATCCTGGATCTGCCCCTGGCGCGCCTGCGGGACCTGCGCCGGGCCGTCTTCAAGGACATCCTCGCCCGCGCCGCCCGCCACGCCCACACCATCGTCAACACCCACGCGACCTTCCGCTGGCGCCACGGGCTGTTCTACGCCTTCGACCACGACCTCATGAAGGCCTTCGACGCCGATCTCTACGTCTGCATGGTCGACAACATCGACGCCATCCACGCCCGTATGCTCCGCGACGGGCACCTGGAGCACTCGCTGAAGGACCTGATGGTCTGGCGGGAGGAGGAGACGCTGGCGACCGAGCTGCTCAGCCAGATCGTCCGCGGGCAGGGCTGCTTCTACGTCCAGGCCCGCGGCCAGGAGGCCTCGACGGCCGACATGCTCGCGCGGCTGCTGTTCCGCCCGGACCTGCGCAAGGCGTACCTGAGCTTCCCCATGTCGCACGTGATGGCCCACCCGCCGCTGATGGCCGACATCGAGATGTTCCGGCGGCAGATGAAGCTGCACTTCGTCTGCTTCGACCCGGGCGACCTGGAGGAGAAGTACCTCACCCAACTGGCCCTCGAAGCCGTCGAGGAAGGCCGCCGCTGGGTGACGGTGACCGTCGAGGGCCGCCGGATGAACATCGACGCGGCCGAACTGGTCTCGATCGTCGGGGACATCGACGGGCAGATCTACGCCCGCGATTTCATGCTCATCGACCAGAGCGACCTGATCATCTCCTACGTGCCCCGCCTGGGCGACGGGCGGGCGGGCCTGTCCAGCGGCGTCGAGCGCGAGCTGCAGCACGCCCACGAGGCCGCCAAGGACGTCTTCGTCATCTGGCCTTCCGACGCGATCCCCTCGCCCTTCGTCACCGAGACCGCCACCGCGGTCTTCCCCTCGATCGCCGAAGCGGTCGCCTACTTCGCCGAGCGGGGCTACTTCCCCGACGCCGAGGAGGGCGGGCTGTTCCGCTGAACCGAGGCGCGAGGCCTCGCGGCTCCTTCCAGTCTTCTACAGCCGGTCTCTTAAGGGAAGTTCATTACGGCTCAAGCATTCCCGCGGGTCTGGTCGATACCCCACGATAACGATACGAACCTCCGCGCTGCGCGGGGGGAGCGAACATGAGGATATGCACATGATCCGCGCGATCTCGGCACTCCTGACGGCGTGCATGGCGGCCGGCTGCGGGTCGGCCTACTACGGGTTGCCTGCCGCGGGGCCGTCCAGGGCGATCCGGGTTGAGACCATCACCCGCCCGGACCGCGAGATGCAGGAACTGATGGCCGTCATGGGCCGCCTGGCCCCGCCGGCCGGTGCGGTGGACGCCACGGCGGTCTCGCCCCTGCGCCAGCACAGCTTCCAGACTATCGGCGGCGACACCGATCCCTGCGTCGACCCCTCCGGGCGGTACATGGTCTACGCCTCCACGGCCCACAGCCCGTGGCCGGACATCTACATCAAGCAGATCGACGGCAAGGCCGTCACCCAGTTGACCAACGACCCCGCCAGCGACATCCAGCCGGCGATCTCCCCCGACGGGCGCTGCGTCGCGTTCGCCTCCAACCGCACCGGGGCCTACGAGATCTACGTGATGACCCTCGACGGCAAGGCGATCCGGCAGGTCACCTCCGGCGGCGGCGACAACGTGCACCCGTCCTGGAGCCCCGACGGCACCCGCCTCATCTACGCCTGCCAGTCGGTGCGCTCCGGGCAGTGGGAAATGTGGATCACCTCCCCGACCCGCCCCGGCAGCCGCCAGTTCGTCGGCAACGGGCTGTTTCCCGTCTGGTCTCCGACGGCCGACCGCATCGCCTTCCAGCGCCCGCGGGCGCGAGATGGGCAGTTGTATGGCATCTGGATGATCGAGTTGGCCAATGATGAGCCCTCGCTGCCCACCCTGGTGGCCGATGCGCCCGACCGGGCCTTCCTGAGCCCCAGCTTCAGCGCCGACGGCCGCCGTCTGGCGTTCGCGTCGGTCGCCCCGCAGGGGGTCGGGCAGGTCGACATCTACACCGTCGATCTGGACGGCAGGAACCTCCAGCAGCTCACCCGCGGCCCCGGTCGCAAGTACGGGCCGACCTGGGTCGGCGAGTCGATCTACTTCAGTTGCGATCGCGACGGGCAGGAGAACATCTGGTCCGTCCGCACGGAGGGCCACGCGCCCAGCGCCCTGACCGGCGGGGACGCCGGCGACGACTACCGCACCGTCGGTGTGCGGTAGCCGGGTCGGTCAGCGGTTGGCAGGATGCCAACGGAGGAGCAGCGAATGGAGTCGCGCACGATGGTCCGGCCCCGCCTGGCGGCGGCGCTGGCGGTGATGGCGGCCCTGGGCGGCTGCAGCCACGAGATGCCGCCCCTGCGGACGCCCTACCCCCAGCCCCGAAGCCTGGCGGTGCTTCCCCTGCTGAACCAGTCCCCCTCCGGCGACGTCGACACGATCGTCGTCACCGACACGCTCGTCAGCGAGCTGGCACAGGTCGAGGGCCTGACGGTCCTGCCGACCAACCAGCCCCTGAAGGTGCTGGTCGCCCGCGGCCAGACGCACCCCACCAGCCTCGCCCAGGCGACCGAGATCGCCCAGGCGCTGGGCGTCGACGGGGTGATCGTGGGGGCCGTCACCGACTACCGCCCGTATTCGCCTCAGAAGGTCGGGATGACGCTGCAGTTGATCTGGGTTCGAGCCGATAGCACTATCGGCGGACTGGACCCGATCGCGGCCGGCCGCCAGGCCGCCGCCGCGCCGATGACGGCCGCCGGGTACGCCCGCCGGGGCAGTCAGGTGCAGGCCGTGCTGGACGCCGCCGGCAACGACGTGACCCGGCGCGTCCAGGCGTATGCGACGGCCCACGAAGGGATGGACAGCCCCTACGGGTGGCGGCGGTACCTGGTGGACAGCGACGCGTACATGCACTTCGTCTGCCACGAGATGATCGTCCGCCTCCTGGACAGCGAGCTGCGGCGGATCACGATTCCGGTCCGGACGACGGACGAACGGTTGGAGCACCACCGATGATGCGTACACTGGCCTTGACCAAACAGTCCCATCGCTACGTCTTTCGCTATAATGAGGGCAGCGAGTGCGAAGTGCTGGAGGCGGTGGCCGCACTGGCGTCCGATCCGACCAGCGGCTTCGACTGGGTGGACGCGGCCAGCCTGAGCTTCCAGATCACCTGTGAACAGGCGACGAGTTGCCTGAAGGCGATGACCCCCGAGCGCCGCAGCGCCTGACGCGCGGGGCGCGGGACGGAACCAACGACAAGCCGCCGCGGCGGAGCGGACGCCGGCATGGATGAATCTGCGGGCATCAACGCCATTGCACCGGTCCGGGATTTCCTGGAGAACCTTCACGTCGAGCGGGGCCTGTCCGCGCACACGATCCGCGGCTACCGGGCCGACCTCGAGCAGTTCTGCGGCTTCCTGGCCACGCCGCCGGAGCAGTTGCTCGACGAAGCCGTGACGATGGAGGATCTGGCGCCCCTGGCCGAGGCGGATCCCGCCCCGCTGACCCGGCGCGTCCTGGCCGTCACGCCCCAGCAGGTCCGGGCCTACCTGTCGGTGATGCGCAACAGCGCCTACAGCCCCAGTTCGGTTGCGCGGAAGCTGGCGGCCCTGAGGAGCTTCTACAAGTACCTCGTTCGCAAGGGCGTGTTGGAGACGTCGGCGGTGGGGGTGATCCGCACGCCCCGCCAGCACAAGCGCCTGCCGTCCTGCCTGGACGTCCCCCAGGTCGACGCGCTGATGAAGGCGGCCGACGACGGGACGTTCGGGGGGGTGCGGGACCGGGCGATCCTCGAGGTGATCTACTCCGGCGGCCTGCGGATCAGCGAACTGGTGGGGCTGAACGTGAGGGACCTCGACGAGTTCGGCGAGGTCGTCCGCGTGGTGGGCAAGGGCCGCAAGGAGCGCCTGGCCGCCCTGGGCTCGCATGCCCTGGCGGCCCTGCAGGCATACGCGGCCATGCGGGCGGGGAAGTTCGGCACGCCGGCGCCGTCGGCGCCGCTGTTCGTCAACAAGCTCGGCAAGCGCCTCTCCGACCGCTCCATCCGCCGCAGGCTCGACAAGCTCCTGCTGATCGCCGGCCTGCCCGCCGGCGTGTCGCCCCACACGCTGAGGCATTCCTTCGCCACCCACCTGCTCGAAAATGGCGCCGACCTCCGCAGCGTCCAGGAAATGCTGGGCCACCGCAGCCTCT
>JAAYZK010000163.1 GCA_012514895.1 Planctomycetota bacterium | reverse complement strand
GTGGTCGACGGGGGCGCCGCGGGTCATTTCGGGGCCGTCCTGGACCTCGGGGCCGGGCACCTCGGCGCCGCGGTCGTCGCCGGCGACGTCACCGGCCGCTGGACGGCCGGATCGGCCGGGAGCATCGCCATCCGCGGCAGCCTCCTGGGCGGATCGATCGAGTTGAGCAGCGCGGCGGTCGGCCGCGGCACGGCCCTGGGCAAGCTGGTCGTCGCCGGCGACGTCACAGGCGCCGCGGTCCGCACCCGCGGGTCGATCGGGCGGGTGCAGGTCGGCTCGCTGCACGCCAGCCGCCTGCTGGCGGGCGTCAGCCCCGCCGTCGCCGACCATCCGGCGTCGCGGGCCGATCTCGTCGAGCCGCGCGCCGCGATCGCAGCGCTGACGGTCACCGGCACGGGCGGCCGGACGGACCGCTTCGTCAGCGACAGCCGCGTCGCCGCCGGGTCGCTGGGCGTGATCAACCTGCTCAACGCCGACTTCGGCGCCGGCGGCGGCATCGGCCTGTGGGCCGACGGCGCCGCCGCCCGGCCGGTCGGCCGCGTCGTCCACCTCGACCGCCTCACCGGCGACCGCTGGGCCTGGCCCGTCCGCCGCGGCCTCTTCGCCGGCCCGGACGACCTGATCCACCTGCTGGTCTGAGCGGCCGGCGGACAAAGGTTGCATCCGCCCCCCCCGGCGACCATAATGCCTGCCCATGGACCGGCGCCGTGCGCCGGGGACAGCGGATGGGAGGCGGCATGGACAAGGCAGCGAAGTCGGCATTGATGGTCTGGGGCGGGTGGCAGGGCCACGAACCGCGGCAGTGCGTGGACCTCTTCGCCCCGTGGCTGACGTCCAAGGGCTTCGACGTGACGATCAGCGACACGCTGGACGTCTACCTCGACAAGGAGCGGATGAGCCGCTTCTCGGTGGTCGTGCCGGCCTGGACGATGGGGCAGATCACCCGTGAGCAGAGCGCCGGCCTGCGCGAGGCCGTCCGCGGCGGCGTGGGGCTGGCCGGCTGGCACGGGGGGATGTGCGACGCGTTCCGCGCCGACTGCGACTACCAGTTCATGACGGGCGGCCAGTGGGTCGCCCACCCCGGCGGGGTGATCGATTACACGGTCACCGTCACCAACGCCACCGACCCGATCACCCGGGGGCTGCGCGACTTCGCCATGCACTCCGAGCAGTACTACATGCACACCGACCCCGGCAACGAGGTGCTCGCCACGACGACCTTCACGGGCGAGCACGGGGGCGTCGACTGGATCGGCGGGGTCGTGATGCCCGTGGCCTGGAAGCGCCCGTACGGCCGGGGGCGGGTCTTCTACTGCTCCCTGGGCCACGTCGCGAAGGACTTCGACGTGCCGGAGGCCCGGGAGATCGTCAAACGAGGGATCCTGTGGGCCGCTCGCCAGGACGTGACGGCCGAGTACACCAGCAGATAGGCGAAAGAGAAGGACACCATGACAGACACACCCAGAGACATCGGCGTCGGCGTGATCGGCTGCGGGAACATCTCCACGATCTACCTGACGAACCTCACCCAGCGCTTCACCCGGGGCCTCAAGACGATCGCCGTGGCCGACCTGATGCCCGAGCGCGCCCAGGCGGCGGCCGAGAAGTTCCCCGTCAAGGCGATGGCCGTCAAGGACCTGCTGGCCGATCCGTCCATCGACCTGGTGGTGAACCTGACGGTTCCCGGGGCCCACCACGAGGTGGCCATGGACGTCGTCAACGCCGGCAAGAGCGTCTACAACGAGAAGCCCCTGACCCTCTCCCGCACCCAGGCAGCCGAGCTGCTGACGGCGGCCGGGACGCGCGGGGTGCTGGTCGGCGGGGCGCCCGACACGTTCCTGGGCGGGGGCATCCAGACCTGCCGCAAGCTGATCGACGACGGGTGGATCGGCAAGCCCGTGGCGGCCACCGCGTTCTTTCTCAGCCGCGGGCCCGAGGGCTGGCATCCCAACCCGGTGTTCTACTACAGCCTCGGGGGCGGCCCCATGTTCGACATGGGCCCCTACTACCTCACCGCCATGGTCGCCCTGATGGGCGGGGTCAGGCGGGTCACCGGCTCGGCGCAGACGACCTTCGCCACGCGGGTGGCCAACAGCCAGCACCACAAGGGGCTGGTCATCAACGTCCAGACGCCGACGCACATCGCCGGCGTGCTGGACTTCGCCTCCGGGGCCGTCGGCACGATCGTCACCAGCTTCGACGTCTGGTGCCACTCGCTGCCGCGGATCGAGGTCTACGGCACCGAGGGCACGCTGAGCGTTCCGGACCCCAACACCTTCGGCGGCCCGGTGAAGATCCGCCGCGCCGGCGTGGACACGTGGAGCGAGGTGCCGCTGACGCACGGCTACGCGGTCAACAGCCGCGGGCTGGGCGTGGCCGACCTGGCGCGGGCCCTGCAGGCCAGGCGTGCCGCCCGCGCCGGCGGCGCCCTGTGCCACCACGTGCTGGACATCATGCATGCGGTCCACGACGCATCGCTCAACGGTCGCCACGTGGACCTCACCAGCACCGTCGACCGCCCGGCCCCCCTGCCGATGGGCCTGACCGACGGCGAGGTCGACTGACACACCGTCGGTCGGTCCGAAAACACCAGCGTCCCCCGCGGCGGCGTCGTTGCCGTCGCGGGGGACGCGTTCTTTCAGCAGTGGCGGACCGACCCGCCGTCTCAAACCTTGGAGCCGAACTCGTTCTTCAGGATGACGAAGTCGTCCAGGTCGGTGTCGCCGTCGTCATCGCAGTCGCCGGCGTCGCTGACGCCGAAGGCGTTCTTCAGGATGACGAAGTCGTCCAGGTCGACATCG
>JAAYZK010000162.1 GCA_012514895.1 Planctomycetota bacterium | reverse complement strand
TCTCACAAGTGCTCACATCGTGCCCGCCATGATGGGGGGGGATGTGTTAGTGTGCGGTCATCGTGGGTTTCAACGGGAAAGGACCCGCCATGACACTGCAACGGTGCATCTGCTGTCACACGCCGGTCCCCCGGTACTACCTGACGATCGTGGGCCTCTGCGACGACTGCAAGTGGACGACGTGGATCCCCCGGGGGTACGCCAGGCGAGAGCGTTACAGCCTCGACCCCTTCTCGGGCCACCCGAACGCCACTCATCGCCCGCCCCTCGGCGCGGAGTTCCTCGACCGCCGCAGGAGACGGGTGAGCGACCGGGCGCCCCTGTGCGGAAGGATGCCCACACGGCGGTCCACACGGAAGCTCGGAGTTTCGACAACGCGATGATGCCGCAGGAGTTAGCAAGAATCCAGACCGCATTCCTGTTGCCTGTGGGGCCTGGAGCCGGCTGCGGCTTCGCCTGGCGTCGTCGGTCTCCATCGGCAACCGACAAGGTTGCCTGCTTCGACCTCTTCGCCATGCTTGTCCTCGCTCGGCCCAGGCACGCAGATTCAATAGGAAAACAGTCTAACAGGACGGCTTCTATTGGGGGTCCTCTGATGAGGGGTTTCCGGCAGATGCCGGAAATTTCCCTGGCCGGGCTCTTTGACGCGTTTGTCGGGGTGGGGCGGCCTGCTCTCCGGCGGCGGGTCTCAGAGCCGTCGCAGAAGGATGCTGGCGATCATGCAGAGCATGGCCCCGACCAGCAGGGTGTCGGCGAGGGGGCGGGGGGCGTCGACGGGGGGAACGCCGGCGAGGATGTCGGCGCCTGCGGCGGGCAGCGAGGCGAAGGCGTCATCGGGGGAGGCGGCCAGGAGGTACTCGGCGGGGTAGTCGCGCCGGTCGTGGAGGATCTTCAGCTTGTCGTTGGCCCGATCGTACAGCCGCACGGTGGTCGAGCCGGTGTCGGGGCGGGGGCAGTTCAGTTCGAAGCGGCCCAGGCCGACCTGGCGGACGGGGCACTCCTGCTGGCGGCCGTCCGGGTCGATCCACAGGGCGTGCCAGTCGGTGTGGAGGAGGGGGCGGTCGGCGTCGTCGCGGGCCAGGAGGGTGTAGCGGGCCGTCCCGGCGGTGAGGTCGCGTTCGACGGAGACGCCTTCGGTGTCGGCGGTGCGGATGCACGCGCGGAGGGCCTGGGCCCAGAACCGGCCGAACCCCGGCCATCGCGTCCACTCGGCGGCCCAGGCGTCTGAGGCATCGGAGGTGAAGGCCAGCGTGCGGCCCAGGCCGTAGCGGCCGAAGGCCAGCAGGGGGTCGCCGTGCTCGGTGACCAGCAGCATGCGGGCGGTGGGCTTGGGGCGGCTGAGCACGTAGCCCAGCAGGAAGGGCGCCTCGTCGAACCGGATGCCTTCGAGCATGTCGGCCTGGCCGACGCGGACCGGCAGGAAGGGCTCTTCGCGGATGGCCGAGCGCGACGCCTCGATGGTTTCGCGTGCGAAGATGCGCGGGACGGTGTCGGGGCTGCTGGTTTCGTAGTAGCGGCCGCGTCCGAGGCGGGCGAGGGACTCCATCAGGGCGCGGTCGGCCCCGTCGCCCAGGGCGACGGTGGAGAGGGTGATGCCCGCGTCGCTCATGCGGCTGGCGAGGCCCTGGAAGTCGCCGGGGAGGGACTGGCCGTCGCTGAGGATGAGCATGTGCCTGATCTTGGCGTGGGCCTGCTGGAGCATGGCCATGCCGGCCTCCATGGCTGGGTACATGTTGGTGCCGCCTCCGGCGATGAGTTGGTCGATGGCGCGGCAGACGCCGCCGGCGTCGGTGGCGGCGGCCAGCGGGCTGACGACGTAGGGGGAGCCGTCGAACGCGACGACGCCGGCGAGGTCCTGGCCGCTGAGCAGTTCGACGGCGGCCTTGGCGGCCTGCCGGGCCAGGGCGATGGGGGCGCCGTCCATGCTGCCGGACTTGTCGATCACCATGACCATGGCCATGGAGGGCTGCTCCTTCTCCTTTTCGTAGCGTGAGACGATGGGCAGGACCTGCTCGACGGGGGTCTTGTAGTACCCGCCGAGTCCGAAGCTGTGTTCCGAGCCGAGCATGGCCAGTCCGCCGCCGAAGTCGCTGACGTAGCGTTTGAGGTCGAGCATCTGTTCGGTGGTCATAGCGGTGGCGGGCAGGCCCGCCAGGACGATCGCGTCGAACTGGAGCATCTCGCTCAGGCCGGCCGGCATGCCGTGCTCCCCGCGGACGTCCGCGTCGATGCCCTGGGCGTCGAGGGCCTGCTTGAACGGCCGCATCACGGTGGGGTCGACGTGCAGGACCAGGACCTTGGCGCGGCCGCGGACGTCGATGGTGCACTCGGCGCGGTTGTTGACGGGGAACCGGTCGTCCGTGGAGGTCAGTTCGGCGGCCCAGACGCTGGCCCCGGGGGTGGTCATGGTGACGTCGACCGCCAGTTCGTCGTTGCCGCCGCCTTTCAGTTCGACAGGCTGCTCGGCCTCGACGACGCCGCGGTTGACGATGCGGAGGGTGCCTCTGGCCGGCCGGTTGCTGTAGAGGCGGGCGGTCAGTCGCACCCGCTGGCCGAAGTAGGCGGTCGGCGTGCCGCTCCGAAGCGACAGGACGGCCGTCTCGGGGTCCTGCATGCCGCTCAGGGCGACGGTCCGCACGTCGGCGCCGTCGTCGCGGGCGGCGCGGACGGCGCGGTCGAGGCCGCCGTCGGTTTCGCGGCCGTCGGAGAGCAGGACCAGCCGGTGGGCGGCGCCGGCCGGCAGGTCGAGCCGCGCCGTCAGCAGGGCGTCAGCCAGGCGGGAGTGACGGCGGAACGGGTCGTCGCCGGGCGACTGGCGCCACCGGGCCGCCTGCTCGGCGATCTCGTCGGGCGTGGCCCGCCGGCAGGAGGCGCCGACGGCGTAGAGGTCCCAGGTGTCGCCGGGGCGGAGCTGGTCTATCCACGTGCGGGCCTGGTCCAGACCGTCGTCCAGGGCGTCGTCGTCCACCGAGGCCGAGACGTCCAGCAGCATCGAGAGGTGCAGCCGATGGCTCGGCCGGCGCAGGTGCGGACGGCACAGGGCCAGGCTCAGCAGGCCGATGGCCAGGACGGTCAGGCCGTACGATCCGGCCAGCAGGACCCGCCGGCGATCGACCAGACTGCGGGCGTACGCCAGCGTGACCGGGACGATCGCCAGCAGGAGCAGCAGTGGACGCGCATCGACCAGGTGCATGGTCAGCCCACCTTCCTGCGATGGTAGAGCATGCACTCGACGGCCACGATCACCAGGGCGCCGGCCGCCAGGAGCGACCGCGCCGACCAGCCCCGCCGGATGGGCCCGGCCGTGCTGCGGACGGCCGGATCGGCCGGCAGGCTGTCCACCGGCGACAGCAGGCTGACGGCCACGGACTCGCGGCCGCGGGGGCCGTCCACGTCGTGGAAACCCAACTCGTTCAGTCTCGGCGATTCGCCCGGCGCCGCCTCGATCCGACGGCCGGAGGGCGTGCGGATGCGCAGCGCCCCGGACGACCCGGCCCGCCACGGACGGCCGGCCGGGAGGGCCGCCGGGGGCGCCTCGGGGGCGCCGGTGACGTGGCGGGCCATCTGGTGGATCAGGATCGGGAACTCCACGCTGAGCGGCAGGTCGGCGGCCTGCGGATCCAGGTTCACCACGATCGCCCGGCGGTCGCTGACGAACGCCTCGTAGACCAGGGGCACGCCGTCGAGCGAATCGGCGATCACCACCGAGCCGTCCGGGGGCTTCAGGCGCCGCTGCCCGACGAACGGAACCGCCTCGAGGTCGCAGAACCGCACCGCCGGATGGTCCGCCACCCGCAGCCGTGCCGGGGCGTCAGACGCGGCGGGGCCCAGGTCCTCCCAGAAGGGCGATTGGCCCGTCGGGCCGAAGATCACGTGGCGCCCGGCCGCGTCCGCATCGACCGGCAGGGCGGAGGTGATGAGCAGTTCGGGCGCCTCGGACAGAGCCAGCAGGCGCTGCTGTCCGAAGGCCTGCAGGCACTGCTCGAAGAAGAACCCGCCCCGCGCCGCTGCCAGGGCGGCCGCGATGGGTCTGGGCTCGGCCGCCACCAGCCAGGCGGTGTTGTCGGCGTCCAGGGCGTCGGGCGGGTCGAGCCGCACGAGCCATCGCCCGGGGCCGGCGGGCTCGACGTGGATGATCTGGGGCGGGTTGGCGCCGGGGCGGACCTGGAGCGGCACCACCTTGACCACGCGGTCGGGGCTGTCGCGGCAGATGAGCAGGTCGGCGTCGCGCGGCACATCGTGGGAGCTGATTACCTGGACGTAGACTTCCATCGACAGGCCGTCCGGGGCCGGCAGCAGGTCGGCGGCGGCGATGCCGATGTTGCCGCTGCCGGCGCCCAGGCGCAGCAGTTCGATGCCCTCCACCGCGCCGGCGCCCTCGAAGCAGCCGTCGGTCAGCAGGATGACGCGGCAGCGGCGGCGGAGGTCCGCGTTGCGGGCCAGCGACTGCAGGGCCGCCGGGTCGAGCGGTTCGGTCGAGCAGGCGACGGCATCCAGGCCGTCCAGGAGGGAGCGGTGGTCGGCGGTGCGGCTGACGACGGTGCGAAGCTCGCCGGCGACGGTCGCCAAGGACGCCCGGCGATCGGCGTCCAGGGCCCGGATGATTCGCCGCGCTTCGGCCTTGGCCTGGTCCAGGCGCGAGCGGCCCGGTCCGCTGCTCATCGACGCCGAGACATCCAGCAGCAGCACCAGGTCCCGTCGGTCCTGCCGGGCGGCCGGAACCGGCCGCGCCAGGGCCCCGACGACGGCCGTCATCGCCAGGGCCATCATCAGCAGGCTCAGCAGGTCGCGCAGGCGGCGCAGCAGCGTGCGCGACGACGTCTCGCGCAGCAGCGTATCCCAGAGGAACAGGGTCGCCGTCGGGCGGCGGACGGGGCGGACCTTCAGCAGATAGACCGCCGCCAGCGGCGCCAGCAGCAGGCCGAACCACAGCATCCCCGGGGCCAGGAGCGTCATGCCACCAGCCCTCCCTGGCGGAGGATCTTCCCGATGACCTGCTCGAAGGGAACGTCGATCCCCGCGCGGGCGAAGCCGATCTCGTTTCGAGCGCAGTGGCGGCGGAGCCGCTCGTTCCAGTCCTGGACGGCGCGGGCGAACGCCGCCGCCTCGGACGGCCCGATGGTGAGCCGGCGCCGGCGGCCCGTCTCGACGCATTCCAGCTCCACGTCGCCGCGCCAGTCGCATCGCTGCTCGTCGGGATCGATCACCTGCAGGCAGAACACCTCGTGGCGCGCGTGGCGGAGCAGGCGGAGGCCCTCTTCCCAGTCGCCCATGAAGAAGTCCGAGAGGATCACGCAGACGCCCCGGCGCCGGGTCCGCAGGCGGAAGCTGCGGGCGCAGGCGCTCAGGCGGGTATCGGCGCCGAAGCACTCGGCCCCCTCCAGCGCGCGAAGCATGGCCAGCACGCGCCCCTTGCCGTGCGTCGGTTCGACGATCGGCCGCAGCGCGTCGGCCAGGCCCCAGACCGCCAGCCGATCGGCGTTGGCCAGGGCGATGTAACCCAGCGACGCGGCCAACTGGCGGGCGTAGAGGCTCTTGGTCCGCATGGAGCGGCTGAGGTCCACCAGCAGGTGGATGGAGGTGTCCTCCTCCAGTTCGTACAGGCGGATCATGAGCTCGCCGAGCCGTCCGAAGATGTGCCAGTCGATGGCGCGGTAGTCGTCACCGAGGCTGTACTCGGCGTGGTCGGCGAAGAGGATGCCGGCGCCCTTCTTCTCACTCCTGCGGTCGGCGCGGAGCATGCCGCCGAGCACCTTGCGGGCCAGCAGGTGCAGCGTTTCAAGCTTGCGGATGAAGTCGGGGTCGGTCAGCACGGGGGCACTTCCGATCATTCAAGAGTCCGGCAGAGGTCGCCGATCAGGTCGTCGGTGCGGATGCCCTCGGCCTCGCCCTCGAAGCTGAGGATTACGCGGTGGCGCATGGCCGGGGCGGCGACGGCCTGCACGTCCTGGCGGGCGACGTGGTAGCGCCCCTGCAGCAGCGCCCGGGCGCGGGCGGCCGTCAGGATGGCCTGGGCGGCCCGGGGCGAGGCGCCGTAGCGCACGTACCGGCGGACGCCTTCGCCGCTGTCGTCGCTCCCGGGGTGGGTGGCGCGGACCAGGCGGATCAGGTAGTCCTGCACGGATGCGTCGATCGGCACCTGGCGGACGACCTCGCCCATCTGCAGGAGGGTCGCCCCGTCGGCGACGGGGCGGACGTCCGGGAGGGTCGTCCCGCAGGTCCGCCGGAGGATCTCGGCGAACTGGCCGTGGTCGGGCAGGGTGACGGTGAGCTTGAAGAAGAACCGGTCGAGCTGCGCCTCCGGCAGCGAATACGTGCCGTCCATCTCGATGGGGTTCTGCGTGGCCAGCACGAAGAACGGCAGGTCGAGCCGGTGCTGCCTGCGGGCTACGGTGACGGTCTTCTCCTGCATCACCTCCAGCAGGGCCGACTGCGTCTTGGGCGTGGCGCGGTTGATCTCGTCGGCCAGCAGGATGTTCACGAACACCGGCCCGGGCTGGAACTCCAGCACCCGCCGCCCGTCGACCTCCATCAGCACGCCCGTGCCCAGCAGGTCGGCCGGCAGCAGGTCGGGGGTGAACTGCACGCGGCCGAACTGCAGGTCCAGCGCCCGGGCCAGTGTGGTGACCAGGGCCGTCTTGCCCAGCCCCGGCACGCCCTCCAGCAGCACGTGGCCCCCGGCGATGACGGCGATCAGGACGTTCTCAACGATCTCGTCCTGCCCGACGATGAACTTGCCGACCTCGTCCCGGATGGCCTGG
Source organism: Planctomycetota bacterium (assembly GCA_012514895.1). Taxonomy (GTDB): domain Bacteria; phylum Planctomycetota; class Phycisphaerae; order SM23-33; family FEN-1343; genus JAAYZK01. The sequence goes on along the minus strand of JAAYZK010000162.1, from coordinate 21,862 downwards.
AAGGTGGCGACGAACGCCTCGACGGTCCGGCGCGCTTCGGCGGAGTCCGCGAGCAGATCCTTGGGATTCATGGATGCTCCTGGCCGGCAGGGGAAGGCGAATCCACGGCCGGCGCCGCATCATGGATCCGCTCGAAGTACAGTTTCACTCCCGTCTTCAACGACGGGGGCACATCCTCGCGTCGGATGATCGACTCGACCTGCCGGCGGAACTGCTCCCGGCGCCCCTGCGAAGACACCCGCCGCACGCCCTCGCCCGTGGGGGCGTCGACGACCGCGACGAGGCTCGGCCCGCTCCCGTGCCGGCCCGTCAACTGCGCCTGTTCGCCACGCCCGTCGGGCGGGTCCGTGCGGTCGGCGGTCTGTCCGTGGTCGCCCGAGCCGATCCCCCGGGCGTTGCGCCCCTCCGGCAGGTCGCACTGCCCGGCGACGTACCCCTGGCAGCGGTTGAGATCCTTCATCAGGTCGTCCAGCTTCGCCAGGAAGCGGCTGCGGCTCTCCAGGCCCTCCATCGCGTCGCCCAGGGCCGCCAGGCGCGCGTCGCAATCGGCCGCCTGCTCGTCCGCCCGGGCCCGTTCGGCCTCGGAGCAGGCGCCGCCCTCGCAGTTCCGCTGCAGTTCGGCCAGTTGGGACGAGGTCGCCTCGGCCGCGTCGGCGAGTTGCTCGCCCAGTTCCCTCGCCTGGCTGTCCAGGTCGGCCAGGCGCTGCGAGGCGGCCTTCATGCCTTCGGTGGCCTGGCGGAGCCGGCCGGCGCGATCGCTGAGCTCCCCCAGCGCATCGGGGGATGCGGCCGGCTGCGATTCGGGGTGCTCGCCCGCGTCGAGCTTCTGCCTGGCCAGTGCCTTGGCGGCGTCGGCGTGCCGGCCCTCCACCAGGGCACGGGCGAGCGGGGTGTCCTGCCGGCGCCGCTGCATCTCGCGGCCGGCCTGCTCGAGGTACCGGGCGTCGTTGGCGACCTGCTGCCGCACGGGCAGGTCGCGCGCCCGGCGTTCGATCTCGGCCAGGGCCCGCAGGGCTTCGCGGGCGTCCTCGACGGGGCCGAGCTCGTCGATCATCCGCCTGATGCCGGCGCGGTCGAGCGCCTCGCGTTGCTCGTCGGTCAGCGTCTGGGCCAACTCCCGGACCGCCGCCTTCAGGCGTTCGGCCGCCGTCTCGGTGCGCAGCAGCGTGTCCTGGCGCTGCCGGCCGCGGGCAGCCACGGCGGGGGAGTCGGCGAAGGTGCCCAGGAAGCCCGCCGCGCCCAGCAGCACGACCGCCAGGATGGCCACGCGCCAGGGCGGAGGGCGCCGGACGGCATCGGGATTCTGGGCGGCGATGCCGGCGCCGGTGTGGGCCGCCTGGAGCCGGTAGATTCCGCCGAGGCGGCGATCCCGCTCGAAGCCCAGGGCGGAGGTCAGCCCGTCGGCCAGATCGAAGAAGCGATCGGCCACGGCGGCCGCGGCCTCATGGGTCACGCGGCGGCGGAAGGCGAGGATAAGCCCGCCCGCGGCGCCCGGCGCCCCGCCGGCCGCGACCCAGGCCGCCGGCGGGTGGTGGCCGGCCATGACGAATCCCAGCGCGGTCGCGGCGGCGCCCGCGGCCGCCGCCACCGAGCCGAGGATGGCTGCGCGGAGCAGGCGGTCGCGGTTCAGACGGCGGCGGACGCGCTCGACGAAGCGGTGCAGCTCTGCGTTGGACAGGGGATCGTTCAGGGCTGTGGCTCCTGTCCGGCGCCGCCCGCCGGCTGCGTTGCGTCCGCCTGGCCCGCCGGCCTGGGCGCCCGCTGCTCGTACAGCTCGGCCGCCCGCCGGATCACCGGTTCGGCGGCCGGATAGCGCTTGAGCACCCGGGCCTGCCAGTCGGCGGCATCCTTGTCGTCTTCCGGCTCCACCAGGACGCGGCCGCCGGGGAGATACCGCCGGCTCAGCAGGGCGCCGGCGAGGGCTTCGGCCTGCTGCTCGACCTGCCCGCCCTTCGCCCCGGCGATCGACGCGACCAGGGCGGCCAGGTCCGGGGCCTCGAAATGGCTGATCTCCCGGGGCTGCGCATCGTTCCAGGGGATCCGGCCGGCCCTCCATCCCCGGCTGTCGGCCCAGGCGTCAGCCTTCTCCTGCTGGCCGTTCAGGCAGCCCAGCAGGTGCACGGCCACCGCGATGGCGTCCAGGTCCTGGCCATGCTCCCGCCATGTCCCGTCGAACCGGGGCGACTTCTCGGCCAGCAACGCCATGCCGAACTCCAGCAGTTCCTCCGGCGGCCGGCGCCACGCCATGTTTTCGGCGGGCTGGCCGGTCAGGAGGCTCAACGCCGAGGCGTCGAACGTCCGCCGCAGGGACATCGCCGCATAGCTGTCGACGCGCGACGCCCGGGCCTGCAGGGCCTGCCGTTTCTGCAGGAACTGGTCGAAGCGGCCCTGCCGCAGCATCGCCCGGACGTAGCGGCTGAACCCTTGGCTGTAGACGCCGCTGCGCTGGTCCTTCATGCCCATGATCCGCTCGTGCTCGCAGGTGTCCCACGCCGCGATCAGGGCCTCGTCCAGCTCGTCGGCTTCCGGCAGAAGCAGCAACAGCAGGCGCCGGATCCCGTCATCCTGGCAGGCGAGAATCCGTTCGGCGGTGCGCCGCTGATCGTCGGTGAGGGCGAACTGGTTCTCCCCGTCGCCGGGGGCCTTCCACTGCGCCCTTTCCACGACCGCCTCGAGCACCTGGCGGGACGGCTCGTCCTGGATGGCCGAAAGCACCTGGCGGACGGCTTCGATCCGCTCCGGCGTCATGCTCATCGATCGGGCGGTCCAACCCCCGGTATCCGCGACGGCGGCCACCGCCAGGGCCTCACCCTTGCCGGTCAGATGCTCGTTCAACCACTCGGCCAGGGCCGGATAGGCCAGCAGGTCGAGGTACGCCGACGGCGTGTCCGCCAGCTTCATCCGGGGGTCGTTCAGCAGCGACAGCGCCTGACCGGTCTGCCCCAGGCTCAGGTGCAGGCGCACCATCGCCAGCGCGGCGCCGGTCACCTCTTCGGGGTAGTCGCCGCCGTACATCCCCATCCTGCGGACCTCGCGGAGGGCCGGGACCCATTCCTGGCAGAGCTTGGCCGCCGCCTCATCGCGCTGCGGGCCCGGCGGGCAGTCCGCCAGCATCCGCGCCAGGGCACAGAGCCGCTCCACGGTATCGTCGTCGTGCAGCAGGGCCGGGGCGCCGCGGTCCTGTCGATCGAACATCAGCGCCGCCGCGGCCGGCGCCAGCGGCGCCAGGTCACGGCAGCCCGACAAGCGCTGCACCGCCTCGACGTACTCATCGGCGCGCACGGCCGCCGGCAGATCGTCCCGCTCCAGCCGCCGTCGCATGAAGTCCACGAAGGTGGGGGGCAGCGAGGCGATCCGCTCGTAGTCGACGCCGTGCACGCGGCCGCAGTTCTCGCAGGGCTTCGGCGGCCAGACCTCCGGGAAGTGCTCGGCCGCGTGGATCTCCAGGTCCAGTTCGACGGCCAGCGGTTCCAGCACCGCCTTGCCCGCGGCCATCTGCTCGCCCACCCAGCCGCGCAGCGAGGCGAGTTCCTCTTCGCTCCAGGCGTACCGCTCGAAGCTCTCGGCCAACCCGGGCGGGTCCATCGCGCCGAACGTGTCCAGGATCTCCGTCAGGATCGTCCGGATGGCGGCGCTGTCGGGATGGGACTCGGCCCGTCGGATCTCCGCATCGGTCTGCGCCCCGGCCAGAGTCCGCAGGCGATGCTGGACGTGGCTGCGAAGCTGACGCGCGGTGCTCTCATGGAGGGCGCTCCCCTGGAGCATCTGTGGCTGCTCGGCGGCCCAGCGGATCAACTCGGCCAGCGCCGGCAGCGGCAGGGAGGCGTCCTCGAACTGCGCCGCAAGCTGCCGCACCATGTGGTCCCGGTAGGAGGGGTTGCCCCGCGCCGAACGGCTGCGGCCCAGGCGTTCATGGGCCAGCTTGAGCATCTCGAACGCGCGCTGAGGGTCGCGCTGAAGCTCGCGGCTGATAGCCGTCCCGGCGTACTCGACGTAGGCGCCGAGGTCCCGGTCGACGTCCATCTCGCCCAGGCGCTGCATCGGGTCGGGCAGATCGAGACCCTCCACCTCCGCCAGGAAGATCTCGCGGAACGCCAGGGCGCGTTCGCTCTGCAGCGCCTGGAGGTCCCACCCGTTGTCCAGGGCGATGTCGCGGATCGCCAGGGCGAGGTCCTTGCGCCGCTTCGGATCGCCGGCCGCCATCGTCGCGGCATGGTCGCCCAGGTAGCCGAACACGCTCTCGGCCGTCGGTTTGTCCATCAGCGCCTGCAGCAGGCCGGCGCCGAAGGGGCGCTGGGGCATCTCGTTGAGGGCCTTGCGGAGCCTGTCGCCCGCCCAGGAGTTTCGGCTGCACTGTCGCACTACGTTGTTCAGCAGCGTCCAATTCTCGCCCAGGCTGACGACGCTGAACTGGTCCCACGGTCCGCCCAGCGGCGAGGCGAGGATGAAGTCCGGGTCGTCGCTCTGCGATTCCAGGGTGTGGTTCAGAAAGCTCATCCGACCGAAGGGGCCCCCGCCGCTGAGGATCTCGGTGTGCCGGCCGAGGTGCTCGATGGCCGGCCAGAAGGCCGCGTCGGGTGCCTCGCCGCCCATGGAGCCGCGCACTTCGGTCAGGTTCTCCAGCAGGCTGAAATAGGCCATCGCCGGCATCAGCCGGCGCGACATGGTGTAGGAGCCGGACTTCGCCATGCGCACGAGCTGCGCCATCGCGTTGGGGTCGATCAGTTCGTCCTTCAGCGTGTTCAGCAGGGCGTCGCCGGCCTGGCGGCCCTGCTGCCGGTAGACCAGGCGCACCCAGTGGGCCCCGGCCGTGATGGCAGGGTCGCCCGACCACATCCCGTTCTCGGTCTGCTTGAGCTGCGCGACGACCAGGGGGGTGAGGCTGACCGTGCGTCGGGTCTCCTTCCAGACGGTGAGGATCTCCCCGAGGCGGTCCGTCTCGTCGGGCCCCCGCCGCGGCCGTCCGTCTGACGCCTTCAGCCAGTTCTCGGCGACGGCGATGAACGCCTCGTCGCCGGCCGCATAGAGCTGCCGCAGGGCCTCCAGATCGCCCCGTACGGCGCGGGCGCGTGGGGACTGCAGGTCGGCCAGCAGCGCGTCGAAGCGCGGGCCTCCGTCGTTGCGGACCGCCCAACGGGCGAAGAACCTCGCGGGGGAGACGGCTTCGGAACTGTCCGCCTCCATGCCGGAAAAGTAGTAGTGTCGCGAGTACACCTGCCGCACGGCGTGCGGCGCCGGGGCTGCCGACGCACGGAGGATGCGTTCGGCGTCGTCGACCAGCTCGGCGGTGTCCCCGCCGTAGAAGGCGTACAGGTTGACCTTGCGGGTGAAGAACAGCTCGGCATTCTCGCCGCGGTACAGGCCGAGATCGCACACCCGGCGGCACAGCGCCACGCGGCGGGCCAGCAGGTCCGCCTCGGTCTGCCGGTCGGCGGGCTGGGAGGCGGCGGAGGCTTCCAGAAGCAGGGCCCTGTTGGACTCGAGCTTCGCGGCCTTCTCCTCCTCGGTCAACTCGCCGAAATGGAACAGCCCCTTCCACTGGCTGTCGGAGCGGTAGTAGGGGTCCGCCAGCGTCGCATCCAACGGGGTCAGCCAGGACAGATCCGCCTTGCGGTCGTCCGCCAGGGACTCCGCCGCGTTCACCAGGGCCTCGCAGATCGCCAGCCGGACGGCCGGATCCTCGATCTCGTCGAATCCTTCCATCACCATCGGGACGACGGCCTGCGGCCGGAGCTTCAGGGCCTCCAGGAGGTGTGTCCGGGCCGCCTCGGGCTCCTTATCGCTCAGCAGAATCGCCAGCCGTCCGTGGGCCAGCCAACTGTCCGACTTGGACTGCAGCGTCCGGCGGTAGCCCTCGACGGCCTTGTCGGCCAGGTCCAGCATGTCGCAGGCGTAGGCGTACTCCGCCATCAGCCGTGCGTTCTCGGGATCCTCCGGCTTCAGCTCGGCCAGCAGTTCGTCGTCAAGGCCGTTGGCGACGGCGGTCTCGCGAAGCTGTTGATACTCGTACTGGTTCTGCAGGCCCTGGCCGGCGGCCAGGCCGGTCAGCGTGCCGCGGAACAGCGAGCGCATCGTCTGGGCCAGCAGTCTGGCGGCACCGCCGGTGTCGTTCTTCTCCAGCAGCGTCTGGATGCGCTCGTCCAAGTCGGGCGTCTGGGGCCCGTGGTACATTGCGCCGCGATAGCCTGCAGCCATCGCTCCGGGCTGGGTGGTCGCCTGCTGGAGCTGCCGGGCATCCTCGCTTCGGCCCAGCGCCTCCAGGATCGAGGCCAACTGGAGCTTCTGCTCGGTGTCGAGGCGCTGCTGGCGGAGGCGCAGGGCGGCCTGGAGGGCCAGTTCCTTCGTCCCCTCGACCTGCTGCGGCGAAGCGCCGTCCCCGCCGGCCTCGATGGATTTCATCGCATGGGTCAGCAGGACCGACTCGACCATCAACCGGTCGCTCTGGCGCATGGGCAGATGGCGGGCCTTGTTCAGCAGGGCCACGACGTCGTCGTGGCGGTCCTGCGCGCCGGCGCGGGCCGCGGCCAGGACATAGTGGCCCAGGGCGGGCCTGGGTGCCTCGAGCATCTCGGCGATGCGGCGGTCGACCTCGTCGCTCTGCCCGCAGAGATCCAGCAGCAGGATCCGAAGGGTCGGATCGGTGGCCTTGTCCAGGTGGACCGCCACCGCCTCGCTCATCGTCGCCAGGTGCTCGTGGGCCGCCAGCACCGCGGGCGGGACCGACGGCAGCCACTGGGGCGGGAAGGTCAGCGGCTCGAACAGCCCGGCCGGACCGCCCATGCCCGGGAGGTACGGGCCGCCCGCCGACGCCTGGCCTGCGGCGCCGCGGCGGCATTCGGCGTCGAGCATCTCGACCAGGGTCCCCAGGTCGTCTTCCTGGGTCATGGCCTGCATCACCATCTCGAACACGTAGGGCCCGAACTGCTGGTTGGCCGCAAGCTGCCCGCACCGGTCCACGATCAGCCCGCGAAGCCGCGCCCGCAGGTCGTCGCTGACCGCGCCGTCCTGGGCCATCGCCTCCGAGCTCATGTAGACCAGGCCGAGAACGACGTAATCGTTGATCTTCTCCTGGGCCTCGATCAGGTCCATGGCCTCGTTGACCAGGGCCTCGTCGACCTCGCCGCCGTGTTGGATGGCGCCGATCGCGCCCAGGGCCGCCAGTTGAGGCCAGTCCTCCTTGAGCAACTGGTAGACGGTCTGGAGATCCTCCGGAACCAGGCCCTCCTCGATTCCGTTCATCAGCCAGATGGCGGCGACGACCTTGTCGTCGGGATGGTCGCGGCGGTACTGCTCGAGGATGGATGTGCCGTCCTCCATCCGGGTGACCGCCAGCTTCAGTTCGGCGTGCTTCACCCGGCGGCCGGCCAGGGCCGCCAGCAGGCGGTCGCCGGCGTCCTCGTCCATGTCCGCGCTGAGCTGGGCCAGGTGCGCCAGGACGAGCGCCTCGGTCTCCTGCGGCGCCGACGGCAGCATGATGCCCGATCCCGCGCCGCCCATGCCGGGGAAGTAGGGCCCGTGGCGGCCGGTCTGGCGGTGCTGGTAGGCGACCATCCCGGCCGGCTGCAGCTTCATGATGTCCAGCGCCTCGGGCGGCATGAAGCCCGCCAGCATCGCGGCGTGGGCGCCGTACATGTCCAGCGGGCTGCCGGCGGCGGCGGCGTCGCGCAGCACGTTCTCTCGCGGCAGATCCAGCACGTCCAGGAACGCCGCCACGGCCTCCTCCGGACGGAGGGCCTCCTCCAGCACGCAGGCACGCAGAAACGCCAGCCGCACGTCGCCGCTGAACTGCGACGACTCCCGCCGCAGCAGTTCCAGCGCGCCGTCATGGTCCATGGCGGTCGTCAGCGTCTGGACGATCCGCTCGACGGTGTCGGCGTCGGCCAGACGGCCGGCGAGCATCTCGGCCAGCAACTCGCGCCCGCGCTGCTCCCGCCCGGTCAGGAAGAGCAGGTCCAGCAACTCCCGCCGGGCCCGCCCGGCGGTGTCCAGCGGCGCGGCTCGTTCCAGCGTGGCCACCGCGGCATCCATGTCGCCGTTGTCGCGCTCCAGCCGGGCGACCTGGATCAGCAGGTCCGGATCGTCGCTGCGCCGGTCGGCGGCCTCGAGCAGGTACCTGCGCTGCTCCTGGTAGTTGTAGAGCCTCTGGTGGATCGTCGCCAGGGCCAGCACGGGAAAGACCGATTCGGTGTCGGTCTGGCAGCGGCTCTCGAAGTGGCGGATCAGGGCGTCGCTGCGGCCGCGCATCTCGGCCAGTTGGGCCAGTTCGCCCACGACGGCCAGCCGTTCGGCCGGATCCTGGGCGGACTCCAGCAACCGCCAGTATACCTGCTCGGCGTCGTCGTACCGGTCGTCGGCCATCAGCGCCTGGCTGAGCCGTCGCAGGATCATCCGGTCGTCGCGCAGGCGATAGCTGGCCCGGCGGAGCACCTCGACCGCCTCGGCCGGCCGTCCGGCCTCGGAGTGCACCCGGGCCTCGGCCAGCCATGCCGCCGGGGCCGTCGGCGCCGCCTGCTGCCACTGGTGTGTCGCGGCCAGGGCTTCGGCATGGCGCCCGGTGTCCAGGCAGAGGTCCACGCGTTCCCGCAGGTACGAAGCGCGGGACTCGGGGTGCTGCTGCATCAGCCCCGTCAGTGCCGCGTCGGCCCGATCGTAGTCGCCTCGGCGGCGGGCGAGCTGGTAGGCCTGCTCGCAGAGCATCTCGCCGGCGGGGTCGGCCGCGAGGGCCTGGGCCATCACGCCGTCGGCCTCCGCGCTGCGGCCCTGGGCGTCGAGCCATTCGACCAGCAGGCAGGTCCGGCCCGCGCTGCGGCCGTCCAGGGCCTTCAGGGCGTCGACACGTGCCTGGGCGTCGTCGAGCTTGTGAAGCGCCATGGCCGCCTCGGCCATGGGCGCGCGGGCCGCGGCCATCCGCCCGGCCCGGTCCAGGAGGACCAACGCCAGCTCATAGGCCAGATCGTGGCGTTCCGTCCCGGCGGCCGCACGGACCATCTCGGCCAGGAAGGCCGGATCGTCCCCGAGGTCGTCGCGACGGGCCTGGAGGATCTCGAACGCCTCCTGCTGCTTCCGGTGGCCGGCCAGCAACTGGCTGATGCGCACCAGGGTCGCGGCGTCGGCGGTAAGGGCGAGTTGCCGCAGGGCGGCCAGGGCAGCCGGCTGCTGATTGCTGCGCATCAGCCAGGCAGCGCGGGCTTCGACCGCCTCCACGCTGTCGCCCAGCGCCTGGACCATCCGATGGTACACCTGCCCCGCGGCGTCGGTCTGCCCGTAGGACTCCAGCAGCCGTCCCGCGCGCAGGAACGTGAACAGCGACGGCTCGGCCTTCTCGACGTACTGCAGGATCGTCCGGCCCGCTTCTTCGGACTGGCCGGCCTGGTGGTAGATTCCGGCCAGGCGGATGAACCCTTCGGCGTCGTCGGGATTCTCCTCGACCAGCCGGGTCGCGGCGGCGATCGCCTGGTCGGTCCTGCCCGCCTCGGCGAGCATCGCGGCATACTGCCGGCGATGGTCCACGTCGCCGGCTGTCGCCTCGACCAGGGCGGCAAAGGCCTCCAGGGCCTTGTCGGTCTGCCCCGCGCGCATGAGCACGCCGGCCTCGCGGCGGAGGATCTCCGGCCGCTGGGGGTAGTCCTGCCGCAGCGACTCGTAGTACCGGGCCAGGCCGGTCACGTCGCTGTCGGCGTCGAAGATCCGCTCGATCTGCGCGAGCACCTGCTTCTGCACCCACGAGTCGGCCCCGACGCCCTCTAACGCCTTGCGGTACGCCGCCAGGGAGTCGTCCTTCCTGCCGGCGCGCTGGAGGATGTCGCCGAGACGCAGTTGCAGCATCACGGCCTTGTAGCGCGTGGGCGCCCGCTCGATCAGCGAACGACAGTCCGCGGCCGCCTGGTCATACAGGCCCTCGGCGAGCTTCAGCTCCAGCAGATCCTCCTGCAGGTCCTGGTCGTCGGGGGCGTCGGCGGCCAGGGCGTCCCACGTCTGGAGGGCCTCGGCCTGGCGCCCGTCGCGCAGGTAGGCCGTGCCCAGCTTCTTGCGGAGCGTCCGCGCCAGCGGGGGATCGGGGTTGGACGCGACGGCCGTGCTCAGGTCGGTCGCGGCCGAGGCGAAATCCAGCGTGGCCATCTCCAGTTCGGCCCGGCGCAGGAGAATGTCGGGCGAGGCGGGGGACCGCTCCAGTGCGCGGTTGTAGAGCTGCAGGGCCGCCAGGTCGTCGCCCTGTTTCTGCTCCAGCAGCGCCAGCAGCAGCAGATCGCCCGGCGCGCCGCCGGCATCGACGCGACCCTGGAGATGCTCGCGCAGCGCGGCCAGGGAGTCGTACTGGAGCCATTCGTTGTAGAACCGGTCGAACAGGTAGTCCGAATCCGGCCGGCGCTGGAGCATCTGCAGATAGCGGCCGACCGTCGGCTCATCCAACGCCGGCGAGCGGCGGTCCTCCGCTCCCACTGATGCGACGGCAAACAAGCAGACCAGCCCCAGACACAACACCCACTGACCCGGTCTCATCTGGTGATTCCCTTCTGTGAGCCCCGTCCATCGCGCCCTGGAGGCACGGCCCCGGCCCCCGGAGGCGGCGGGCGCCCGGCAGAGGCCAACTGAACCCGCCACCCCTTTTGTACCAGACTTCCAATCGCCTGGAAAGGGAAGAATGAAGCGCAGGAACGGCGACAACCCCCGCAACCGCGGGATCTGCCTTGCGCGTGCCTCACGGCGGTCGTGAGGCCCTGTCTCGGCGCCGGGATGCTCCGGGACAGGTCTGTCGGGGCCAAGGTTCGTTGTGCCCGCCTCCGGCCTGGAGGATCAGGCGGCCGCGGCCGTTCATGCGGGCTTGCCGGCCAGGATCGACCGGCACGGTCGCGACGTCCTCATCGGCGGACCGCGGGGGCAGGTCCGTCGGCCCGGCGAGGCTGGCCCCCGTCCCCCCCCGCGAGGCGCAGTGTGAGGGCCAGCGTTCCCGCGGTGTCCAGGTCTGCCGCGATCCGCCCCCCCAGCACCGTCACCGCCTGGCGCACGATGGCCAGACCGATCCCGGCGTGGGCGCCGCCGTCGCTGCGGGCCTCGTCGCGCCGCCAGAAGGGATCGAACATGCGGTCGAGGTCGCACCGCTGGAGGTCGGCGGCGGGATTGGTGATCTCCACCTGCACCATGTCGTCGGCCGGACGGGCGGTCACGGCCACCCACGTGCCCGCGTCGGCGTAGACCGCGGCGTTGTTCAGCAGGTTGGCCACCACCCGCCGCAGCAGCTCGGGATCCGCGGTGACCCGGAGGTGCTCGCGCACATCCCATCGCAGGCTGAGGTTGCGCTGCCCCATGGTGTCGCCGAGCGAGCCGATCTCCTCGGCAAGCATTCGGGACAGATCCACCGCCTCTGCCCCCGTGGGCACCTGCCCGGCTTCCAGACGGGAGATCTGCAGCAAGGCGTCGACGATCCGCTGGATTGAAATCGTCGACTGCAGGCAGCCCTGCATTGTGCCGCGGTAGTCCTCGGGCGTCCGGGGGCGGCGCAGGCACACCTCCAGTTGCGAGCGCACGCCGGCCAGGGGGGTACGCAGTTCATGGGCGGCGGCCGCCAGGAACGAGCGTTCACGTTCGAAGGCCTGCTGGAGGCGGTCGAGCAGGCCGTTGAGCTGGGCGACCACCGGGCGCAGTTCCGCCGGCACGTCGGCTCCGTGCACGCGTTGGGTCAGGTGGGCCGCGTCGACTGTGGCGATGTCGGCGGCGACGGAGTGAAGCGGCCGCAGGCCGCGGTTGACGCCCAGCAGCACGATCACCGCAACGATACCGATCGACGCGGCGCTGGCGAATGACAGCCACGTGGCCCAGCGCCGCAGCTCGGCGTGAAGCGGCGCCAGGTCGGCCGCGGCCAGGAAGAGCCGGTCGTTCCGCGTGTCGAGCTCGCGGTCCTCCTCCGGCGGCGTCCCGTCGCCGGAGGCCGGACCGTCCGGATCGTCCAGGGCGAAGGGGGTCGGTTCGGTCTCCGGGCGCCGGTGGTCCGGACGGCCTCGCCAGGGACGGCGGGGCGGGCGCATCCGCAACGCCAGCACGCGGACGCGCCGGCCGTCGTCCAGGCGGACGGTCGAGAGGACAGCGTCGCGGTCGGCCGGGGCGGGGACGAGCGGCGCCGCGGACGGCCGGTGGTCGTCGGGCAGGGCCCGCCAGAGCCGACCGGTGTCCAGGTCCCACATCTCCACGAACTGCAGGCCCTCCAGCGGCTCGGAGGCGTCCGCCTCGACGGTCTCCACCCGGCGGATCCACAGGTCGCGACTGGCGTCGAAGGCCCGTTTGCCGAGCTGCTGGTCGAACTGCTGGACCAGCAGGTCCTTCTGCAGCGAATACAGACCCACCGCCGCGACGATCACCAGCAGGATCAGGGCCGGCAGCAGCCACACCAGCAGCCGGGTCTTCAGTGAAGCACCATTCATCGCACACTCACCTGGACTCGTCGCCCGCAACGGTCGCCAGCCGGTAGCCGTACCCGCGGATGGTCTCGATGCGGCTGGGGCCGTCGGGGTCGTCGAGCTTCTTGCGGAGGTAGCCGATGTAGACATCCACCACGTTGCTGACCGCATCGGAGTGGAACTCGTAAACGCGCTGCCAGATCTCCTCGCGTCCCAGCACCCGCGGCGCCTCCCGCGCCAGGAGCACCAGCAGGGTGTACTCCCGCGGGGTCAGGGCGATGGGGCGGCCGGCGACGGCCACCTGGCGGGTGGTGGTGTCGATAGCCAGGTCGCCCACCTGGATGTGCGGGGAGCGATCTTCGTAGCGCCGGCGGCACAGGGCGCGGACGCGGGCGAGCAGTTCATCGAAGGCGAACGGCTTGGGCAGGTAATCGTCGGCGCCGAGGTCCAGCCCGGCCACCCGGTCCTCCACCGCGTCGCGGGCGGTGAGGATGAGGACGGCGGTCCGCCGGTCGTGCTCGCGGAGGCGTTTCAGCAGCGTCAGGCCGTCCAGTTTCGGCAGCATCAGATCCAGGACGATGACGTCGGGGTCGGCGTTGCGGGCCAGCCAGAGGCCTTCCTCTCCGTCGGGGGCGGATTCGACGACGAACCCCTCCTCCCGGAGCCCCTGGTCGAGGCTCAGCCGCAATGGCGCATGGTCTTCAACGATCAGCACTTTCACGCTAAGGCTCCTGCGCGGGAGCGTCCGGGGCGGCGCGTATCGTGGCCCAGGCGTCGGCAGGGAAGGTGACCACATCGGCGTGCATGCCGCCGGAGTTCCGGTACACGGTCAGGCCGTAGCAGACCCGGGCGCCAGGCGCCGGCGCCGCCAGGAGCACGATCATCCTTCCGGCCGACGCGAGGGCCAGGCCCGTCGGATCATAGAGAAACGGGCGTGCCGTGACGGGATCGACCAACTGGGCGTCCTGCAGGCCCGTGGCAGACTGCAGTTCGTCCAGTTCCGTCGGCAGACGGTCGTAGGCCCCGAAGAACAGCAGCATCGCCCCGGCCAGGTCCTGCAGTTGCGAGGCCGTCGGGTCGGGGGCGAAAGCCGCGGACGGATTGCCGTTGACCGGGGTGCGGGCCGGCGCGCACCCTCCGGCCATCGCGACGGCCAGTGCCGCCAGGACGCTCCAGACATGTAACGTCTCGTGCTTCATGGTTGCGTCGCTCCCGCGGATGTCTGGTCCGCGATGTCAGAGGTCCGCGGCGTCGGAGCGATCTCCTGGAGGCTTCGCTCGTAGTCGCCCGACTGCCCGACCTGTCGGACCTGGTCGGCCTGGCCGGCCGTCCGATCGCTGACGGTCTGCAGTTCCGCCGGCGTCAGGGCCGTCTGCGGGCAGAGGAACAGCAGCAACTCGGTCTTCTGCGTCTCGGTGACCGTCCGGCGGAACAGGGCGCCGACCAGCGGGATGTCGCACAGCAGCGGCACCCCGCTGGAGGTCTCGGTCAGCGAGTCCTTCATCAGCCCGCCGATCACGATCGTCTGGCCGTTGGCGATGGACACGCGGGTTTCGGCCAGCCGCTTGGCGTAGACCTCGGCCGCGAAGTCCTCCGACACCGTCACGGTCCGGCCGGTCCGGCTGGAGATCTCCTGGGACAGGTCCAGGATCACCATCCCGTCGGGGCCGATGTACGGCGTGATCTCCATGATGATACCAATATCGCGGTAGTCGACGGAATTGACAACCTGCCCGGCTTCCGTGACGCGGCTGTTGGTGATGTAAGGCACCTCCTCGCCGACGGTAATGCGGGCGGCCTGGTTCTCGCTGGCCAGCAGGTACGGACGGCTGAGCACGTTGAGCCTGCCCACCTGCTGCAGGGCGCGGAGCGTGATGTCGAAATCGGGGTCGACGTACCGGGCGACCAGCCCGCTGCTGAGCGGCGACAGGCCGAAGTTGGTGCCCACCTGCCCGGTGCCCGGGCCGCCGAAGTCGAGGTTCAGCACGCTGAACTCGGCGCCCAGGTCCAGCAGATCGTCGAGGGTGACCTCGGCGATCAGGACCTTGATGAGCACCTGCCGCGTCGGCCGGTCGAGTTCCTTGAGGATCTCCTTGACGCGCTGGAAGTACTTGGGAGCCGTGCGCACCAGCAGGGAGTTGGTGGACTCCTCGGCCACGATGTACACCTTGCCCGCCAGGTCGCCGGCGGAATCGGCCAGTGCCGAGCCGTTCGTGCCCGTCCCGCCGCGTCCGGTCGCGCCGTTGCGGCCGGCGAAAGCCGCGGTGCGCCCGCCGGTCCGGGAGGAGGCGGTGGTGCGGTCCTCGAAGATGTCCTGCAGCACGCTCTCCAGTTCGGAGGCCTGGGCGTTGCTCAGCGGGTAGACGAAGATCGACTCTTCAGCCGTCGGCATGGTGTCGATCTTTCGGACGACCTCGGCGATCAGGTCCATCACCGACGGGGACGCGGTGACCACGATCGAATTGGTCTGGGCATCGGCGGCAGCCGCCACGCGCTGCGACGCGACGGTGCCCTGGGTGGTGCCGTTGCCTCCGGGCCCGCCGAGGCGGGAGACGAATTGTCGGAAACCCGTGCGGGAACTGCTGGAGGACTGCTGGTCGCTGCTGAAGATGTCTTCGATGAGCCGCGCGGTGTTGGTGGCGTCGGCGAATTCGAGGTTGAACACCCGAACGTCATTGGGGCGCAGGGGGTTGGTGTCGATCTCCCTGAGGGTCTCGCCGATGAGGTCCATGATCTCGGCCGGCGCGCTGACGACAACCGCGTTGGTCTGGCGGTCGGCGGCGGCCACCACCCGCTGGACGCGGACGCCGTCGTCGGACGGAGTCTGCTGTTCTCCGCCGCCGGGGCCGAAGGGCCGCCGGAACGCACGCTGATTGGCGGCATTCTGCTGGGAGCGGGTGTCGGGGCTGAAGACGTTCTGCACGAGCGTCGCGGCGCTGGCCGCGTCGGCGTTCTCCAGGCGGAACACGCTGACCGTGTAGGCCGACGACTGGCTGACGTCCAGCGCCCGGACGATCTCGACCAGGTGACGCGCGTCGGCCTCGGTGGCGGTGTAGATCAGCGTGTTGCTGGCGGCGTTGGAGCCGAGGATGGCGTAGGGGGGCACGATGGCGGCCAGGTCGCGGGCGAGCCGCTCGGCGTTGCCGTAGCGGACCGGGATGATCTGACGGATCAGCGTGTCGGACTGGCCGATCCTCGCCGGGTCGCTGCCGCTGTGCACGGGCAGGGTGCTCGTGCGGGCCTCGTCCAGCGTGGTGATCCGTAGCGTCCGCCCGATCTGCACCGCCGCCAGCCCTTTGACCTTGAGCACCGAATTGAGGGCCGCGACGATCTGCCGCTCGGTCATCGGGGCACGGCTTTCGATCGTGACCCGTCCGTCGGCGCGGTCGCCGTCGATGACGGCCAGCCCCAACTGCTGGGAGATCTCCTTGAGGACCGCCGCCAGGGGGGCGTCGTGGAAGTTCATGAGCATGGTCCGTTCGGGGGCGGCCGCTCCGGCGTCGGGGACGAGGATGGAGGCGTCGCGCTCAGGATGCACGGGAACCGGGGCGGGCGCGGGCCGCTCGTCATCCGGGGCCGGGGCCTGGGCGGTCGGCTCCTCGGCGAACGGGACGGCCGGCGGGGCGTCGTCCTCGTCGCCGGGGGCTTCGTCTCCATCCTCGGCGTCGTCGGCGGGCTCCTCGGCCGCATGGACGTCGTCCGGTTCGGCGACGGCGTCCGGTTCGTCGACGGGCTGAGCCGTCGCCGGCGCGGGCCGTCCCGCCGACGCCAGGCACGCCAGGACCGCCGCCACCAGACCGATCCGGGCGCCCGCCAGGGAGAATAGGGAAAGGAACGACGTTGTCCTGCTTTCGTGCGTCATGGCTGTACTCCACTCTCCTGGGCGCGGGCGCGCCGCAGGCGTTCCAGTGTCGCTTCAAGGGCGGGGTTGGCGCCGGCCTGCGTGTCGGATGCGGCCGATGCCGTCGTCGGCGTGACCGGCCCGGCTTCGCCGGCCGCCTCCCCGGTCAGCAGATCGCCGACGGCAATCTCCGTCACTGCCCCGGCCTCGTCGGCCAACCACAGGCGGTCCAGGTCCATCCGCTCGACCCGCCGGCCGCACAGACGCTCGTTGACGGTGACCCACTGCAACTGCCCGGTAACGGCGTGTTCGATCACCGCCACGCAATCGGCCTGGCACACCAGCATCCCGCGCAGCACCCACTGGGCCGCCGGGTCCAGGTCGACCGGCGCCGACGGGCGGGAGGCCGGTTCCGTCCGCGGCGCCGCGGACCCGGCACGGCGGACGGACGAGAAGATGTTTCGCCGCACGAGCACCTGGTAATCGGCGAATGACCGCTGGGCCGCGGGCGCCGTCGTCGCGGCCGGGCGGGCCGCCTCCTGCGCCGCCGCCGACGTCAGCAGCAGCGTCACGGCCGCCAGACCCGCCAATCGTGGTGTCCTGTTCATCGCAGCTCCTGCGTTGTCGCGGCGGCGCGCGACGGCGCCGCCGTCAGGGCTTCCAGGCAGAGGGTCGAGATCTGGAACTGGATCGTCAGCCTGTCGGCGGCGCTGTCGGGCGACGCGACCTGGAGCGTTTCGATCCGCAGGGGGATCTCAGCATTCTCCATCAGCCAGCACATCCGGACCAGGGCGCCGGCGGTCCCCTCGCCGGTGACGCGGCAGCGGATGACCCGCAGGCCGGCGTCAGGATCGGCGCGGTCGGGGCGGACGAACACGTTGGCCAGTCCCGCCTCCGCCGCCCACGCCTGGACCTCCTCCACCATGCGGCCCTCGGCCTGCGAGGGCGGCAGGGCCAGCCCCGACGCCAGGCGCCGGTCGTACTCCTCCTGGAGCCGATCGGCGCGCCGGAGCAACTGGCCGGCCTGGAGTAATTCCTGCTGTCTGGCCGCCGCCAGGTCCCGGTCGGCGGCATAGCGCGACCACAGCGGCGACAGCATCGCTCTGTCGAACACCCACAGCAGCACGACGGCTGCGGTGACCACGGCGGCGGTCTTTTCGCGTCGCGATAGACTCATGGCGTGAGGTCTCCCTGGTAACGGTAGCTGACCGAGAAGACCGTCAGCGGCTCGCGTCCGGTCTGCGGGCGGATGAAGTGCCTCTGGAGCTGGGTGAACCTCTGGTCGCCCTGGAGGGCCGACAGCAGGGCCAGCACGTCGCCGCCTGTCCGGGCCTGCCCGGCGAGGGTGACCTGGCCGTCCTGGTCCACCTGGAGCGTGGTCAGCCAGATGGAGCCTTCTTCGGGGAACTTCTCGGCCAGGGCCCGCAGGACGTCGAGATAGCCGAGGTTGGCCTGGTACCACCCGTCGGCGCGCCTGTTGAGGTCCTGGACGGCCCGCGCGCGATCCAGTTGGGGCTTCATGGTCGTCAGCGAGGTCTGCGCCTGGGCGATGGTGCGCCGGGCGGCGGTCCAGCGGACCATCAGGGCCGCCAGGGCCGCGAGCAGCACGACTGCCGCCACGGCCCCGATCCGCAGCCCCCGGCGGAGGGCGGGCCGTCGCGTCAGGGCGTGCGACGCCAGCAGGTTCAGCCGGCGCCGGCGCAGCAGCGGGGGGGCGGCCAGCAAGGCGATCAGGGCCTCAAGGCTCACGCGCTCGACGGGGCGCCGGTGGTCGCCGGTGCCGGCCAGAACCGTCTCGGCCAGGTCGCAGGCCGCGGCCGTCCCGACCAGCGTCAGCGGCGCCGCCGCCGCGACAGGCACCACCAGGGCCGCCCGGCGCAGGTGGGGTGCCAGGTCGTCATCGCCGGCCGGCAGGTCCCGCTGCCAGCGGCATCGACCGCCGGCGGCGGCGACGAGCGTCAGCGTGTCGCCCTGGGGGTAGAAGATCAGGCGGTCGGCCCCGTCGCCGTCCAGGGCCGCGGCCAGGGCCGCCGGGCCGGGCACGATCCGCCTGGGCGTCAGGGCGGCGGCCGTCAGGAACGCCTCGATGCGGGCCAGCGACTCCCGTCGAGAGCCGAAGATCGACACCGCGACGCTGTCGGCCGCCGCAACGGTCTGGTAGGCGTAGGCCAGGCTGTCGGGGCGCTCGGCGAAGGCCTCCTCGACGGCGGTGGCGATCATCCCGTCCACCAGCGCCTCGTCCGTGGCGGGCGGCAGCGTCGCCGTGCGAAGGACCGTGGCGCTGCAGGCCGCGATGACAGTGTCGACCCGCCGGACCGACAGGCCTCGGTTGCGCAGATGATCCCGGAAGGCTGCGCCCAGTCGCTCGGGATCATCCCAGGACACCTCGCCTTCCGGTGTGAAAGCCTCCACGTCCACGCCCTTGCCGCCGGAGCGCCGCAGGCCATACCCCACCGACCGATCGCCCAGCAGCAGCACCGCCAGGCGCCGGCCGCCGCTCAGCGAAGCCAACAGGTTGTTCGTCTTGAGCTTCATCATTCCCTGGTGAGGTTGAGGACCTCCTCGAGCGCATCGCCGGCTCGGAGACGGTCCAGGATGTCCGGGTCGAGCGGCCACCCGCAGGCGGTCAGATCCAGCCGATGGATCACCCGCGGGGTGCCGTTGGAGACGTCAATGGCATAGCGAACGTGACGAAACGCGCGACCGCCGGCGGCGACGGCCACGATGTCGGCGGTGTACTGCCACGACCGCCCCGTGATGCCGGCGGCGGCCAGGGCGAGCAGCTTGTCCTGGCTGAGGGCGTCGAGCATCCAGGCCAGGCTGCTGCCGACGTCGCCCGCCGCGTCCCTTGCCGCCAGGAGGGTCTCCACGTCGGCTTCTTCGAGCCCCCCCAGGGCCGCCAGGGCCCCGGCGCCCGCGGCGTTGACGTTCAGGCGGAAGCCGCTCTGCGACGGGACGGCGACGACCTGTTCGATCGCGGCGAACTCCTCGGCGGTCAACTGGCAGGCGAAGTGCAGGTGGAAGAGGCTTGGGAAGGGGCGGCGCTGCTGGATCTGCTGGGCGACGGCCTCCGCGCGGGCCTCGGACAGGACGCCGGTCAGCGCCTGGCGGATCTGCTGAGGTTCGGCGGCGTTGACGTCCACGATGCCCTCGGGCGTGTCGGGCCAGCGAAGATACGCGGTGGTCAGCCCCGCCAGGCCCCGGTTCAGACGCCCGTCGCCGTCGTCGTCGCCGTCGCTGCCGGTGCCGTCATTCTCCCAGGCATCCAGGACGCCGTTGCGGTTGGTGTCCTCGCCGTAGAGCAGGCCATCGTCGACGCCGGCCACGAGGCGAAGCTCCCAGACGGTTTCGAAGGGGGCGTTCTTGGCGTTGTAGGCGTCGTCCTGGCGGAGGTAGTAGTCGCTCTCGGCCCCGCCGCCGGTGACCGTCTCGTCCTCGTCGCGCCAGTCGATGATCGCGGCGGCCACGTCCGCGGTCATGTTCGGCAGGCCTTCAAGAACAGCCTGCGAGGCGGTGTTGAGGTCGATCTTGCCGCCCTCGTCGACCAGGCCGAACGCCCACGCGGCGTCGTCGGTGGGGTGGGGGCGGACGATCCAGAACGCCCCGTCGCCCAGTTCCATCCCGTCGCATGCCAGGTCGACCGCGTCGGGCATCGCCCCTTCGATGTCGCCCAGGGCCACCAGCACGTAACACAGGGCGCCGGCCTCGACGGTCCGGGCCTGCACGCCGGCGGCGATGGCGGCGGCGTGATAGCAGTGCGTCCGTGCCGCGGCCGCGACGGCCATGGCCACGGCGCTCATGGCCACGATCAGCCACAGCACGACGATGAAGGCCATGCCTTCGGCGCACATGGAGCACCGGCCCGTCACGAGGCGTCTCCTTCCTCGCCGCCGGCCAGGGACAGGACGATCACACGCTGGAGAGACAGCGCCTCGGCCTGGTCGTCCTCAGGGGCGAGCGTCAGGGTGAGGCGCACCGCGTCGGGCAAGGCATTGCCGTTGTCGGTGGAGTTCCAGGTGTCGACCCAGGCCCCGCCGTCGCAGTACTCCACATCGAACGCCCCGACCGAACGGCAGAGGACCTGGGGGCTCTCGTCGGGCGCGGCGGCCGCCAGCAGGTTCGTGACGGTGCCCAGCATCAGGCAGGGCGCCCCGTCGTTGCTGATCTCGACGTAGACGTGCACCTTGCGGACGTCGGCCCATCGCGTGCCGCGGGCGTCCAGGGCGCAGTGGAAGGTCAGGTCATGGTTCATGCCGTCCGCGGCGTCTTCGCCGATGAACTCCCCGGCCAGCACACCGGTCGGCGGCAGGGCCGACTCGACCCGCCGGGCTACCTGGTCCAGCGCCAGGGCCAGCGCACGGCTCTCCCGGACGCGGGCGCCCACGACGCGCCGCGCAGTCATCCCCCCGTGCAGCAGGCCGTACGCCGCCGTGGCGACGACGGCCATCAGCGTCACCGCCATCAGCGTCTCCAGCAGCGTGAATGCCCGGGCCCCGTGCCTCATCCGTCCGTGTCCTCCACCAGCGTGCTGACGATGACCTGCCGCGGACGCCCGCGATCGGTCCAGGTCACCGTGACGTCGATCTGCACCAGGCGGCTGTCGCCGCTCCAAGGGCTTCGCGTGCACTGCCAGCGATACCGCTGGTGGGGCTCGTCGAAGGTGTCGGACAGCTCCAGCCCGGCGGCGTCGCCGGCGGCGACAATCTCGGCCAGGCGGTTCTCGGCCAGAGTGGCGGCGGTGATCTCGGAGGCCGACTTGCCCGCCAGCGTCATCGACAGCACCCACACCCGCCCCAGCGCCGGGGCCACCACGGCGATCATCGCCAGGGCCGCAAGCACTTCGACCAGGCTCACGCCCCCCTGCAAGAGGGGCCGGCGCGTTCGAGGGCGCCAGACCGTCACCGCGCGTCCTCCTCGTCGTCTTCGGCCAGGTGGAATGGGTCCAGCGGCGTCGCGGCGATCAGGACGACCGGCGTACGATCGTCTTCCACCAGGCGGACCCGCGCAGCCGTGCACTCGCCGGTAGGACGGAACTCCACGAAGGCGTCTTCGACCCCGTCGTCGCGCTCGATGCTGACGCGGATGCCCTCCGGCAGGGCGTGCAGCCCGTCGGGATGGTCGCTCAGCGGCTCGAAGTGGCCGGCGGTCTGGCGGAGCAGGCGGCACGCCCTCCCGTCGCTGTCGACCTGGAGGCGGTAGGGCACCGCCTCGGCGGCGGCGCGGTCCCTGGCCGTCTGGAGCATCGCCAGGATCGTCTCGCCGTGGCCGATCAGCACACGGTGACGGCTGAAGTCGCCCACGCGCGGCGTGACGACCGCCATCATCATCATCAGCAGCGCCATGACGAGGATCAACTCCACGAGCGTCAGGCCGCTAGTTCTCGGCGATCCAGTTGCCGATGTCATCGTCGTCGCCTTCGTTGCCGTTGGGGCCGGCCGAGTAGACGTCGTAGCCCTTGGTGTTGATGCGACCGGGGCAGACGTAGACGTAGGGGTTGCCCCACGGGTCCTTGGGCACGACGTTGCGGGTCAGGTAGGGCCCGTCCCAGTTGGGAGCGTCGTTGGGCTCCTCCATCAGGGCGTCGAGCCCTTCATCCTCGGCCGGGTAGCGCCCGCAGGCGATCTCGAAG
>JAAYZK010000161.1 GCA_012514895.1 Planctomycetota bacterium | reverse complement strand
GCCACCGTGGGGAGACCGTCCACACCGGCCCGCACGGCACCGTCTGGGTCGACAACTCCAAGGCGACCAACCCGCACGCCGCCGCCGCGGCCCTGGCCGGGCACGAGGACGGCGAGGTCGTCTGGCTGGCCGGCGGGCAGCTCAAGGGCGCCTCCGTCGACGAACTCGTGGCGAAACACGCCGCACGTCTGCGCGCCGTCGGGGTTCTCGGCGTCGACCGTGAGATGATCACGGCAGCAGTCAGGCGCCACGCCCCCGGGGTCGAGGTGTACGCGACCGCGTCCACCGACCCCGCCGGGGCCATGGACGAACTCGTGTCCTGGGCTGCGCGGCTGGAACCGCCGGCGAAAGTAGTCCTGCTGGCCCCGGCCGCCGCGTCCCTGGACATGTACACCGGCATGGCTCAGCGTGGCGACCTGTTCGCCGCCGCAGCACGCCGCGAGGACCGGGAGAACCGAGCCGGTTCCCGCGGAGAGCACATCGACTCCATTCCAGGAGGAACGCCGTGACCACCACCAGTAAGCTATCGCCCGGCCGGAAACCGGCCGGCGAGGATGATGACCTGACGCCGGACACCCGTCCTGGTCTCCGCGGCAGACTTGCCGAACTCAACCGGCAGATGACCGCGAACCCGCTCCTGGACTACTTCATGATCTGCCTGCTGGTCTGCCTGTTGACCGGGCTGGGCCTGGTCATGGTCTTCTCCTCGTCGATGACGTGGTCGGCGAGGGAGAACTCGAGCGTGTGGGCGGAGGCCACCCGGCACGCCGTGATGGTCGTGATCGGGCTGTTCTTCTTCTGGGTCGCCCTGAAGTTCCCGCTGGGCTGGATCCGCCGCCTCGCCCCGGCCCTGACGGTGCTCACCACGGTGCTGCTGGTGCTCGTGCTGACCCCGCTGGGCACCGGCAGGGCGGAGGTCGGGTCGCAGTCCTGGCTGCCGCTGGGCCCGATCCAGCTGCAGCCCTCGGAGATGGCCAAGGTGGCCATCGCCGTCTTCGGGGCCTGGGTCCTGTCCCGGTCCCGGGAGAAGGACGATCCCCGCCGGCTGAAGTCCGCCTGGCTTTTCGGCGGCGTCGCCGGCGCGTGGTTCATCCTCATCGCCCTGCAGGGCGACTACGGCATGGCCCTGTCCTTCGGTCTGGTCATGGTCTTCGCGCTGTTCTTCGCCGGGGTCAACATGCGGGTTTTCCTCGGCATCCTCGTCGTCGGCGTCGTGGGAATAATCGCCGTGATCGCCGCCGGCGGGTACCGATCCCAGCGCTTCCTGACCTACTTCGACACGCTGCTGGGCAACTTCGACGACACCCGGGGCGCGGCCTACCAGTCCCACCAGGGGTTCCTCTCGCTGGCCGACGGCTCCGTCTTCGGCGTCGGCCTGGGCCAGTCGCGCGCCAAATGGTTCTACCTGCCCGAGGCCAAGAACGACTTCATTTTCGCCATCATCGGTGAGGAGCTGGGGCTGTGGGGTGGCGCGCTGGTCATCCTGGGCTTCGCCGCGCTGGGGGTCTTCGGCCTGCGCGCCGCCACCCGCGCCCAGAACCGCTTCCAGGCGCTGCTGGCCGCGACCCTGACCGCCGGCGTCGTCTCGCAGGCATTCATCAACATCGGT
Source organism: Planctomycetota bacterium (assembly GCA_012514895.1). Classification (GTDB taxonomy): domain Bacteria; phylum Planctomycetota; class Phycisphaerae; order SM23-33; family FEN-1343; genus JAAYZK01. Next base: position 1,610 of record JAAYZK010000161.1, on the reverse strand, counting down.
TACGTCGTCGGGCTGCTGCCGGTCACCGGCATCCAGCTGCCGATGATCTCTGCCGGCGGCACCTCCACGGTGATCACCCTGGCCTCGATGGGCGTGCTGGCGGCCGTTGCCCGCCACGAGCCCGAGGCGATCAGCTACATGCAGAACTACGGCCGTCCGGTCACCGACCGGATGCTGTTCATCCAGGAGCCGGGCATGGAGAACGACGAGACCCGGAGCCTGAGCCGCACCGCCCGCCGGGACGAGGCGGACGAGGCTGCCGACGGCGGCGCCCGCCGGACCCGGGGCGGCCGGGAGGCGGCGACCGCGGGCCGCTACGGACGGCCGGTGACCGCCGGGCGCGACGCCCGGCCGGACAGCGCAGACGGCGGCGGTACGCGCGTCGGCAAGCGCTCGCAGAGCGTGTCCGGGCGCGCTGGTAGCGTCGAAGCCGAGAAACATCCACGACGAGGCCGGCCCTCCTCCCGCAGGGGACGAGAGGATCGCCCCGTCCAGCCAAGGAGGCGCTGACCCTGACATGAGCAGGCCCACCCACCCCACGGTCATCCTCGCCGGCGGGGGAACCGCCGGCCATGTTGAGCCGGCCCTGGCCATCGGTGAAGCACTCGTCACCAACCACGACGCCCGCGTCGAGGCACTGGGCACCACCCGCGGACTGGAGACGGCCATCGTCCCCGCGCGGGGCTTCGAGCTGCACCTGATCACCCCGGTGCCGGTGCCGCGCCGCATCGGCCTCGACGTGCTCAAGCTGCCGTTCCGCCTGATCAAGTCGGTCAAGCAGGCCCGCCGCGTCCTCACCGACACCTCGGCGGACGCGGTCGTCGGCACCGGCGGCTACGTCGCCGCGCCCGCCTATCTCGCCGCCAGGAGCCTCGGCCTGCCGTTCTACGTGGTCGAATCCAACGCGCTGGCCGGCGTGGCCAACAAACTGGGCGTCCGGCTCGGCGGCGTCGGGTTCAACGCCGTGGCCGGTTCCGGCATGCCTGGTGAGGTCGTCGGCATCCCGGTGCGTCCGGGCCTCGGCCAGGACCCGGACGGCCAGCACGCCCGGCGCGCCCGCGACCTCTGGGACCTGGCGCAGGACCGCCCCACGATTCTGGTCACCGGCGGTTCGCAGGGGGCGCAGAGCATCAACGACGCGATCGTCGGCGCCCGGCAGCGGCTGATCGCCGACGGGTTCCAGATCCTGCACGCCTACGGCAGGAAGAATGAGGCACCCAGCCCGATGGAGCACTACATCGGCGTGCCCTACATCGAGGACATGGCCGCCGCCCTGGCCATCGCCGACATGGCCGTCTGCCGGGCCGGCGCCATGACCGTCGCGGAAGTCACCACCGCCCGGCTCCCGGCCCTGTACGTGCCCCTGCCGCACGGCAACGGCGAACAGGCCCGCAACGCCGACGAGGTCGTCGCCGCCGGCGCCGCCCGCCGCGTCCGCGACGAGGAGCTGAGCGCCGAACTCATCGTCGAGCACGTCCACGACGTCCTCGGCGACGGGGGAGCGGGCGAGCAGATGCGCCAGGCCTTCGCGGGCACCACCGTCGGCACCGTCGCCGAGGATCTGGCCGCCCGTATCGTGGCGGACATCCACGCCGGGGCAGGAAACGCCG
>JAAYZK010000160.1 GCA_012514895.1 Planctomycetota bacterium | reverse complement strand
TAACGCAAAGGCGGGACGTTCTGCGGCGTCTGGCTGGGCGGCGCGTGGCGGGGGCGACACGGCGCCGGCCGCGCGCGGCCGTCAGATGCCCGTTTCCGGATCCCCCAGCGCCCCCTCCCGATCTCTCAGCGTCGCCGTCAGGCTCCACGGCGTTCGGGAGGGCAGGCAGACTGGATCCGCCGAGCCGCCGCGGGGCATCCGGGCCGGAACATGACGCCTGCGCGGCGGGAATATCGCCTGATCGCCGAAGGAACGTCGGCGGCGCAGGCTGCCAACCCTAAGTCTATGGACTACAAGCGCTTGCCGTGAATATGCAGATGCGAATGCCGAGAACGTTGGACATCCGGCGCCAACGCCATGGGTCCGTCCCTACTTATCCAAACTGCCAAAATGCCTGTCCCTAGTAAATCACGGATTATTGATATTGTTTATCCACACTTTCATTAAGGAATTTCGAGAATCCCGATTCTGTGTCGTGCCTTGCAGGGCGTTCCGGACGGCCTCCGCCGGCCCGGATGCGGCCGCGCGGGGGCGGTCGTACTGCCTGAATCTGTTATAAGCGCTGTACAAAGCAGCTATTACAGGTATTCACCCCTTCGGCCGCAAAACGACAAAAATGTCACAAAACCGGGGACGGATGAGGGGGATGCCACTGCAGTAGCATCTATGTCGGGACAGATTAAAGGATGTGAAATCAGTCTAAAGGATGGTAGAGACAATATTTAGGATGATTTCGGCCCTCAGAACGCGATTTTGCCTACAGCTCAAAAGTGTCCAAAAAAGTAGCATCTCTCCTTGTCCGCGAAATGGATTTTCCCCTGCTGCGCCGGGAAAGTGTTGCGCGGCCGGTCGTGTCACGGGGTTTGGGCGGATGTCCGGTCGCAACTCCCCGGCGCCGGCGGTCAGGCGGGCGGATCGCCGAACAGGGGGGCGTCGGGGCGGTCGTCGGCGGGGGCGGGCAGGCCGAGATGGTCGTAGGCCTTGAGCGTGACCGAGCGGCCGCGGCGGGTGCGGGCGAGCAGGCCCCGCTGGAGGAGGAAGGGCTCGACGACGTCGACGAGCGTGTCGACCTCCTCGCCGAGCGTGGCGGCGGCGGCTTCGATGCCGACGGGCCCGCCGCGGTAGATGTCGATGATGATGCCGAGGAACTTGCGGTCCAGGTCGTCCAGGCCGAGCAGGTCGATGCCTTCGAGGTTGAGGGCGGCGTTGACGGCCTTGGGGGTGAGGCGGCCGTCGCCCTTGACCTGGGCGAAGTCGCGGCAGCGGCGGACGAGGCGGTTGGCGATGCGGGGCGTGCCTCGGGCGCGGCGGGCGATGGTGAGGATGGCGTCGTCGTCGTAGGCGATCTTGAGCATGTCGGCGGTCATCCGCACGCGGCGGGCGAGGTCCTCGTCGGACCAGAACTCCAGGTGGTGCGCGATGCCGAACCGCGTCCGCAGCGGCGGGCTGAGCATGCCGGCGCGGGTCGTGGCGCCGATGAGCGTGAAGGGCTTCAGCGGCAGGTTGATGGTGCGGCTGTGCATGCCGGAATCGACCACGAAGTCGACCTTGAAGTCCTCCATCGCCGGGTAGATGTACTCCTCGACGGCCGGGGTGAGGCGGTGGATCTCGTCGATGAACAGCACGTCGCCGGTGTCCAGGTTGGTCAGGATGCCGATCAGGTCGCTGGGGCGGGTCAGCGCCGGGCCGCTGGTGACCTTGATCGTGGCGCCCATCTCGTGGGCGATCACGTACGCCAGCGTCGTCTTGCCCAGGCCCGGCGGGCCGTGCAGCATCACGTGCTCCATCGGCTCGGACCGCTGGCGGGCGGCGGTGATGGCGATCCTCAGCTTCTCCATCAGTTCCGGCGAGCCGATGCACTCATCCAGCGAGTGGGGGCGCAGGGCCGTGTTGAACTGCTCGTCCTCCGGGCCGTTCGAGCCGGCGGCGATGATCGTTTCGCGGGCCATGTCAGCCTCCCGCCTTCAGCCGGTAGACGCACTGGAGGATCGCCTCGGGGCTGTCCAGCTCCGGCGCGACGGCCAGGGCCCGGTCGACCAGGGCGGCGGCGTCGGCGCGTTTCTCGCCCAGTTGGATCAGGACGCTGACGGCCTGCAGGCCCGCGTCGTTGAGCCGCGACTCGGCGGCCACCGTGGCCGGGGCGGCGAAGTCGTCGAGGCGGTCGTGCAGTTCGGCGATGATCTGCTGGGCGGTGCGCTTGCCGACCTCCGGCAGCGCCGTCAGCGCGTCGGCGTCCTCGGCGGCGATGGCGGCGGCGACGTCGGCGATGGGCAGGGCCAGCGCCCGCAGGGCCTTGCGGATGCCGATGCCCTTGACCGACGTGAACAGCTCGATGAACCGCCGGTCGTCCTCGCCGGGCAGGCCCACCAGGCGCGGGACGAGGTTGCCCCGGGCCGGGTCGCCCTCGAGGTAATGGATCGTGTGCAGCACGACCTCCTGGCCGACGCGGCGGCCCAGCCAATCCAGGCTGTAGGCCGGGACCAGGACCTCGTACCACAGACCCGCACCGGTATCGATCAGGGCCTTGGCCCCGTCGAGGCGCTCCAATCTGCCGACGATCTTGGCGATCATGCCGCTGTTGTAGCCGCCCGGGGGGGGGCAAGGGAAGCGAATTCTGGGTTTGTTAGGGCTGGGCCCGCCGGTCGCGTCCCAGGTGGCGGCCGGCGCACAGGGCGATGGCCATGGCGTCGGCGACGTCGGGGGGTTCGGGCACCGCGTCGAGGCGGCAGACCGTCTGGATCGCCCGCTGCATCTGCTGCTTGGAGGCGTGGCCGTTGCCGGTGAGGCTCTTCTTGACCTCCGTCGCCGCCAGGTCGATCACGCCGACGCCCGCCTGCTGGGCCGCCAGGAGGATGACCCCCCGGGCGTGCGCCATCAGGATCGACGTCCGCGGGTGCTTGTAGTGGGCGTAGAGCTTCTCGACGGCCACCCGGTCTGGCCTCAGCTCGGCCAGCAGTTCGGCCAGGTCGGCGTGGATCTGCTCGATCCGCCGCGCCATCGGCGCATCGGTCGTCGTGCGGATCGCCCCGGCCTCGACGATGACGCCGTCGACGCCGGCGAAGTCCATCGCGGCGTAGCCCGTGGTGTTCAGCCCCGGGTCGATGCCCAGCACGCGGAATGCCGCCCGCGCGCTCACGTGCCCTTCCGCCAGACGGTCCCGCCGGGAGTGTCTTCCAGGGTGATCCCCATCTCGCCCAGCCGGTCGCGGATCTGGTCGGCCATGGCGAAGTTCTTTCCCCGCCGGGCCTGCGTCCGCAGGTCGATCAGCAGGTCCATCAGGTCCGACTCCAGCCCCCGCGCCGTCGCCGCGGCCGGCGGCGCCTCGAACAGCCCCAGCAGCCGCCCGCTGGAGATCAGCTCCCGCCCGGCGGCGGCGACCAGCGCCTTGTCGGCCGTCTTGCCTTCGCCCTCCAGGCGGCAGGCGTCGATGTAGCGGTTGATCAGCCCCGCCAGGTCGTGCAGCGTGGCGACCGCGCCGGCGGTGTTGAAGTCGTCGTCCATCGCGTCATACAGCTTGACGCGGCAGCCCAGTACGCCGTTGACGAACTGCTGCTGCAGCTCCGAGCCCGCCTGGTCGCGGACGCGGTTGAGGCCCTCGCCGCTGGTGTAGACGTCCTCGCCCGTCGTGCGGGCGATCCGCTCGAAGAGCCTGTAGAACGTCCCGGCGGCCTTCTCGGTGTTGTCCAACTGCTCGTCGGAGAAGTCCAGCGGACGGCGGTAGTGCGTCGACAGGACGAACATCCGGATCGTCTCGGGGCTGTACTGCGTCAGCAGATCGCTGATCGTGCGGATGTTGCCCAGGCTCTTGGACATCTTCTCGTTGGTCCACTCGCCCCCGGCGGCCTTGGTGCGGATGCGGGTCAGCCCGTTGTGCAGCCAGTAGCGGGCGAAGGGCTTGCCGGTGGCCGTCTCGCTCTGGGCAATCTCGTTCTCGTGGTGGGGGAAGATCAGGTCCATGCCCCCGCCGTGGATGTCGAAGGTCTCGCCCAGGATGGCCATGCTCATGGCCGAGCACTCGATGTGCCAGCCCGGACGGCCCGGCCCCCAGGGGGAGTTCCACGAGGGCTCGTCGGCCTTGGCGGCCTTCCACAGGGCGAAATCGGCGGGGTGGTGGCTCCTGGAGGCGACCTCCCGCGTGCCGGACAGGGCTTCCTCGACCTTGCGCCCGGACAGCTTGCCGTAGTCGGCGGACTTGGTGTGGTCGAAGTAGACGTCCCCGTCGACCACGTACGCCGCGCCGTTGTCCACCAGGCGCTGGACCAGCGCGATGATGTTCCCGATGTTCTCGGTGGCCTTGGGGAACGCGTCGACGTTGCGGACGCCCAGGGCGTCGAGGCACTCGAAGTAGTTGCCCATCACCTGCTCGGCCAGTTGGGCCATGGAGAGGCCCTGGGCCCGGGACTCGACGATGAGCTTGTCGTCCACGTCGGTGATGTTGATGACCAGCGTGACGTCGAAGCCCTTGTGCAGGAGGTACCGCTTGATCGTGTCGAAGAGGATCGGGCTGACGGCGTGGCCGATGTGGCTGGGCTTGTAGACCGTCGGGCCGCACAGATACATCCCCACGTGGCCCGGCCGGACCGGCTCGAAGGTTTCCTTGGTCTTCGTCAGCGTGTTGTAGACTCGCAGCGCCATCGTATCATCCTTCTCCACACCGGCCCGGGGGCCGGCGGGGGTATCCATCTTCCTATCGGACGCTCGGGCCCGCCCGAGAAATCCGAAACTCGAAGCTCGAAATCCCAAACAGATCCGAAACGGCGAAACGGTCAAGACAGCAAACGAAATAACACCAGACGACAGACGGCAGGACGGAAAAGCGCCAGACAACAGGGCTCGTCCGTTTCGAGACTTGCCGTTTCATCCGTTTGCTGTTTGTTTCGTATGTCGTGCTTCGAATTTCGGATTTCCGTCCTGGCGCCTCAAGGCTCAAGTCACAGGCTCAACCCGGTCCTCGGTCCTCGATCCGATCCGCCGCCACCACCAGTACCGCCGCCATCGCGACGATGCCTTCTCCGCGACCGATCGAGCCCATGCCTTCGTTCGTCTTGGCCTTGACGGAGACGGCCGTCGCGTCGACGCCGAGCAGTCCGGCGATGCGCTGCCGCATGGCCGGCTTGTAAGGCGACAGCCGCGGGTGCTCGGCCACGACGGTCACGTCGCAGTTGACCGGCCGCCAGCCGGCCCGGCCGATCCGCCGGAGGG
>JAAYZK010000159.1 GCA_012514895.1 Planctomycetota bacterium | reverse complement strand
GTCGCCGTCGTCGGCGCAGTCGATGTAGTCGATCAGGCGCACCTTCAGGTCCATCGGTTCGACGGCCGGGCAGGCCGGGGCCTTGGCGACGATGGCGTCGACCTGGTCGTCGGTGATGGTCACGGGCTTCTCCTGGGTCGCCGGGGCCGCAGGGGCCGCCGGGGCCGCAGGGGCCGCAGGGGCCGCCTGGACCTCGGGGGCCGATGCAGCGGCGGGGCCCTCGGGCGCATCAGCGCAGCCGGCCGTCAGGGCCGACACGATAAGGGCCAACAGACACAGCAACGCGGTATGTTTCATGGTCCTCACTCCTTGTAGTGATCCCGGCCGGTCCGTTGCCGGCCCATCCACCCAACGACGACCGCCTTCCATGGTGCTGGCCGACGTCTGAAAATGCAAGCCTCTGCCTTGCGTTGACGCGGCCGTCCACGGGGGCGACAATGCGGCCGAACGGGAGGCAGACCCATGAGAACCTCGCCCGCATGGATGATGACTGGACGGGCGTGACGGGCGAGGCCTGACCGGCGGACTGGTGCCAACCCGCGGACCTTCCCCCCTTCACGTGGGGCGGTAAGTATGGTATACTACAGGCCTGACCACGGGTGCCCCAGGGGGAAACGGAGGAGACGATGCGATACGTTGCGCAGGCGATAGGCGTTGCGTTCCTTCTGCTGGCGGCGGCGGTTTCCCCGTGCCGGGCGGTGGTGGCCAAGCAGCCGCCGCTGGGCACCTTCCAGATGCGTCCGGAGCTGGTGGGCCAGCACCCGCGGCTGTTCTTCACGGCGGCCGACATTCCGCTGCTGCAGCAGCGGGCCAACGGCGAGGCGAAATTCTTCGTCGATGCGGCCCGTTCGGACTACGCCGGGTACCGCGGCCAAGCGTACCCCACGCCCTTCCCCACCGACTGGAAGCAGTTCCTCTACGGGGACTGGGCCCTGGTGACCTTTGATATGCTCGCCGTCGCCCGCAACGACACCACCGCCCGCAACACGGCCAAGAACTGGGCGCTGGGGCTGGCGGCCGACCGCTGGTGGGTGAAGGACGACCTGGCCCCCATGGACGCCCTGTCGGGCCTGTCGATGACCTATGACGTCCTGTACCACCACTTCACCGAGGCCCAGCGCGCCCAGCTTCGGGCGGCAATCTGGGACGGGATGACGTACATCCGCGGGCGCACGTTCGTCGACCAGTACTGGACGCACGACTACCAGAACAACCACGCCCACAACCGCATCAACGCCATGGCCATGGCCGCCTTCGCCATCTACGGCGACGACCCGGCCTACAACGTCCAGCCCTACGCCGACCTGGCCATCCAGCAGATCCGCAACGTCCTGGAATGGGCGCCCGACGACGGCAGCCAGCACGAGGGGCCGGGCTACTGGCTCTTCGGCCACCACTGGGTCGTCCGCATGGTCCACCTGGCCGAGCACGTCACCGGCGAGAACCTCGTCGGCCAGTACCCCCACATGACCAACGCCCACCTGTTCCGCCTCTACATGACCACCCCGGGCTGGAACGACACCTTCAACATCGGCGACGGCGGCGGCGGGGCCCCCAATAACGTCACCGCCATGGTTCGCGGCATCGCCGACGCCCAGGACCCCTGGAGCACCACCGTCCTGCGGAACTGGATGCAGCATGAACCCGACCGCTTCTACCAGCACACGATCTGGGGCCTGCTCTGGTACGACGGCACCCTCGCGGCCCGCCCGGTGGAGGAACTGCCCCTGGGACGCTTCTGGGGCGACCTGGAGATGGTCTCCGTCCGTTCCGGCTGGACCACCGACGACGTGGGGTTCGTCTTCAAGTGCGGACCCGTCGGCGGCCACAAGATGCAGCAGCTCCGCGGCAGCAGCTACATCAACGTCGCCCACGACGACGCCGACCAGAACCATTTCCTGATCTACGCCTTCGGCAAGATGCTGGCGGCCGACGACGGGTACCCCGACATCAACTACACCTCCAGCCACAACACCCTGCTCATCGACGGCCTGGGCCAGCCCCGTGACGGCTCCACCTGGCAGCAGCCCTTCGATTACAGCCTGACCGGCCGCATGCGCGACGTGTGCCTGGGCGGCAACACCTTCTTCGGCACCGGCGACGCCAGCCCCTGCTACGAGAGGGCCTCGCGCTTCTGGCGCCACGCCGCCTTCGTCGACGGGCGCTACGTCGTCCTGCTGGACGACCTGATCGGAACCGGCACCGCCAACCGCCAGTTCCAGTGGCGGCTGCACAACACGGGCACCTGGACCACCCAGGGCGCCAACAAGTACCGCGTCACCGAGAGCGGGGGCGTCTGGCTGGACATCGAGTTCCTCAACGACGGGGCGATGACCTCGCAGTTCTTCGCCGCCACCGACCACGCCCAGCAGGGCCTGGCGGTGACGCAGACGGGCCACACCGCCAAGTTCCTCTCAGTGCTGGTGCCCCGCAGGACGGGCCTGGCGCCGCTGACGGCCCAGAAGCCCCAGACCTATAACGCCACGGCCGTCCAGGTCGACGGGGACGGCAAGCGCGACATCATCGCGGTCCGCACCGATACCAGCGGCGCCATCCCGCTGTTCGGCGCCGGAACCCTCGCCGGCCGCGCCGTGGCCGCCATCGTCACCTACGCCGGCAGCCAGGTCGAGTCGCTCATGATGGTCCGCGGCGACTGGCTGCTCAACGACGGGGTCGCCCTCGTGTCGACCAACGCCGACGTGAACCTCTCCCGCCGCAACGAGGACGACAGCGTCATCGTCGAGATCGCCCCGCCCTACAAGGCCGCCCCCCTGGGCGTGGTGCAACTGCGCCTCGGCGGGTTCAGCGCCGGCGCCGGCTACGTCGTCGCCGTGGACGGCGTGCGGATGGGCACGATGACCGCCGACGGAGCCGGCGAACTGCTGCTGCCGGTGGAGGTGGACGAGCTGCGGACGATCACCATCGAGGTTCCCAATCTGGTCGCCAACGCCGGGCCCGACCAGACCGTCACGGACACCGACGGGGACGGCTTTGAGACCGTGACGCTCGACGGCTCGGCCTCCTTCGCCCGCACCGGCGAGATCACAGGCTGGTTCTGGTTCCTCGACGACGTCATGGCGGGCATGGGCCAGACCCTCGTCAAGGCCCTGCCGGTCGGCGAGAACGTCATCACGCTGGCCGTGACCAACATGTACGGCGAACAGGCGACGGACACCGTGACCGTCACCGTCGAGCCCGGCGCCGCCGTGCCCGGCGACTGCGACGGCGACGGGGACGTCGACCTCGACGACTTCGTCGTCCTCAAGAACAACTTCGGCCGCACCGGCGACGCGACGCGCGCCGACGGCGACTTCGACGGCGACCGGGATGTGGATCTCGATGACTTCGTGATCCTGAAGTCCAACTTCGGGACGTGAGAACGGACCGCTGCGGGAACGTCAACGGCGATGAACGTGGAAGCGACGGACGGATCGACGGCTGACCTGCCGCGCGTGTTCCTGATGGAGCCCGAGGCGATCGCGCGGACGCGCCGGCGGGTCGCCGCCGGCGACGCGGCGCTGGCGCCCGCGATGGAGCGCCTGGCCGGCCGGGCCGGCGAAGCCCTGAGCGTGACCCCGCCGTCGGTGATGGACAAGACGGCCCTCCCGCCCAGCGGCGACCGGCACGACTACATGAGCCTGGGCACCTACTGGTGGCCCAATCCCGACACGCCCGACGGACGGCCCTACGTCCGCCGCGACGGACGGCGCAACCCCGAGGGCGACAGCCTCGACCACCCCCGCCTGTCGGCGATGGTCGCCGCCTGCGACGACCTGGCCCTGGCGGCCTACCTGACGGGCGCATCGCGCCAGGCCGAGGCCGCCGCGCGCCTGCTGCGGGTGTGGTTCCTCGACGACGCCACGCGGATGACCCCCCACCTCGAGTATGCCCAGGCCATTCCCGGGATCTGCGACGGGCGGGACATCGGGATCATCGACACCGCCACCCGCCTGCCGTACGTGGTGGACGCCGTCGGCCTGCTGGACGCCGTCGGGGCCCTGGCCCCCGCGGAGATGGATGGCCTGCGGACCTGGATGGACCGGTACCTCCAATGGCTGCTGGACAGCCCCAACGGGCGGGGCGAAGCGGGCCAGCACAACAATCACGGCACGTGGTACGACGTGCAGCTCATGGCTCTGGCCCTGTTCGTCGGCCGTCGCGACGTGGCCGAACGGACGGCTGCGGGCTTCGGCCAGCGCCGCATCGCCGCGCAGATCGAACCGGACGGCTCGCAGCCCTTCGAACTGGCGCGGACGCGGTCGCTGTCCTACACGACGATGAATCTCGTGGCCTTCGTCCGCGCCGCGACCCTGGCCGCACGCGTCGGCGTGGACCTGTGGACCTGGCGCAGCGCGGACGGCCGCTCCCTCCGCGGCGCCCTGGACTGGCTGTCGCCCTTCGCCATCGGCGACAGCACCTGGAAGTGGGAACAGATCACCCCCGTCGACGGCGACGGGCTGATCACCCTCTACCGCATCGCCGCCGTCGCTTTCGCCGAACCGGCCTACGACCGCATCAGCGCCTCCCACGACGGCGCCGAACGGCCCCACCGGGTGAATCTCACGCATCCGGGGCCGGAGGCTTGAGGGTGTGTCCTGCCGTTGCCGTTCCTCAAGCCTGCTGTCCGAAATTCTGCTTGAGGATCACGAAATCATCGAGGTCCACGTCTCCGTCCCCGTCGAGATCGCCGTCGGCCTGCGTGGCGCCGCCGGGGGTGCCGAAGTTCTGCTTGAGGATGACGAAGTCGTCGAGGTCGACGTCGCCGTCGCTGTCGCAGTCGCCGGGCGTGGGGGCGGAGGCGGCCTGGACGGTGATGACGACGTCATCGGCGGCCTGGTCGCCTGCCGAGTCGGTGATGGTGAGAGTGAGCGTCCACTGGCCGACGGGCAGGACCGTGCCGGCGGTCGGGCCCAGGGCGAGCATCGTGGTGCCGAAGGACCAGACGTAGTTGGTGATCGTCGTGTCGCGGGCGAAGGAGCCCGTCCCGTCGAGGGCCACCAGTTGCAGCCCGTCCCCGTCGGTGTCGATAACGGTCCGGTCCGGCCCGGCGTTGGCGACCAGGGGGGGCGTCTGGACGGTGAGGCGCACGAGGGCCGTCGCGCTGTTGCCGCCGCTGTCGGTGACGGTGAGTGTGATGGCGTTCTCCCCCAGGGGCAGGGCCGCGTCGGCAGTGGCGGTGGTCGCCAGGACGGTGGAACCCGTGACCCAACGATAGCTGGCGATCGGCAGGCCGCCGGCGCCGGTCGAGCCGGTGCCGTCGAGGGTGACCGTTTCGACGCCGTCCATGCCCGTATCGTAGATGGTGCGGTTGCCGCCGGCGTCGGCGGCGGCGAGCAGGCCGTCATGGTAGAGCTCGACGACGTTGTACCACCAGGACTTGGTCATGTAGTAATCGTGCCCGTCGTCGGTCATGAAGTAGGGGCCGGAGCCTCGGCCGTTAGACCAGTTCCAGTAGCCGTGATCGAGCTTGTAGAACAGGTCCGGGATGCCGATCCGCATTCGGGACAGGCAGGTGCTCGCCTGCGAGCCCTCTTCCCAGAAGCCGGTCACCATCAGGACGACCTGGCTGATGAGGTTGGGGCGGAACCCGTCGTAGGCGTAGCCGATGGAGCTTCGCGACCCGCTGGCATCGCCACTGTTGAACTCGGTGAGCATGCCCAGGGCGCCGAGGTTGGGCAGGCCGGCCTGGCCGGAGTCCATCTTGCCGTACCCGTTGATGCCGGCGCCGCCGTTGAGGCCGGTGTTGACGTTCTTGTCGTAGGTGTCGGTCGTCAGGTTGTGGTAGATGCCCATCAGGTCGTCCAGCCCGCGGCCGTACGCGCGGTAGTTGCGGATCTCGTTGGCGATCTGCAGTCCGCTGGGGGCGGCGGAGGTGGGATGGTCGGCCTTGTAGTTGAACGTGATGTAGGTGTTGGTCAGTCCGGCGGCGTTCAGTTCGGCGACGAAGGCGGCGTGGTCGTAGCTGTTCAGGATGGCGTTGGCCGCCTCGGCGCCGCCGAAGTAGGCGGTGGCGGTGATCATGGCGCCGAACATGCCCTCGCGGAAGTTGGGGTTCCATCCGCGGTTGAGGTTGGTTCCGCCCATCAGGTCGGTGTTCTGGCCGCCGGAGTTGCCCAGGTCGCTGGTGGTCCAGGCCGAGGCGACCATCGCGGCCTTCATCAGCAGGTCCATCTTGTGCTTCTCGTCGGCGGTGAGCTGGTTCCACAGGCGCGGGCTGTGGCGGACCAGGGCGCAGGTGCCGGTGAAGATCATCTCGTGCTGGGCGCCGTACCCGCCGGCGGCGACGATGCAGTAGTCGCCTTCGAGGTTGTGGCGGAGCTGGCGGAACATGCGGTAGTCGGCGGAGGTATTGCCGGCCCAGGATGCCAGGGCGAGGGTGAACTGGCGGCCGCAACTGGAGGCGTCGTTGGTGTGGGCGGACTTGTCGTGGCCGTAGTAGTAGCGCCAGGTGACGGCGTTGGCGGCATTGACAATGTCCTGCGGGGGACTGGGCAGCCCCGGCACCGGAGCGGCCCACGACGGGGCCGCGGCGGCCGCAAGGAGCAACAGCGAACCGACCGACGTCGTGAATCGGCGGGCGCGCATCATCCAGCTATCCTCCTCGAGCCTGTCTGCCGCGGCCGGCAAAGGGGCGGCCGCGCGGTGGGGTGTCCGACCATCCAGTATACCCCAGGAGGCCCGCTCTGGGGAGGGGTCTTTCGCTTTGACTGCCCGGCCGCCGGCCGGTACACTCGTCAACGCGCCGGGCTGCCGGCAAGGACACGAGGATCGGGATCGTGGCACAGGTCGACGCAGGCATCTGGCAGAGCATCAT
>JAAYZK010000158.1 GCA_012514895.1 Planctomycetota bacterium | reverse complement strand
TGTAGGGGCAGATGTCCGAGGTGTAGTTGAACTTCACGCCAAGGATGCCGGACAGATCATATCCCTGGGGCATACCGTCGAGGTAGAAGGTGACGGAGTTCTGCACCAGGGGCACCTTGCCGCTCACTTGGGCATTGCCGGTGTTGTCGGAGTAGCTGATCAGGCCGTACCCGATGCCGTTGGGTGAAGCGGGAGGCTGGAGATCCCCGCCGGGGAATCGGTCAGTCGGCCCGAACCAGTTGTTCATGCCCACTGCGGAGATGCCGTGGCTTGGATCGCCGAAAGCGCCCGACAGATCAGACCGATAGGCATACTCCCCGCCGATCTGGCCGCTGGAGTCCACACCGGTGCCTACCTTGGGGAACCACACGAACGACTCGCCGGCCAGCACGGCACGTACGGGGGTCAGCGTGACGTTGGGCATCTGGAAATACACGCCGGTCAGGACCTCCTCGGGCCGGACCACCGGGAAGGAGGACGTGTTGGTCAGCGTGACCCTGAGCATCGTCCCTTCGATCCCGAACGTCGCGCGGGCCGCGAGGGTATCCTGTGCGAACGACCAGGACAGATCCGCCTGCGCCATTCCCGCCGCGATCAGCACGCCCAGCGTGCCGGCAAGCATGCAGACGGTGAGCTTTCTCATCGGCAACCATCCTCTCCTTGATCCCTCAAGATCTGGTTCCGCACTCCCTTGCGACCTCAGTTCAACGGTAAAGCTTACCACGGCCATGCGGATACGTCAATGGGCCTCTCGGCGCCGAGGACCGGGCGTTCTTATCCCCATGATAGCACCTATCCGCATCTCTCGCTGCGCCGCGGCGGGCGTCTTTTCGCCGTGGAGATTTAACTGTTTATTCTAATTTAAGTTAACTCAGAAACACCGGGCTGCCGTCCCGATGAGTCGGCATGCCTGGGGCAGGAAGACGGCCCGCGGAGCGTCTACCGTTGCCTGATCCACGCGGCGACCGTGTCGGCGGGACGGGGCACGATGTAGACGGGCGCCTCGCCGATGGCGACGGTCACCACACCGTCGGCCGCATCGAGGGGCTCAACGCCGCCCAGCATGTCCACGCGGCAGAACTGCTCGCCTTCGAGCGCGAAGCTCGCCTGACCGGGGGTATCCGACGCGTTCCACGCCATGACGATCGGCACGCCCTCCGGGCCGGCGAAGCGGTAGGCGAACAGGCCGCCGGGCATCTGCGAGAGGATGCGGACGTCGCGGCGGGGATCGGGGATCAGGTCGATCATCACCTCGGTGGCCGTGGCCTGCTTGCGCCACTGGCCGGGGGCGGGGAACAGGCCGAACGAGCGCCGGGAGCCGTCCTCGCGGTAGATGATGTCGACGAGGTACATCACCTGAACCTGGACCACCTCGTGGGCGCCGGCGATGGCGAACAGGCGGACCAGGTAGGCCGCCTGCTGGTCGTCGTCGCGCACCTGCTGGTTGCGGGGATACTCCAGGGGATAGCCGACCTCGGTGAACCAGACAGGCTTGTTCAGGCCAAGCTGGTCGACCATCTCCAGCCCGCCGAGGATCCCCGCCTCCGGCGCGTCCGGGCGGGTGTAAGGGTGCGTGCCGATGGCGTCGTAGGTGGACGGATCCACCTGGGCGGCGGTGTCGCGGATGAACTTGCGCCAGCCGATGTACTTGAGCCGCTCGAACATGCCGTCGGCCTTGAGGGCCTGCCCGTGATCGGCGACGCCGCCGGAGGTGTTGAAGGCGATGATGGTCGCACCCGGGTCGAGCCGCCGGATCTCGCGCGACGCCGCGGTCAACAGGCGGGCATAGACGTCGGTGCGGGGAATGCTCTCGTCGGGCGGGGTGAGGAACTCGATGTTCGGCTCGTTCCAGATCTCCCAGTGGCGGATCGGGCTGGCCGTCAGTTCGGGGTGTTCCTTCCAGAACGACCCGCCGGGCCCGTAGCGCAGGACATTCCGGCGGGCATACTCCGTCATGTCCGCCTCGGCCTCCTCGATCGGGCGGGTCTGGCCGTGCCCCATGCCCCCCACTTCCAGGACGGGCACCGGGTGCAGCCCCCGCTGGGCCGCCACCACCATCATCCGGTCGTTCACCTGCTGGTCGCGGCCCCAGCCGCCGGCGCGGATCCACTGGAAGCCGACCCCAACGATGTCGTCGGCATAGGTAATCACATCGGCGGGCCACGCATAGACCGCATACAGCGCCGGTTGCGGCGGCGCATCGGCCGCCCGCCCCACGCCGCACAGCCCCGCCAGACACACCACGATCACCGCCAGCCCGGTCCGTCGCGTCGCGTTCATCGGTCGCTCCTTTCCATGCCGCATCAGCAGGACATGCCTGCGGCGGACGCCACAGGCGGAGTCAATGTACCATGGCTGCTGTCAGGGGGAAAGCGAGCGGCCCACGTTCACACCGAGACGGTGACGACGCGCAGACCCGGATCAGTCGTGAACGCCGTCGAACGTCGCGGGAGGCCGAACCGGACGACGTCCAGGCTGCCGGCGAAATTGTCCTCCGAGGGCACGACGACGATGTCGACGAAGGGATCCCCGGTGGGGATCGTGACCACGGGGGCAACGAGGAACTCGTCGCCGACGGCCAACTGGAAGTCGCGGTTGAACCGGGCGGTCCCGCTGGTCAGCAGCGGTGTCGTGAGGGGCACATCGAAGGCGCTGCTGCGGCTGACGCGGAAGTTCAGTTCGGTCACGCCGAAGTCGCCGGTGGTGCCATCGAGCGTCGTGATGGTCAGTTCGGGTTCGTTGTCCAGCAGATCGGCGCGGACCACGCGGAGGCTGCGCGACGGATCGAGGGTGAACGCCCGGGAGGATCCCAGGCCGAACGCCACGAACTCGGCGGGTTCGACGAAGGCGTCGTCGACCGGCCGGACGATCACGTCCACGAAGGGGTCGCCGTCGGGGATGACCACGGCGCGCCCGTCCAGAACCTGGTCGCCCACCAGCAGGTCGAAGTCGTCGCCGAACCGGGCGGTCCCCCCCAGGCGGAAGGGCACCGTCACGTCGCCGACGAAGGAGCCCTCGCGGCTGATGCGGAAGAACGCGGGGTCGCGGCATTCCTCGTCGGCGTCGGTGTCGAACGACGACAGCAGGATTTTGGGCTCATCGTCCACCAGGTCCACCGAGGCCCGCCGCAGGATGGGCGACACGGCGAATCCCCCCGACCGCACCAGGGCGAGTTGCGCGATCTCGGTGTTCTCGACGAACGTGTCGTCCAGCGGCACGACCGCCACGTCGACGAAGCTCGCCCCCGCCGGGAGGACGACTGCCCCGCCGTCGAGGGCGACGCCGCCGACGAACAGTTGGAAGTCCCGGTTCAGCCGGGCGGTCCCGCCCATCCGGAAGGGCACCACCAGGTCGTCGTCGAACGCTCTGTCGCGGGCGATGCGGAACATCCCCGCTTCGCAGTTGGCCTCGCTGGCCGTGAGGTCAGCCGCCGTGACCATGACGAAAGGCTCGTTGTCCTCCAGTTCGATCCGCCCCACGCGCTGCCCGCGCTGGGACGGCAGGTCGTAGTCGGCGCCCTTCCGCAGAGCCAGAGCCACTATTTCGGTCTGCTCCACCAGGAGGTCGTCGATGGGCACCACCGTGATGTCGACGGCCGTCTGGCCGGCCGGAATCGTCACCGCCAGCCCGCTCAGGGACTCGCCGTTCACGAACAGATCGTAGTCCGTGCCGCGCCTGGCGGTGCCGCCGAGGCGGAAGTTGGCGGTGATGTCCGCCTCGGCGGCCGCGTCCAGCGTGACACGGAACACGCCCGGATCCGACCCCTCCTCCGACGCTTCCGCGTCGACCGTCTCCAGCGACAGCGTCGGCCCCGCCTGCAGCAGCAGGCGCGGCTCGAGCGGCTCGTGCAGACATCCCTGAGGCGGCGTCCGGCCCCCGGCCCCTTCCGGCAACACCCCCGCAACAGCCTCGCGGACATACGGATACCCGGTGCGGCGTTTCATCGGTCCGATCCTCCCCTTCACAACACCCAACATGGGGCGATACCAAACACACAAGACCTGCAACGACCGCCTCAGCGACACCGGCCCTCACGCGCGTCGTGCGGCGGGTCGGCATCACCCTTATTCTACACGCCCCCGGGCGTCCACCGCCGAATCGCCGCGACAGCACCAGACAACGGCTGGGATTTCCCCCCGCCGCCCCTCCGATCCGCTACAGATGCGCCAGACCGGCCTCGGCCGCGCCCTCACGCCCGCAGGTAGAGCACGCTGCTGCCGATAACGGGGGCCTGGACAGCGACAGGCGCGCTGCCGCGCCGGCAAGGGGCCTTCGCTATTGACGGCCTGGTGCCACCGGGGTACTGTCCGGCGTGCGGTCGGGCAATACATCGAGGCTGGCAATGAACACGATCACGCTCAGCAACAATCACCTGCGACTGACCTTCGACGGCGCCACCGGGGCGCTGATCGGCTTTGACGGCCTGGAGGGCGGCTGGCCGGTCTTCGATCGGCCGGAACTGGGCCTGTCGTTCCGCCTGCTGGTGCCGACGCGGCCGATGGGCGACTGGCACACCGAGGGCCGCCGCAACAACCCCGTGCACGGCGAGAAGCAGCGGCTCACCGCCGTCCAGGTCGCCGACGACGGCAGGGCCGCGACGTTCACCTGGGACGGCGTGACCAGCGAACATGCCGGACCCTTGCCTATCACCGTGACCGTCGAGGTCAGACTCGACGACGCCCAGGCGGTGTGGACGACGCGCATCGAGAACCGCTGCGACTACGTCGTCGAGAACGTCTACTGCCCCTACCTGGGCGACCTGCAGCCGCCGGACGGCCCCAGCGGGACGCTGAAGGCTTTTTCGCTGGGCTACGCCGACCCCGTCCAGCGACATCTGCGACCGAGGTTCGACAACACGGTGGGCTACTACGGCAACGACCGGCCCATCCAGTTCATCGGCCGTACGCCCGAATCTCCGTTCTGCCTGCTGCTGGGGGCGGGGGCGGGGCTGTACGCCGGCGTGGGGTCGGGCGAGATGGAACTGGTGAGCTTCTGCGCCGAGCTGTACCCCGGCTACCAGAGCGCCATGGATTCCCGCGTGCCCGCCGCAGCGTCCATCGCGGGCGTGCCCGTGGCGGTCCGCTTCGCGGCCATCCACGTGCCGCACGTCGAACCGGGCCAGACGAGGACGCTGACGCCCATCGTCCTGGCGGCCTTCCGCGGCGGCTGGCAACAGGGGGCCGACCTCTACAAGCGGTGGCGCGACGGCTGGATGGGCACCGCCATTCCGCCGGCCTGGGCCGCCGAGCCCCATGCGTGGCAGCAGATCCACATCAACTCGCCCGAGGATGAACTGCGGATGCGGTTTGGCGACCTGGTCGCCGTGGGCGAGCAGTGCGCCCGCCACGGCATCGCCGCCATCCAACTGGTCGGCTGGAACGACGGCGGGCAGGACCAGGGCAACCCCTCGCACACACCCGACCCGCGGCTGGGAACGCCCGAGGAACTGGCCGAGGCGATCCGGAAGATCCAGGCCATGGGCGTGAACGTCGTGCTGTTCAGCAAGTTCACCTGGGCCGACCGCGCGACCGACGCGTTCCGCAACACGCTCCGCACGATGGCCATCCAGGATCCGTACGGCGACTACCACATCCACCCGGGCTACCACTACCAGACCGCCACGCAGATGCTGGACCTCAACACCAAGCGTCTGGTCCCGATGTGTTTCCTGGACGAACGTTACCTTCGCCTCTGCGAGTCGGAGTTCGACAAGACCGTCGCCCTCGGACCGGCCGGGATCCTCTACGACGAATCGCAGCACCACTCCACGGCCCTCCAATGCTTCGCGGCCCATCACGGCCACCGCCGCGGCGCCCACGTGTACGCCAACGACCGCGAACTGGTCCGCCGCCTGCTCCGGCGCGCCCCCGAGGGATACCTTTTCGCCGGCGAGGCGTGCTACGACTGGGAGTACGAGGTCTACCACCTCTCGTACTTCCGCACCTGGAACCCGCGCCACGTGCCGGCCGCCCGCTATCTGCGGCCGCACGCCCAGATCATGACCGGCGTGCCGGGCTTCAATGACCGGAACATGATCAACCAGTGCCTGCTGTACCGCTACGTGGTCAGCTACGAGCCCTACAACTTCAAGGGCATGCTGTCCGACTTCCCCGACACGGTGTCGTACGGCACGCGGATGGACGCCCTGCGCCGCGAGCTGCGCGAGTGGTTCTGGGACGGCGAGTTCCGCGACACCGTCGGCGGCACCGCCACCGTCGACGGCAAGCCGCACCACCCCTTCAGCGTCTTCGTCCACGCCGGCGGCGGGCGGCGCGGGATGGTCGTGGCGAACTACGACACGGAGCACCCCGTCCGCGTCCGCGTCGCCCTCGACGACGGCCAGCCGCTGGACCGCTACCGCCTCGTCGACGACCCGACTTGGCGGGCGGCCGGCGACGGGGTCGATCTGCCGCCCGCGTCCGCCGCGGTGATCCTCCCCGGCCCGACGCCCGCGTAGCCCGCCGCGGCTGCCAGGCAGTTCGCAAACACCGCGGGCGCCGCGCCCGTTCGCAGGGACGCGACGCCCGCTGTCGGCCCCACGCCGGGTGCCGGTCAGACCACGGCGTCGGTGTCGTTGTCGATCAGGTCGATGGTGTCGCTCCTGAGGGCCTGGTTCTCGACCAGGACGTAGCCGCTGCCATTGACCACCGTCAGCGTGACCATCTCGCGGGTCTCGACCTGCTCGTCGTCGAGCGGCTGGACCGCGACGTCGACAAACCCCGCACCGGCCGGGATCGTGACGGTGTTGCCGTCCACGGCGGCGCCGTCGGTGGTCGTCAGCGTGTAGTCCCTCCCGCGTACGGCGCTGCCGCTCAGGCGGAACTGAACCGTAACGGGTTGCTGCTGGGAACCTTCACGGTTGATGCGGAAGACGGCCGGACTTCCCCCTTCGGTGGCCTGCTCGACGGTCGCCATCACCGACAGCACCGGTTCGTTGTCGGTGATCTCGACGGTGGCGCTGCGCTGCGCCACGTCGTCGGTGAGAACATAGCGATTCGTGTTCACCAGGCCGAAGCCCATCGTCTCGGTCGGTTCGACCGCGGCGTCGTCGATGGGCCTCATGATCACGTCGACGAAGGTGTTGCCGGCCGGGAGGGTGACGGTGTTGCCCGTGAGGGCTTCGCCGTTGGCGATCAGGTCGTAGTCCTGGCCGAGCCGCGCGTTGCCCGTCAGGCGGAAGGTCACGTCCAGCGGCCCCTGGCTCGATCCTTCGCGGGTAACGCGGAAGGTGGCCTCATTGGGGCCCTCTTCGCCGGCGTCGGCGTCGATCACCGTCATCGACACCGTCGGCTCGTTGTCCGTCAGCGTCACCTCGCCGCTCAACTGGGCCGGATCGTCCACCAGCTTGTAATCCCTGGCATTCAGCAGAGCCAGGGTGATCGTCTCCTCGTTCTCGACCAGGTTGTCGTCGATGGGCTGGACCGTCACGGTGACGGAGACCGCCCCGGCCGGGATCGTGACGGTGTTGCCCGTGACGACACTGCCGCCGACGAGCAGTTCGTAGTCCTGGTTGCGCCGTGCCGTGCCGCCGGTGCGGATGCGGACCTGGACATCCTGCAGCGTCGAGCCGGCGCGGGCGATGCGGAAGGCGGCCGGGTTGGGGCCTTCCTCGCCGGCCTCGGCGTCGATCACCGACATCGAGAGCGTCGGCTCATCGTCCAGCAGGTCCACCGTCGCCCTCCTGAGGCTCGCGTCGTCGGACAGCATGTAGGCCCTCGTGTTGCGCAGGGCCAGAACCACCGACTCAGTCTTCTCGACCGTCGTGTCGTCCAGCGGCCGCACCCTCACGTCGACGAAGATCTGCCCGTCGGGGATCGTGACCGTATTGCCCGTGAAGACCTCGTCGTTGAAGACCAGTTCGTAGTCCGTGTTCCGCCGGGCGTTGCCGCCGACGTTGAAGGCGACCTCCAGGTCGCCCTGCGTCGAGCCGTCGCGGCCGATGCGGAAGACGCCTTCGTTGGTCCCCGGTTCGGCGGCCTCGGCGTCCATGGCACCGACGACGACCGTGGGTTCGTTGTCGATCAGTACGGCCGAGCCGGTCATGGCGGCCTGGTCTTCGGGCATGTTGAAGGCCCGCGACCGCATCAGCGTCATGGTCATCGTCTCGGGCCGCTCGACCATCTGGTCATCCATCGGCATCATCACCACGTCGACGGAGTCCTGGCCGGCCGGAATGGTGACCGTGTGGCCCTCCATCGGCTCGCCGTTGACCATCATCTGGACGTCCTGGTTGACCCTGGCGGTCCCGTTCATCCGGAGGTTGGCGACGACCTCCCGCTGGTTCGACCCTTCGCGCATGACGCGGAAGACGGCCGTGTCGAAGTCCTCCTCGCAAGCCTCCTCGTCCATCATCATGATCGAGAGCGTCGGCTCGTTGTCTTCGATCGTGGCCGAGGCGCTCAGCAGGCCGCGATCCTCGGCCAGCCTGTAGTCGCGGGCGTTGAGGATGGAGAGGACCACCGTTTCGGTCGGTTCGACCAGGCCGTCGTCGATCGGCCGCAGCACCACGTTGATGGAGGACGCCCCCTCCGGGATGGTGACGATGTTGCCTTCGAGGATTTCCCCGCCGATGAACAGGTCGTAGTCCTGGCCGCGGCGTGCGTTGCCGCCGGCGCGGAAGCGGACCGGCAGATCGCCCAGGGTCGTTCCGTCGCGGCTGACCTGGAAGGTGGCGGTGCTGGGCCCCTCCTCGCTCGCCTCGGCGTCGACGGCAACGATGGAAACCGCCGACTCGTCATCCTCGATCGTCACCGACGCGCTCGCCGTCGACCGGTCGGAGGGCAGGATGTACTGGCGCGAACCCTGCAGGGTCATCACCACCGTTTCGGGGTTCTCCACAAGGAAGTCGTCGATGGGCCGCACCACGACCTGGACGGCCGCCTGGCCGTCGGGAATCACGACGGTGTTGCCGGTGACGACCTCGCCGCCGACGAGCAGCTCGTAGTCCTGGTTGCGCCGGGCGTTGCCGCCGGTGCGGAAGGCGACCGTCAGCTCGCCCTGGCGGGTGCCCTCGCGGGTGATCTCGAACGCGCCAGTGCCGGGCCCCGTTTCGGTGGCCTCCGCGTCGGTGGCCGCGATAGCGAGCGTCGGCTCGTTGTCCAGCAGACCGACCGTGGCGCTGCGAAGGTTGACATCCTCGGCCACGTTGTATTCCGGGGCGTTGGCCAGCGACAGCACCACCGTCTCGGTGGGCTCGACCTGCAGGTCGTCGATCGGCCGGATCGTCACGTCCACGAACGTGTTGCCGCTGGGGACCAGGACGGTAGTGCCGTCGAGGACCGCCCCGTTGGCCACCAGTTCGTAGTCGACGCCCAGCCTGGCGGTTCCGCCCACGCGGAGGACGGCCATGACGGGCGCCTGGGTCGAGCCTTCGCGGCTGATGCGGATGGTGCCCGTGTCGGCGCCTTCTTCGGACGCCTCCGGGTCGACGGCCGTCAGCGAGAGCGTCGGCTCGTTGTCCTCGATGGTGGCTGTGGCGCTGCGCTGGGAGGCGTCGGCCGCGAGGCTGTAGCCGGTGGCGTTGACCAGGGTCATCCGCACCGTCTCGGGGTTCTCCAGGAGCGTGTCGTCGACGGGGCGCATCTGCACGTTGACGACCCGCTGGCCGGCCGGGAAGGTCACGCTGTTGCCGGTGAAAGCCTGACCGCCCACGAGCAGTTCGTAGTCCTTGTTGCGCTGGGCGGTTCCGCCCAGATCAAACCGGGCGGTGATCGGCTCGGCAACGGCCGCATCCAGTGTGATGCTGAAGGTCGCGCTCTCCGGCCCCTCCTCGCTGGCCGTCGCGACGGGCGCCGCAATGCTCAACGTGGGCACCGGTTCGGCCTGGAGCAGCAGGCGGGGCTCCAGCGACTCGTGCGCGCACGTCGGCGGCGGCGTTCCCTCACGATGTGTGGGCAGCAACCCCGTAATGAAGCTGCGAACCTGTTGATAGGCACTGTGGACGTTCATGTGACCGACCTCCCCTTGATAGCCCCCCGAAGGGACACCAACCCCAAGCGGCCGTGCCGTCGGCCCGCGCCGCTCCAGCGATTCCGCTCTGCATCTCCCCTACCGCGGCAACCGCGGTGACGTTATCTGTATTCTAGACCCCATCCCCCGCGACCCACGAAGTTCCCACCGCCAAGCCCCTCCGCCGCCACGAATAGGCGCCCGCCCGGCCTTCCGACCGCTACAGACCCCCCACGCCGCACGCCCCCTGGTTGCCCAGGCGGCACATCTCCGGACAGGTGTGGGTATCGGTCGCACCGCAGTCGATGTTCAGTTGCCCATCGCCGGCCGTCCGGTCCTGCGGTGCCGGAGCCTCCGAAACGAGGATTCCGTGAGCGGGCCGTCCCGGCTTTGGACGGGCCCAGGAGCGAGGCGCAGCGTCTCCGTCTCCGCCGCCCGGCGGTTGACAGGCGCGGGCGGGTCGCGCATGGTGGGGCCGTCGACGGTGGAACAGATGCGGGTTTTCCGCGTTCCGGAGATACGGCATGACGACTGGGACAGGGCGCGGGCAGGCGCCGGCGTGGTCGCTGCGGGATGGACGGCTCGAACTGCGGCGGCCGGGCGCTGGGGCGCCGCGGCTGAGCGGGATCGGCGGGTCGGTGCATCTTGACGGCGCGATGGTGTCGCTGGCCGAGGCGACCCAGACGGCTCGCCGCGAGGGACCGGGACCGGACGGGCGGACGGTCACCGAGGTGGAGTTCGCCTGGCCGGACATCGACGTCTGCTGGAGGTGGCGGATCGAGCCGGGCGCCGACGCCCTGCACGTGACGGCCGCGCTGGTCAACGACGGCCCGTCGACGGTCACGGTGGGCGATTGGAACATCCTGCACCTCCGCGCCGACGACGGGGGGACGATGGATCTGGGAAGCGACCCGGCCAACGTCCGCTTTTTCGGCTGGCGGCCGTGGGACATGCGGGTCGAGCGCCTCGGGGGCGCGGGGGGCTCGCACCGCTCGAACAACCTGCTGCACCTGTACGACCCCGTCGGCGGCACGACGCTGCTGTGCGGGTTCGTCACGCTCGACCGCATGCTGGTCGAGCACACGCTGGACTGCAGCGTCTCCGGCGGCGTGACCGACTGGCGGGCGACGTGCCGGTTCGGCGCCTACGACCTGCCGGCGGGCGCCGAACTGGCCGGCGAGACGCTGCGGATCGTCTGCCACGACGACCCCCACGCCGCCTTGGAGGCCTGGGCCGACGCGGTCCACGACCGCTACCGGCCGGCCTTCGCCTCGCCGGCGACGGCCAACTACGCCGGCGGCGCCTGGACCGACGCGTTCAGCGACGCCGAGGAGACGTGGGAGTCGATCCTCCTCCAGTGCGCCGAGGCGATCCGGCGGAGGCTGCCGGGCCTCGGCGTCGACTGCGTCGGCGGCACATCGCACAAGATGTACAGGCAGGGCATCCCGGGCAACTGGTACGAGGTCGACGAGAAGCACATCCCGCACGGCCTGCCGGCCCTGATGGACAGGCTGCGCGAGATGGGCTTCTCGCACAAGTTCTGGTTCTCGCCGTTCTGGTTCTTCGCCGAGGCCGAAGGCGTGCTCGAAGCCAACCGCGAGAACCTCCTGCGCGACGCCGCCGGCGAACCGATCCGCGAACCGGCCACCTGGGAATGGGACACCCGCAGCGACCCCGACGACACGCCGCGGCTGACGAAGTACTACCTTGACGGCACGCACCCCAGGACGCAGCAGTACGTGCGGGACATCTTCCTGCACAACCGCGCCCTGGGCGTGCGGGCCTACATGCTCGACTTCCTGTCGATCAAGCCCAATGCTCGCCTGCACGATCCGCGGCTGCTGCCGGTGGAGGCGGCGCGGCGGATCCTCCGAGTGATCCGCGAGGCGGCTGGCAACGACACGCACCTGCAGACCGCCGTCGCGTCCACGCCCGGCTTCATCGGCCTGATCGACGCCGCCCGCGTCGGCCGCGACTTCGGCGAGGGCCGCCCGATGGCCCCCTACCATGCGTGGCGCAACGCCACCTACTGCCTGCACGACGAGCACTTCGCCAACACCCACCAGTTCGTCCAGAACGCCGCCGCCAACTGGTTCACCCACCGCAAGGTCTACGTCAACGACCTGAATTGCCTGACCGTCGACAAGCCCGTCCCGCTGGAGCACGCGCGGCTGGCGGTGACGATGTTCGGCCTGGCCGGCGGCAGCCCGGTGACGCTCGGGGACGACATCCGCCGCGTCGACCCCGAGCGGCTGCGGATGATCGCCCTGTGCCTGCCCCGCACCGAAGGAATGCCCGTCCCGGTCGACCTGTTCGACCGCGTCTGGCCCGACGACTACTGCCGCGTGCTCAAGCTTCCGGTCCGGACCCCGTGGGAATCCTACACGCTGGCGGCGGTCTACAACGGCGACGCGACGCCCTTCGCGACCCGCCTGGACTTCGCACGGCTGGGGCTGGACGGCGCCGCCGCCTGGCGCGTGTTCGACTTCTGGAACGAGGAGTACCTCGGAACCTTCACCTCCTCGTGCCCCGTCGCCGTGCCGTCGGCGGCGATGCGCCTCTACCGCCTCTCGCCCGCCAGGCCGCACCCGTGGCTGCTGTCGACGGACATGCACGTGCAGCAAGGCGCCGTCGAGATCGCGTCGCTGCGGTGGGACGAGGCGTCGATGACGCTCTCGGGGACCGCGGCGCGGCCGGCCGGGCAGCCCGGCAGCGTGTTCATCCACATCCCGCGACGGCTGCGGCTGATCAACCACCGGGGCGTCAACCTCGCCAAGGATGTTCGCGACATGACCGTCGTCGCCCGCCTGCCCCTGACGTTCGAGCGGGACCGCGCCGACTTCGCCCTGCGGTTCGAGCCGCTGCGGACACGCTATGTCACGCGCAAGCGCTGGCTGCCGTACGCGACGGAAGATGAGTGGCTGGCGTACGTCGCCGAGCACCGCGAGGCGGGCGACACGCGGGTCGTCGAATGAGCGGCGGCCTCAGGCCCCCAGCTTGCGCCGCAGCAGGCCGACGAGCGTCTGCTCGGCGATGGGCTTCTGAAGCACGCCGGCCAGGCCCAGGTCGGCCGGGTCGATGGCGGCGCTCATGGCGTCGCCGACGGAGCTGAGCATGACGACCGGCGCGGCGTTGCCCAGGGCGCGGAGGTCGCGGACGAAGCGGACGCCCGAGTCGATCTCCTCCATCATCAGGTCGACGACCACCGCGTCGGGCGGCGACTGCCTGAACAGCCGCACGCCCTCCTGGGCCGACCCCGCCAGGCGCACGGCGAAGCCGTTCTTCTCCAGGAGGATGCGAAGGATCTCGCGGACGTCGGCGTCGTCGTCCACGCACAGCACCGTGGGGGTCGCGTCGCTCATCGTGTCTCTCCAGCAGGGGCGCCGCCCCGCCCGGCGGCGCGCAGGGCGCGGTAGGTGTCCAGGGCCGCCGGGAACGGGCGCAGGGCCCGCTCGAAGATGCCCAACGTGTACGCGATGGTCATGCCGTAGTTGGTGATCGGCACGCCGGCGTCGCGGCAGCGGGCGATGCGTGAGAGCATCGACCGGCGGTTCCACATGCACGCGCCGCAGTGGATCACCAGGTCGAAGCCGCCCAGGTCGTCGGGCCAGTCCCGTCCCTGGCTGGTGACGATCTCCAACTCGCCGCCGACGTACTGCCGCAGCCAGCGGGGGATCTTCACGCGGCCGATGTCGTCGCCGATGGGGTGGTGGGTGCACGCCTCGGCAATGAGGATGCGCGATCCCGCGTGGAGGCCGTCGATCGCCATCGCCCCGGCGACCAGGGCCGCCAGGTCGCCCTTGGCGCGGGCGAAGAGGATCGAGAAGGAGGTCATCGCCACCGCGTCGGGCGTGTCGCCGGCGACCTTGAGGAACGCCTGGGAGTCGGTCACCACCAGCGCCGGCGGTCGGCGCAGGCGGTCCAGGGCGTCGCGCAGCTCGCGGTCCTTGACGACCATGCAGTAGGCGTCGTGGTCGAGGATGTCGCGGATCGACTGCACCTGCGGCAGGATGAGCCGTCCGGCGGGCGCTTCCAGGTCGATGGGCACGACCAGGACGGCCAGTTCGCCCGGCGGGACCAGGTCGCCCACGATGGCCGGAGCGTTGACGAACGAGTCGGGGGCCGCGGCGATCAGCGCCTCGCGCAGGTCGCCGACGCCCTCGCCCCGATCGGCGACGGTGTGGACCGCCTGCACCCTCTCGGCCTCCAGCCGTGCGGCCAGGGCCGCCTCGGGACGGCCAAGGTCGGTCTTGTTGAACGCGACGATGGCGGGCGTCTTCCGCCGGCGCAGCTCGTCGAGGATGCCTTCCTCGAAGGCGCCCCACTGCCCCGCCGCCACGACAATCACGCCGACGTCAGTGCGGTCGAAGACCTCGCGGGTGCGGCGCACGCGCAGGTCGCCCAGGGCCCCGGCGTCGTCGATGCCGGCGGTGTCGATGAACAGCACCGGGCCCAGCGGCAGCAGCTCCATGGGCTTCTCGACCGCGTCGGTCGTCGTGCCGGCGATGTCCGAGACGATCGATACCGACTGGCGGGTGATCGCGTTCAGCAGCGAGCTCTTGCCGGCGTTCCGCCGGCCGAACAGGCCGATGTGCAGCCGCAGTCCCTTGGGGGCGCCGGTCATTGGCCGCCTCCCCTCTCGCTGCCGAGCCGGTTGACGCGGTCCGGGGCGATCAGTTGCTCGTAGACCTCGACGTCTATCAGACCCCGCCCCACCACCACGTCGCGCAGGTCGGCGCCGGTCCGCCGCGCCTCGACGGCTGCGTCGGCGGCCATGTCGTAGCCGATCGCCTCGATCAGCGCGGTCGCGGCGGCGGTCGAGCTGTCGACGTGGCCGCGGCAGCGCTGCTCGTCGGGTTCGATCCCGCTGACGCAGAACTCCCGCAGAATGCGGCTCGCGCGGCCCAGAAGGCCGATCGATGCCAGCAGCGCGTCGGCGACCAGCGGCAGGAAGGGATTGAGCTCGAGGCTGCCCATCGAACAGGCCTGCGTGATCGCCACATCGTTGCCGCACACGACCAGGGCCGCCTGCGTGACGGCCTCGGGGATGACGGGGTTGACCTTGCCGGGCATGATCGACGAGCCCGCCTGGCGGGCCGGCAGGCGGATCTCCCCCAGCCCTGCGTCCGGGCCCGACGACAGCAGCCGCAGGTCGGCGCAGATCTTCACCAGGTTCGACGCGCACGCCTTGAGGATGCCGGACACTTCGACGAACACGTCGGCGTTCTGCGTGGCCTCCACGAGGTTCTCCGCGCGGGCCAGCCCCAGGCCCGTCAGGTCCCGCAGGTGTTCGACGGCGCGGAAGATGAACCGCCGCGGCGCGCCCAGCCCTGTGCCGATGGCGGTGCCGCCGAGGTTGACCACCCGCAGGCGCTCCTCGCATTTGCAGATCCGCCAGCGGTCGCGCCCCAGCGCCTCGGCGTACGCGCCCATCTCGCGCCCCAGCGTCGTCAGCACCGCATCCTGCATCTGCGTGCGGCCGATCTTGACCACGCCGGCCGTCCCGCGCTCCAGGGCCTGGAACGCCTCCATCAGGCCGACCACGTCGCGCTCCGTGCGGCGGAGCATCCCGATCGCCGCAATCTTCAGGGCCGTCGGGTAAGTGTCGTTGGTGGACTGGTGGAGGTTCACATGCTCGGTGGGGCTGAGCGATTCGTAGTCTCCCGGCGCCTTGCCGAGTGTCTGCAGCGCCCGGTTGGCCAGCACCTCGTTGACATTCATGTTCGTGCTGGTGCCCGCCCCGCCCTGCAGCGCGTCGACGACGATGTGCGCATCCAGGCCCCCGGCGGCCATCTCGCCGCACGCCTGCTCCAGTGCCCGCGCCTGGTCGTCGTCGAGGAAGCCCAGTTCGTGGTTGGTGCGGGCGCAGGCCTGTTTGACCAGACCATAGGCATGGATGAGCGCCGGACTGACCGTACGGCCGCTGAGCAGGTGGAAGTTCTCGACGGCCCGGGCGGTGTGGATGCCGTGCAGCGCCTCTGCGGGCAGCTCTCGCGTTCCCAGCGCGTCGCTCTCGATGCGGCCGGCCGTCATGCGCGTCTCCCGGTCTAGAAATACAGGTCGCGATCGCCGTCGCGGGCGATGCGGTCGAGCTTCTCGCGCACCTGTTGGCGGGTCTTCTCGTCCATCCCCGCCAGTTCCCGTTCGATGAAGGCCCAGCCGGCGCTGCGCGTTGCCTCGGAGGCGTAGTCGATGAGGTACTCGGCCAGCGTGGTCACGGCGTTGGGGCCGCAGAACCGCTTGATGAAGCCGGGGATGGCGAACTCCATGAAGTGTTCGCCGGTCCGCCCCAGCCGGTAGCAGGCGGTGCAGAAGCTGGGGATGTGCCCGTCGGCCAGCAGCTCGCCGATGACCGCGTCGAGGCTGCGCATGTCGCCCAGGCAGAACTGCTCGCGCTGCATGACCTGCGCGTCGCCGGCCTCGGTGTACCCGCCGATCTCGATGCGGCTGCCGGCGTCGATCTGGCTGACGCCCATGGCCATCACCTCGCGGCGCAGCTCAGCCGGCTCGCGCGCAGTGCAGATCAGGCCGGTGTAGGGCACCGCCAGGCGCAGCACTGCCACGAGGCGCTTGAAATGCCGGTCGCTGACGAACCACCGCTCGTCGAGCGTCACGCCGGCGGCGGGGCGCAGGCGCGGGAAGCTGATCGTGTGGGGCCCGACGCCGTAGTGGGTCTGGAGGAACAGCGCGTGCGACACCAGGCCCAGCACCTCGAAGCGCCAGTCGTACAGGCCGAACAGGGCGCCGATGCCGACGTCGTCGATGCCGGCCTCCATCGCGCGGGACAGGCCGTCCAGGCGGTAGAGGTAGTCGGCCTTGGGCCCGCGGGGGTGCATGCGGGCGTAGGTGTCGTG
The DNA here is from genome assembly GCA_012514895.1 of Planctomycetota bacterium. GTDB lineage: Bacteria > Planctomycetota > Phycisphaerae > SM23-33 > FEN-1343 > JAAYZK01. The sequence goes on along the minus strand of JAAYZK010000158.1, from coordinate 1,980 downwards.
GTGGTAGGTTTCCTGGAAGATCTGGAACGTGCCGATCCCGGCGTCCTTGACGGCGCGGTAGCCGTCCTGATCCATGGGGGCGGCGTTGATGTTGACGCGGCGGATCTCCCCGTGGCCGACGCGGACGCCATAGACCTGACGGACGCAGTCGGCGATGAACTGCGGGCTGTAGCGCGGGTGCTCGCCGAAGACCAGGATGAGCCGCTTGTGGCCCCTGGCCTCCAGGGCCTCGACCTGCTCGCGCAGGGCCGGCCCGTCCAGCGTCCGGCGGACGGCGTCCTTGTTGGACCGCTTGAACGCGCAGTACCGGCAGTCGTTCACGCAGTCGTTGCCAATGTACAGCGGCGCGAACAGCACGACGCGGTTGCCGTACACGGTGCGTTTCAGCTCGCGGGCGGCGGCGAAGATCTCCTCGACCAGTGCCGGATCCTCGGCGTTGAGCAGGCAGGCGGTCTCCTGGACGCTCAGGGCCTGCTTGGCCATCGCCTTGGCGATGATCTGGCGGACGCGGGACGGCTCGGGCGCCGCCGACGCGAGCAGGGCGTGCAGGGCGCCGTCGTCGATGAAATCGGCCGCGTGTCGGCTGCGCGCGTCGGTACTCAGCACGGTCATGGCGATACCTCCTCCGTCACGGGCGGCGACAGGCGCCGGCGCGCCATCGCCGGCGAATCGCCGCGGCCGACCCCGACCGTCCGGCCCAGGGCATCGAGCGACCGCCGCACGTCGGCGACGGCGTCGGCGGCGTCGACCGTCACGCCGGCCTTGGACGGGTAGATCTCGTACAGCGCCTTGCGCGCCGCGGGGGTCACGTTGGGCATGATCACGTTGGCCCCCCGCTCCAGGCCGTGCACGCGGCCGGCGGCGGGGTCGATCGTCGCCAGGGCCGTGGTGGCGGGAATGTTCGCGTCGGGCAGCACCAGGCGGGTGAGGGCCACCATCTTGGAGGCCATCAGCTCGGTGCCGCTCACCGCGCCGGCGGCGGCCGGCAAGGCGGCCAGCGGCGAGGCGGGGTGGGCGATGTAGGGCCCGATGCCCACCATGTGCAGGCCGAGCTGCTCGAACAGGGCCAGGTCGTCGGCCAGGTCGTCGAAGGTCTGGCCCGGCAGGCCGACCATGACGCCGCTGCCGACCTCGTAGCCCAGGTCCCGCAGGGCGTGCAGTGCCGCCAGGCGCCCGTCCAGGCCGTCGGCGGCGTCGGGGTGCAGGCGGGCGTAGAGGTCGCGGTTGGACGTCTCGAAACGCAGCAGGTAGCGGTCAGCGCCGGCGCGGCGCCACAGGGCGTAGTCCTCCGCGGGCCGTTCGCCCACCGAGAGCGTGACAGCCCCGCGCGTCTCGGTCTTGACCGCGGCGATGACGTCGGCCAGCCACGCCGCGGGCATGGAGGGGTCCTCGCCGGACTGCAGGACGACGGTGCCCATCCCCAGTTCGCCGGCGGTGCGTGCGCAGGCGACGATCTCCCCGAGCGCCATGCGATAACGGGCCAGCCCCGCGCGCCCGCGCCGCAGGCCGCAATACAGGCATCCGCGGCCGCAGCGGTTGGAGAACTCGATCAGTCCGCGGAGGTGGACGGCATCGCCGACGTGGCGACGGCGCACGTCATCCGCCTCGGCCCACAGCGCCTCGAGGCGCCGCGGGTCGGTCTCGCGCAGCCAGGCGAGTCGTTCGGCACGGTTCATCACGTCCGCTCCACGGCCTGCTGGTGGCGCCGCAGCGTCACCGTAAACGTCGTGCCCTGGCCCACTTCGCTGGCGACCGCGACGTCGCCGCCGTTGAGGCGGGCGAGTTTCCTGAGGATCGACAGGCCCAGCCCGCTGCCCAGGATGTCGCGGGTGGCCTCATTCCTGATACGGCTGAACTCCTCGAACAGACGGCCCAGATCCTCCGCGGCGATGCCGATTCCGGTGTCGGCGACGGCGATGACGACCTGCTCGTCCCCGGCCTCGATCGTCAGGTCGACGCGGCCGCCGTCGCGGTTGTACT
>JAAYZK010000157.1 GCA_012514895.1 Planctomycetota bacterium | reverse complement strand
GGCCGCACTTTTTTTCTCGTTTTGGCCAACTCCCTCTTGGCCCGGTTCGAACACGATGGTAATAGGGCCGCCTGCACCCGAGGATGCCGCAGGGCGGCGCCTTGGGGAGGATCGTGGGAGATCTTTCTTCTCGTGCACAAGCAACGCTAACCCTGGCGATATTCCGATACTGAAGCAGTAGAATCGACTTGACCATGGCCAAGCTGGACAGGAAATCCGAGGTGCTCCCCGCGCTGAGCGTACGGGGCCCGGAGTTGCGGACCTCCCTGCGGATCGTCACGGTGGGCTGGATGTTCGGCTCCGTGTGGATGACCGCCGTCGGCGGGTCCACCATGCTGAACCTGGGTTACCTGGCGGGGTTCACCGAACTGCACTGGGGCCTGCTGTCGGCGACGATGTTCGCCTCGACGCTGGCGCAACTGCCGGCAAGCTGGCTCATCGAGCGGACCGGCCTGCGCAAGGGCCAGTTCATGCGCTCGGTGACCGTGAGCCGTGCGATGTGGATCCTCGTGGGCCTGGCGCCGATGGCGCTGCTGCTGTTCGGTCCCAGCGCGTTGCTGCGGACGCTGGTGGCGTGGGGGGTGCTGACGATTATCTTCTTCTCGCGGATCCTCGACCACATGGGGGCGCCGGCGTGGATCAACTGGATGGCGGACCTGATCCCCCCCCGCCTTCGGGCGCGGCTGTTCGCGCGGCGGGCGGTGTACTCGCTCATCTGCCAGGCGGCGGCCACGGTGGCCGTCGGCCTGCTGCTGGACGCGGTGGTGGGACGCGAGACCCGCGTGCAGCTCAAGGCGCTGGAGGTGTCGGCCTCGCAGGTCCCCGCGCTGGTGTGGGCGCTGCTGGGCATCTTCACCCTCGCCGGCATCATGGGCATCACCGACATCCGCCTGTTCGGGCGGGTCCGCGAGATCGTCCGCAGGCAGCCGGTCTCCCCCATCGGCCTGTGGGAGGTGCTCCGCGAGCCGATGGGCGACCGCCAGTTCCGACGCTTCTCCGGCGGGTTCGCCGTCGAGGCCTTCGGCACCGCCCTGTCGCTGCCCTTCTACGCCCTGGCGGCCCAGCAGCACCTGCACCTGGACAACCTCCAGACGATGCTCATCCTGGCGGTCTTCCCGCCGATCGGCTCGCTGCTGTCCAGCGGGCCCTGGGGCAGGGCCATCGACCGCTGGGGACGGCGGCCCATCCTCGTGCTGGGCATGCTGGGCGTCGCGCTGGTGCCGGTCGGCTGGGTGTTTCTGCCGCCCCGCTCGCTGCTGCTGGCGGGGCTGGTCAACGTCTATTCCGGCGCCGTCTGGCAGGGGCTGGGCATGGCGCGGCTCAACACGGAACTGATCTTCGCCGACGCCAAGGGCCGCAGCACGTATACCGCCGCGCTGAACGTCATCATCGCCCTGACGGGCACCCTCGGCGGGATCGTCGGCGGCATCCTCGCCGGGGCGGTCAAGGGCTGGACCGCCACGTGGGGGCCGCTGGCCTTCGGGCACTACCACGTGATGTTCGGCCTGTGCAGCATCGTCCGGCTGGTCGGCGTCGCCCCCCTGCTGCGGATGGAGGACCCGCAGGCCAAGCCGGTGGCCTTCGTGGCGCGCCAGATGGCCGTGTCCGTGCTGTTCACGGCCCCGGTGAACCTCCTGCGCCCGATCATCCGCCTCCGCCTGCCCGGCGGATGGCTGCGGCGAAGCCCTGCCGCACCGGTCACCCGGACGGTAGAATGCCGGCCGACGGAGGAACAGCCGTGGGCACCGAAATCGAAGCCAAGTACCGACTTGACGACCCCCAAGGGATGCGGCACCGACTGAGAGCCGCCGGCGCCGTCTGCCGGGGAACCGTCCTGGAATCCAACCGCTTCTACGACTGGCCCGACGAGCGGCTCGACCGCTCCGGATGGACGCTGCGGGTCCGGCGGGCCGAGGCGGCCGACGGCGGGACGACCGTGACGGTCACCTGCAAAGGGCCCCGCAGGCCGGGCCCGCTGAAGGTCCGTGAAGAGCGGGAATTCCACGCCGACGACGCCGACGCCGTCGCGGCCGTCCTCGACGCGATGGGGATGGTCCGCACGCTGACCTTCGAGAAACGCCGCGCCACCTGGATGCTCGACGGCTGCACGGTCGTCCTGGATGAGGTGCCCCACCTCGGCCACTTCATGGAGATCGAAGGGGCCGGCGAAGACGCCGTCACGCGCCTCGCCCGCACGCTCGGCCTCACCGACGCAGACCTCGAACCCCACACCTACAGCCGCCTGCTCACCCGCTACTGCGATGCGCACGGCCTGGATGGCACGCGCATCACTTTTTGAGCCAAGGTTCGGGCGACACCAAGGTGCGGGCGACACGATACCGGACTCCGCTTCACCGGTATGCATCAGTTCGGGCATCCGCGTTCCCTGGCGATAGCCTGCTGACTCTGGCGCGAGGCGTGGTGGACCGAAGTCATGGCAAGCGTTGCGCGGGTTCTCGGGCCGGGGTTGGCGCACCACCCAGGCTTCGCCAAGGGCTACGCCGGGCGGGCTCGCCGAGCGGGTGGCCGGCTCAGCGTGTCTGCGGGCGGAGTATCTGCAAGAGCCTGATGAAGAAGCATTTGCAGTCCAGATGCGGAAGCTGGAGAATACGGGCCGTCCGTTGGGCGACGGAGCGTTCATCGAACGCTTGGGTAGCCTGCTGGGGCGAGACCTGTTCCCGAAGAAGCCCGGCCCGCCCATGAGGGCGGGGAGTTGAGTATGGTGTCCCCCGACACGGGGGAGTTGAGTATGGTGTCCCCCGACACGTGGCCCCGACACGTCCCCCGACACGACTGAGTTCCTCGTGACAAGTGCGTGAATCTGTGCTGGTGGAGAGACAAATGGAACGTGCGCACGATTCAGATTGTGCTCTAGCAGTGAGCTCTGTTTCACACGCCCTGCAGTTAGGTGTCGCGATGCTCATGGCTGTTCTATTCTTCCATGGCAACCTTTCTGTCGCTGAGGAGTGGGCGGCGGTGGAGACGAGACTGGGTCCGGTCGGAGAGGATGTCGAGATGCGATGGAGCCGTGACACGCGGCACGTCGCCTACGCCATCGTGCGCGATGGTCGGCATTACCTGGTCCTTGACGGGACGCCTGGTGCGGCATTCGACGAAATCCAGAGATACTCCATCCGCATCAGCCCGGATGGCAGTAGGGCCGCGTGCGTCGGACGGCGGGGGAAGGAGTGGTATTTTGCCGTGGACGACAGAGTCCATGGTCCCTTTGATGCCATCAGTTCCGAAGAGCTGGTGTTCGGAGAGAGTGGTAATCACTTCGCCTTTGTTGGGTCGCGCGGCGGATGTGAGCATGCCGTCATCGATGGATCCGTTGGGCCGGGGTATGCCTCCGTGACGAACATCGTTCTGAGCCCGGATGGGAAGAGATACGCCTATCTGGCTCGAACGCCTCGTGAGGATTGGTCTGCCGAGAAGTCAGTGTTCGGAGATGAACGTACCGGAGCGTTCCGTACGTCGGTCGTTGTCGACGGCCGCGTCCTGCCCGAGGTCGATGCATTGTTCATGGGGGGCGGGCTTACGCCGTGGCCCGAGTTCAGCCAGGATGGCCGCAGATGGGCACTCATCGCATCGTGCGGGGAGAAGCAGTATGTTCTTGTCGATGGCCGCGCGGATCCGGCCTTCGACCGGATCCGCTCGTATTCGCTCACGTTCTCGCCGGATGGCCGCCACTACGCCTATGTGGCGCAGCACGGCGAATCGGCGATGGTCGTGACCGACGGCGTCGCGTCCTCCCCCCACACCGACATCTTCGAGCTCACCTGGAGTCCTGCGACCGGGGAGCTCGCGTATGTCGCCCGAGACGACGACGGTTGGCGCGTCGTTGTGGCAGGCCGCGCCGGGCCTCGATTCGATCACTGTTGGGGCTTGACCTTCAGCCCGTGCGGGCGTCGCCTCGCGTACGCCGCTGCCGCAGGAGAACGCGAATGCGCCGTGGTCGATGGCATTCAAGGGCCCTGGTTCGAATACGTTGGCGATCTGGCTCAGCATCCGCATCTGGTGTTCACGTTCAGCCACGACGGCAGCCACCTGGCCTACTGTGCCACTCAGGGCGAGCAGAGTTGCATGGTCCTGGACGGCACGCCGGGCCCCTGGTATTTCAGCGTGGACCGGACGGTCACGTTCAGCCCTGACGACAAGCATGTCGCGTACGTGGCCGCGAAGGAACTGTTCGCCGAGCGCATCGTCAGGGACGGGCGGGAGGGGCCGGCGTTCCGCGGCATCCAGGAATCGACGTTGCGTTTCTCCCCGGACGGCAAGAGCGTGGCCTGCATGGCCGCCGTGGACAACAGGCCTGTTGTGGTCATCGACGACTGGACCGGGCCGCGAGGCGACATGCGTTGGGCGGGCGAGCCCGTCTTCATCTCGAACGACGTCGTCGAGTACCTCGCCGTCTCGCAAGACAGCCTGTACAGGGTCCGGTGCGAACGCAAAGGGATTGATGGCAAGTGAGCAGTCAGAGGTGTTCCATGCGTTTGCGGACGGCCTATGCCAACAGGTTATCCGGGGTTATCCGGGGACAGTTATCCCGGGGACATCGTATAGTTTGTCGACTTGACGGTACTCTTTGGCTGCCGTAGTGTATCCCTTATGGCACGGACGGCACGGATCGTGGTGCCGGGGTATCCTCATCATCCAGGCTTCGCCAAAGGCTACGCCGGACAGGTGTGACGCAGCGGGGTAACCGCCGGCAGCGGACGTTCTTCGGCGACGCGGACTATCGGGCGTACATCGCCCTGATGGCCGAGTGGTGCCGTCGAT
>JAAYZK010000012.1 GCA_012514895.1 Planctomycetota bacterium | reverse complement strand
TCGTCGCCTCGCGCTGCCAGGGATGGCCGGGGAAGACCTCGTGCGTGCCCAGGTCGTCGAAGAGCTGCTGGACGGAGGGCGTCGGGTATGAGTACGGCGTATTGCCGACGCGGGGCAGGCTGACCAGCACCCCGTGCAGGCCCATCACGCGGTTGAGCGGCGCGTTGAAAGGGTCCAGGTAGATGTAGGTGCCGGCCGGCGGCGCAAGGAACTTCAGCAGGCGTGTCTGTCCCTGCCCGATCAGCCCGCTGCTGACCACGCCCGGGACCTCGAAGCCGTGCTGGCCGGGCAGTTCGTTGGTCACGGCGATGTCCAGGCGGTCGCCTTCGGTGCAGGTGATGACCGGCCCGGGCAGGCGGGGCGTGCCGTCGTCGAACACCCACACGTACGCCCGCGTGAGGTCGACCATCTCGGCCTCGGCCTCGCGGATGGTCAGGCGAAGGATGGTTCGCTCGGAGGCCAGCGTTTCGGCCGCCTTTGCGTACGACGACGCCAGCGACCCCAGCACCACGGTGCCCAGGCCGGTGGCGGCCGTCTGCAGGAGTTGTCTTCGATTCATGTCCATGACGCAGTCCTTTCGCTGTCTCAGGCAGGAGGGCCGGCGCGTCAGCGGCCCCGCTTCCGCCGCCTCAGTCCCACCAGGCCCACCCCGACCGGCAGCGCCAGGGCGGATGGCTCCGGTACGATTTCGATGTCCAGCCTGATCCTCTGGGAGTCCTCTTCATTGATCAGGAGATCCCACTGCAGCAGGCCGCCCACATCCCCCATCACGGGTCCGGAGGCATTGTCCAGGCCCGCCTCGGACGCGTCGTCCAGCAGGTCCATGAGGGCCAGCGGGTGGCCCACGGTGTGGAAGTCGGCGTCGACATCGGGCTCGATGGTGATCAGGCTGATCGAGCCGGATTGAAGGAGCTTGTCATCTTCGAACCACAGCGTGTTCGCATCCCACTGACCGTCGGCGTCGAGATCGGCGTAGTGGAACAGGCTCACCGCCAGCGGCTCAGAGGACAGATTGGTGATCGTCACCTCCTGCCTCATCGACGACAGGCCGCTGCCGGGGCTGCCGCCATCGAGTTCGAAGTGCATCGCCAGTTCGACCCGTGCCTCCTGGCGGTACACCACCTCCATCCAATCCGCGCCCGCATCGACCGACACCTCCGGCAGGAGGTTGACCGGCAGGCGGTCGCCGTCGAGGCGGTACCACGACCAGACCTGGCCGGCATGTTCGACGCCATCGACCATCCACGACCACAGCCCCAGCCCCGTGTCGGTCTCGACCATGGCCGAGCTGTTGCCGCTTGCCAGTTCAATCGTGGCTGCCGCGACCGGCCCGGCCGGACCCGCGGCGGCGGCCGCCGCAACCATCGCAACCACGATGATCCTGCGGGCATGTCCGCCCGGCCCTGCGCGATGGTTCCTCAAGATGAGCGAACTCCTCTTCATGACTTCTCTCCTGTCGGCTCTGGAAGGCAAGTGTGCGGGGGGCACGATTCCACCGATGCACTCATCCTCAAGCGGCGGGCGCCGTGAGGGTCCTACGGCGTCCCCGATGCTGAAGAAGTGTATTCCGTCCAAACGCAAGAACCACGAATCCGCCGAGTTTTCCCCCATGGAGCAGCATCACCTTGTCCGGCGCGTGCAGGCCGTCCGTCTGCCCATCTCCCCTTCCGGCCTTCGGGTCGTACCTTCCCGATTGATACCAGGGCAGAGAAGCAATGCTCTTTTGGGGGATTTCCCTAGTACTACAACGCTAGAAAGGCTCAAGAACGGCTATGCCGCAGGCCGATGTGACCTTCCAGGAAGGAGATTCCTGGAAGGAGACAAGGCATGGACGCCGACACGATTCTCATGATTAAGCCTGGT
>JAAYZK010000156.1 GCA_012514895.1 Planctomycetota bacterium | reverse complement strand
GTCGACAGCGCCGCGGGCGACCTGACCGTCACGCTCGAGGTCGCGCACGGCACGCTGGCGCTGGCCAATCCGGCGGCGGCCGGCGGCGCCGGCGACGGCACCGCCACGGTCACGCTGACCGGCACCGTTGCCGAGATCGCCACCGCCATCGCCACGATCACCTACACCCCGGACGCCGACTACAACGGCGGCGATACGCTCACCCTCACCGTCAACGACGGCGGCAACACCGGCGCCGGCGGCGCCGGGGACGTCGTCGAGACCGTCGCCATCACCGTCAACGCCGTCAACGACGATCCGACGATCAGCCTCGACGGTACGCTGATCGGCGACACCGTCCCTGTGGCCGACGTCGCCGAGGAAGGCACCTTCACCTTCGACGCGGGCCATTCCACGCTGATCACCGTGGCCGAAACCGACGCGTCGACTACCGACCATACCTTCACCATCACCGCCACCAAGGGCACGCTGACCCTCGGCGACACGACCGACCTGGCGAACCTCGTCGGCGACGGCACCGCTTCGGTCAGCTTCGACGGCACGATCGCCGAGATCAACGCCGCATTGAACGGTCTGAGCTACACCGGCGACACCGACGCCGAGGGCGCCGAAACCCTCACGCTGACCCTCAGCGACAACGGCAACACCGGCTCCGGCGGTGCGCAGGAGATCTCGCGGACCATCACCTTCAACATCACTCCCGTCAACGACGCGCCGGTTCTCGATGACGGAACGGCCATGGCCGTCACGGGCGTCAACGAGGACGTCCAGACCATCGACAACCCGGGCATGACCATCGCCGATCTGCTGGCCACCGGCGCCGGCGGCAACCCGATCAGCGACGTCGATGCCGGCGCCGTCGAGGGTGTGGCCATCACCGCCGTCGACGACACCAACGGCACGTGGCAGTTCTCCATCAACGGCGGGGCGAGCTGGTCGGCCTTCGGCCCGGTCTCCAACGCCACCGCCGTCGTCCTCACCGCCACCGCCAACGACAAGATCCGGTTCCGCCCGAACAACAACTTCAACGGGACCGCCGCCATCACCTTCCGCGCCTGGGACACCACCGCCGGCGGCGCCTCCGGCACCCCCGGCGTCAACACGACCGTCAACGGCGGCTCGACCGCTTTCAGCACCGCCGCGGCGACCGTGCAGATCACCGTCACCGGCGTCAACGACGCCCCGACGCTCGACAACAGCGTGATCATGACGCTCGCGGCCGTCGATGAGGACGTGGCCGACGGCGCCAACGCCGGCACCCTCATCAGCGACCTGCTGGCCACCGGCGCCGGCGGCGATCCGATCTCCGAAGTGGACGCCGGCGCCGTGGACGGCATCGCCGTCGCCGCCGCCGACAACACCCACGGTGCGTGGCAGTACTCCACCGACGATGGGGCGACCTGGACCGCGATGGGCAGCGTCGACGACTTCGGCGCCGTCGTCCTGGCGGCCACGGCACGCATCCGCTTCGTGCCCGACGCCGACTACAACGGCATCGCGAACATCAGCTTCCGCGCCTGGGACACCACCGACGGGAACCCCTCCGGCACGGCCGACGTGGCGGTCTTCTCCAACGGCGGCACCACCGCGTACAGCACCGGGACGGCGTTCGGACGGATCACCGTCAACGCCGTCAACGACGCCCCGACCGTGGACGCCGGGATCGCCGCCCAGACGGCCACCGAAGACGCGGCCTTCGATTTCACGGTTCCGGCCGATGCTTTCGCCGACGTGGATGCCGGCGACAGCCTGACCTACGCGGCAACGCTGGCCGACGATTCGGCCCTGCCGGCCTGGCTGAGCTTCGATCCGGCCACCCGGACCTTCAGCGGCACGCCGACCAATGACGACGTCGCCGTCCTGAGCGTCAAGGTCACCGCCACTGACACCTCGACCCAGAGCGTCTGGACGACGTTCGACCTGACCGTTGCCAACAGCAACGACGACCCGACACTTGCCAACGCGATCGCCGATCAGGCCGCAACGGAAGACGAAGCCTTCAGCTTCACGGTTCCGGCCGACACCTTCGCCGACGTCGATGCCGGCGACAGCTTCACCTACGCCGCGACCCTTGCCGACGACACGGCACTGCCGGCCTGGCTGAGCTTCGATCCGGCCAGCCATACGTTCTCCGGCACGCCGGCCAACGGCGACGTCGGGACGATCGACGTCAAGGTGACCGCTACCGACAGCGGGGCGGCCGCCGTCTCCGACACCTTCAGCATCACCGTCGCCAACGTCAACGACGCCCCGACGGTCGACAACGCCATCGCCGATCAGGCGGCCACCGAAGACGAAGCCTTCAGCTTCACGGTTCCGGCCGACGCCTTCGGCGACGTGGATGCCGGCGACAGTCTGGCCTACGCGGCCACACTGGCCGACGACACGGCACTGCCGGCCTGGCTGAGCTTCGATCCGGCCAGCCGTACGTTCAGCGGAACGCCGACCAATGCCGAGGTCGGGACGATCTCGGTGAAGGTCACGGC
>JAAYZK010000155.1 GCA_012514895.1 Planctomycetota bacterium | reverse complement strand
TGAGCATGCTGGGGCTGGCCATCGGCCCGCTGACCGGGGGCCTGCTGGCCAGGAATCTCGGCCTGCGCTGGCCGTTCCTGGCCAACGGCGCCGCCCTGTTCCTGTTGGGTCTGCTGATCGGCCGCTCCCTGTGGCGCCGGCCCGCCGCCGCGGCCGGTCCGTCGCTGTGACGGGCGGCTCAGGCGGCGCCGGCGGGCCGCTCACGCCCCGGCCATCGTGTCGGCGGTGAGGGCCGCCGGATCGGTGTCGAGGAAGGCGGCGACGGCGTCGCCGGTCAGGGGCAGGGCGGCCAGCGTGGTCCGGCGCACCTCGTTCTTGGGGCCGCGCTCGACCTTCCTGACCTCGATCTTGCCGACCGAGCAGCGCGGGCAGCGATGCATCGCGACCTCCAGGAACATGGGCAGTTTGAGGGCGCTCTTGACGCGGACGGGGAAGGGCGCCAGCGTCCGGCGGAGGGCGGCGCCGTCGCCGGCGGCGGCGTGCTGGCGAATCTGGTCGACCGCCGCCTGCGCAGCGGCGGCCCGGGCGGCGTTCTCGGCCTGGTAGGCGGCCTGGCCTTCGACGTCCTTTTTCCTGATCCGCCGGACGGGCAGCGCGGCGGGGATGATGCCGACGGTGCGGCGTGCCATGTAGACCTGGCAGTCGTCGCAGTAGCTCTTGGCCCGCAGGATCAGCAGCGCCCCGATGCCGCCGCCGCCGAAGCCGAGGACCTCCAGCGCCCGCAGGCCGTACCCCCACGCGCCCAGGGGCTCGGGTGTGCCGGTGGAATGCCGTCCGATGCTGAACGTGTAGTTGCGGGTGAGCAGATCGAAGTAGGTCCAGAAGCTTACCGGCGTGCCGTCCTCGTAGACCGGGTCGAAGGCGCGGTACTCGATGTACTGGGCGGCAAAGTACGCCCCCGTCGTCAGGGTCCCGATCGCCACGAGCATCGGGATGCCCACCCGGATGCCCCGCAGCCACGACACCAGGGCGTAGCCACTGGCGGCGACCATGCCGACGGCGACCGCCGAGACGGGGAAGATGAAGAAGAGGAAGAATCCCAGCAGGTTCACCTCGCCGTCGCTGACCTTGCCGACGACCCACACCCCCAGCAGCGCCGCCGCCGTGGTGATCAGCCCGGCCAGCAGGACCAGCAGCCCCGGCGATTTCCGCGGCCGTTCCATGCCGAGCACGTTGTAGATGTCGGCGTCGTTGCTGTTCAATCCCGTCATTGTTCTCCCTTTCAGTCGACCCGCCCACCGGGGCCGTCAGGCCTGCCCGCGCCCGCGCAAGCCCCTGCCCGTCTCGCTATCAATAGCGACGCGGCCCGCCGATGCAAGCACTTTCGCCGCGCGCACAGACATACCGCTCGCCCGGCGAGAGACGGCCGGCGGCGGCATCACTCCAGCCGCCGCTGCACCTGGGCGGCGACGTCGAACAGATCGCTGTTGCGCTGCTGCCAGCCGGAGCCGATGAACCAGTCGAGGCCCTTGCGGTCCTCGTCGGCGCGCATCTGGCGGGCCTCAGCGTCCCAGAAGCCGGGCATCTCGACGCCGGCCTTGGTCAGCCCCGCCCAGATGGCCTCATGGGGGCTTCGGCCGGAGATGGAGCCCAGCAGGTCCAGTTGCTCGTCGTTGGTCCAGATGCTCCGCCACAGGGCGCGGTGGTGGGCGTCCAGGACCGTCCGCGCGCGGGCGGCCAGGTCGGGCCCGAGGCGCTGGGCCGCGGCGGCGTCGGCCAGGGCGTCCTCGATGAGGATCCGCGCCTCGCACTCCTGGACGCCTTCCCGCAGGTTCTCCAGGCGGGCCGTCGAGACCGGGCCGTCCGGGCCGGGGGCGAGGAAATAGCTGGGGATGTTCAGCCCGCGGTAGTAGTTCTCGGGGTAGCGGTCATACGCCTTGCCGGCGCGGCGGCCCCGTTTGTCGCGGATGCAGTTCCACAGGTCCCCGCCGATCCGCCCGACGCCCCGCTGCTGGCCGTTGATGTTCAGTTGGGGCATCTGGCGGATCCGCAGGGCCGGCCCGTTCATCAGGCCGAAGCGGTCGACGTAGGCCGCCAACTGGGGCATCCGCCAGCCCTGCGGGGCGTCCTGGGGCGCGTTGACGTGGTAGACCAGGCTGTAGGCGTGCGCCTCGTAGCGCACGTCGGCGATGCGCTGCAGCACCGTGTTGGGCACCGGTCTGCCGAAGGTCCGCCGGTAGTGCGAGTGCGCGATCCACGACAGGCCCGACACCTCCTGGAGGAACTGCACCTCCTCGGCCGAGGGTTCCAGGTCGGTCACCATGCCCAGGGCCATGGCGTCCTCCCAGCCCCGGGCGGCCATCCGCCGGCGCAGCTCGTCGTAGACCGGCTTCCAGATGGCGCGGCTGGCGGGGTCGGTGTAGAAGGGCAGGCTCCCGGGCGTCGATTCGCCGGTCGTTTCATCGAGCATCGTCACCACCAGCCCCTGCTGGCGCTTGTCCCAGCGCTGCTGGAGGGGGCCCGGCTCGGTCGGCCGTTCGACGAACGACGTGTCGCGGTGCTTGAGCACGAGGTAGGCGTCCCAGGCGTAGAACACGACCAGCTTGGGCGTGCCCATGTTCGCAGCGGCGACGTCGAGGTACTTCTCCATGAGGGTGTAATCGGGCTGGAGCGTGCCGTCCGCGCGGCGGACCCAGCGGACCATGGATTCGGAGTGGCCCTGGTTGGTGTCGCGGATGAGCGGCACGAACACGACGCGGCTGCCGGTGGAGCCGATGAAGCGGAAGCTGCGGGCGATCATCTCCCAGTGGCGGTCGGACCACATCGGCACGCCGTACTCCAGGGCGAGGGTGTCGGGCGACTGGATCATCTCGATCCAGGTGCGGTAGGCCTGGGGGTCGGGCAGGCGGTAGTCGGCGACGCTCAATTCGACGGGCACCGCCCGCTCGCCCAGGCCGTCGGCGGCGACGGTCAGCGTGCCGCGGTAGACGCCGGGGGCGGCGTCGGCGGGCACGAAGGCGGTCACCCACACGCCGGCCAGGGCGCGGCCCTTGACGGCGGGGACGTCGGCGGGCGGGGATTCCAGCAGGACGTCCAGCCCCGACGGGTCGCCGCGGGCGCCATCCCAACCGACGGCGTACCGCACGAGCAGGCGGTCGGCGGAGATGGTCCCGCGCTCGCCGGTCAGCGGCCCGGCCGTCGCGCGCAGGCCGGTGATCGCGGCGTCGGACTCGACGGCCACGGTGCCGGAGAAGGTGCCGTCGCGGGCCGCCGTGATCGCGATCGGCCCCAAGGCTGCGGGCTGGCCGACCCGCAGCGCGTCGCCCAGGACGTCGTAGTTCCACACCTTCACCTCGGCGCCGGCCGTCGCGACCGCCGCCAGGACGGCCGCGGCCGCCGCACAGATGCTCACTGCTCGCAGGGACGCCATGACTTCTCCTTTGTTCAGGCGATTCTCAACAGGGGCTTGCCGATCACGGACAGGGGCAGCACGAGGATCAGGTAGCCGACGATCCACGGCGGCAGCGCCGCCGACAGGCCGCCCACGACGCCGAAGGGCCTGTACTCCTCCAGCGCGAGGCGGACGTCGACGTCGCCGAAGTACTCCAGCGGCGGCGCGTAGTGGCGGCCGTCCGCGATCAACTGCTTGGTGCAGACCGGTCCGGCGCCGCGGATCGTCAGCACGTAGGGTTCCCCGCGGGCCTCGGCCCGCAGGCGCCAGCGGGCGACGGCGCCGTCGTCGGCGGGCTCGGCCCGGCGGATCCAGCCGTCCTCGGCCTGCAGGCCGGCCTGGGGCAGGATGTGCAGCAGCGAGCCCGCCTCGTCGGCCGCCAGCCGCACCTCCACGACCGCGACCTGGCCGCCCTGGGGCGCCAGGTACGCCAGGCGCGAGAAGCACCAGACCGCCAGCAGCGCAATCGGCACCAGGGCCAGCACCAGCGGGCGGGCCTCGGCGCGGAGCTTGACCATCTGGATCTGCTGCAGCGTCGCGCGGTGGCGGCCGCGGGCCTGGCGGTCCTTCCGCCGGCGGGCCTCGCGGAGGAGTTGCTTGAGGCGCCGGGTGTCCGCCGCGCACCGCTTGAGCAGGTCCTGGTCGGTCGAGACCAGGCGCACGAGCGTCAGGACCAGGGCCGACAGCAGCGCGACGGCGACCAGGGCGGCGTCGCGCGGCAGCAGGAGCATCCAGCCCAGCAGCAGGTCGGCGATCCACAGGCAGGCATCGTTCACGGTCTGCACGCGGGCGCCTCCTTGCCGATGCTCACGTGTCCGCGGTCGCCGTCGACGCGGACGGCGGCGCCGTCGCGGATCAGGCGGGTCGCGTCCGGGCAGGCGACGGCGGGGATCGAGAAGTCCCGGGCGGTGATCGCCCCGTGCGAGAGCACCCCGCCCCGCTCGACGACGAGGGCCTTGATCGTCGTGAACAGGACCGTCCAACTCGGGTCGGTCGACGGGCAGACCAGCACGCAGTCGCTACCCAGGTCCGTCGCCTCGGTCGGCGTGCGGACGATCCGCGCGGTGCCGGCGAACACACCAGGCGACAGCGGCGTCGCGGGCAGCTCATCGGCGGCGGCGAGACGGCGGGGCAGGCCCAGCGCGTCCATGTCCCGCGAGTCGATCACGTCCGGCAGATCGAGCCGCTGCATCGCCTTCCACCGCACCTTCTCCCGCGCGACCTTGGCCAGCAGGACCTCGCGGCGCATCTCGAAATCGGCCAGCTCGTCGCGGCGGAGGAAGAAGACGTCGTCGCCGAGCGACCAGCGGCGGCCCAGTTCCAGCAGCACGCGGCGGATGAGTTCGTAGCCCCGCAGCAGTTCGTCCTTGCCCGCCTCGCGGTAAGGCAGCAGCCGCTGGGCCTCCTCGGCCAGCGAGACCACCCTGTCGCGCAGGAAGCTTCCGCCCCAGCGGGCGAGGGTGGCGGGCAGGTCGGCCATGGCCTGCCGGCGGCCCTGGAGGTTGCAGCTATGAAGGTAGGCCGGGCTGTGGGCCTCGTCGGCGGCCTGGGCGGCGACGACCTGCCGCAGGTAGCCGTCGTCCTCGCGGTAGCGCGGGGCGGCCAGTTCCATCTCGCTGACGGCGCGGTGGCCGTACCGCTCGATGAACGCCTCCAGCGTGGTGCGGCCGCGGCTGACGTCGTAGAGCATGGCGGTCTGCTCGACGGTCGGATCGCCCTCCAGGCCGCTGGTGAGCACCAGGCCCAGCCGCGGGCCTTCGTCCGGCCCCAGGAGCTGGACGAGCAACCCCTCCAGCTCGGCCCGCGCCAATCCTCCGAAGAAGCCCGGCTTCAGCGACTCGGGACCGAACTCCGTGAGCACGCGCCCGATCCGCGACTCCAGTTCCTCCAGCAGCGCCGGCGTGGCCATCGCCCTCAGATCCGTTCCAGCCGCGTCGTCGACCCAGCGGCGGAAGGCCGGCAGGATCCGGCGCTCGTAACGGTCGACGGCCTCGGCCCTCGCGCGTTTCATGCGGCGGGCCGAGCGGATCATCGCGGCGACCGTGCCAGGCAGGCGCAGCAGGAACCGCCCGTCGGCGCGTGTCGGGTCGAAGGCGCGGGGGGCGGTTTCCAGCAGGCGGGGGTCGGCCAGGACGGCGTCGTGGTCGTAGTGGAAGGGCATGCCTTCCCAGAACAGTTCGGCGGTGCGGTCGACGTCGGCGTAGACGCGGCCGCAGACCAGTTCGAGGAACCCCTCCTGCCGCACGCGACGGCTGGGCCGGTAGCCGAACTGCCGGTACATCCGACCGAAGCCGCCGTCGCCGCTCATGAACTGCCGCAGGATGTCCCAGGTCATCGGCGTCGGGGCCGGCAGCGTCTCGGCGAGGTTGTGGACGAGCCAGACCTTCGCCCCCCCGTCGGCCAGGGTTTGCAGGCGCCGGATCTCCTCGCAGCGGCCGATCTCCACGTCCCGCGCGACGTCCAGCCCGCGGATCGGCCGCGCCTGCAGCAGCGCCAGTCTGCCGCCGGCCAGGCCCCACTCGATGTCGACGGGGTGGCCGAAGTGCGCTTCCACCCGCAGGGCCATCTCGGCGACCTCGAGCACCTGCCCGTCGGTCAGCGACGGGCGGTCGGGGTCGTGGTCGGTCGTCCGGTCGCCCAGGGCGGCCATCCGGGCGGCCTTGTGGCCGATCGTGCGTTCGGTGATCCGCAGCGGGTCGGGCTCGACGACGAAGTGATCGGGCGTCACGTCGCCCGAGACGACCGACTCGCCCAGGCCGAACGCGCTCTCGATGACGATCTGGCGGGCCTGCGGCCGCGCCGGGTTGGCCGTGAACGCGATGCCGGAAACCTCCGACGGGAACATCGCCTGCACCGTCACGGCCGTGCCCGCCAGGGCCGTCAGGCCGTGCGCGCGGCGGTAGACGATCGCCCGCTGGTTGTCCCACGAGCGGAACACCGCGTCGATGCACTCGCGCAGGGCGTCCCACGGACTCCGCGGGAACGGGCGGCCGGTGCGCTGCTCGCAGAGCGACGCCACCTGCTCCCATCCGCCGGCGTCCT
>JAAYZK010000154.1 GCA_012514895.1 Planctomycetota bacterium | reverse complement strand
GATGGAGCCGATCGCCGCCGAGGCGGGGCTGTCGCTGATCGGGCTGATCGCCCCGACGACGCCGCCGGCGCGGCGGGTCGAGATCGCCGCCCGCAGCCGCGGCTTCATCTACTATATCTCCGTCGCCGGCATCACCGGCGAGCGGACCGCTCTGCCGGCCGCGACCATCGACGCCGTCGCCGAGCTTCGCAGGCACACCGACACGCCGATCTGCGTGGGGTTCGGCATCTCCAATGCCGACACCGTCGCCGAGGTCTGCCGCGTCGCCGACGGGGCGATCGTCGGCTCGGCGATCGTCCACCGCATCACCGACCTGAAGGACCGCCCGCCCGCCGCCGTCGCCAAGGACGTCGGGGCGTTCGTGGCGGAACTGATGAAGCCGCTGAGCTGAGGCGAGTGCGGAGAGTACACCGCCACGGCGTCCGCTCCATCGACCTGCACGGGGCGGCGGCACTTGTGATGAAATTGCGATGAATCCGGCAGCTTGAATCTGGCGTTTCAGACGCCGGGACGGTTCAATGCCGGACGCTGGATTCGAGATACGAGGTTCATTCCTGTTGAGAGGTCTTTCGATGCGCATCACCGGAACGTTTCTTGACGCCGTCGTCGCCGACATTCCTTCGAACAACTGGGGGCCGCGCCAGTGGGCGGCTGATTTCGACGCCATGAAGGCCGTCGGGATCGACACGGTCATCCTCATCCGCACCGGCTGGCGGGACCGCACCTGCTTCGACTCGCCCGCCTTGCGCCGCTACTACGACCTGATCGCCCCCCGCGAGGATCTGCTGAGCCTCTTCCTCGACCAGGCCCAGCGGTGCGGGATGGACTTCTGGTTCGGCGGGTTCGACTCCCAGCAGTGGCAGGGCGACCTGGCCGCCGCCCAGCACGAGCTGGACGCCAACATCGCCCTGGCCGATGAAGTCATGGCGCGGCACGGCGACCACCCGGCGCTGAAAGGCTGGTACATCACCCACGAGATCGGCTCGTTCCACGAGGGGGCCGTCACCATCTACGAACGGCTCGCGCGCCACCTCAAGAGCCTCAAGGACATGCCCACCCTCATCTCCCCCTGGTTCGTCGCCCGCCGCCCCGACGGCAAGGGCATGACCCCCGAGGAGCACGAGGCCAGTTGGCGCCAGGTCTTCCAGCGGGTCAGCGGCCTGGTCGACATCTGCGCGTTCCAGGACGGCGTGTGCCCCTTCACCGGACTGTCCGCCTACCTCGAGATCAACGCCCGCCTCTGCCGCGAGAACGGCCTGCGCTGCTGGGGCAACGTCGAGACCTTCGAACGCGGGGACGTGCACCTGAAGTTCATGCCCATCGACTGGCGCCACCTCCTGCACAAGATGGAAGCCTCCGAGGCCGCCGGCTGCGAGAAACTCATCACCTTCGAGTTCTCCCACTTCCTCAGCCCCAACTCGATGTACCCGTCGGCCCACACGCTCTACGAGCGGTACCGCCAGTGGCTGGAGGAGGCCGAATGACACCGTCGGAGATGCTGGCCGTCTACCGTGCCGAACTGCTGGAGAACGTCGTGCCCTTCTGGCAGCGGCACGGGATCGACAGCGAGTACGGCGGCTACTTCACCTGCCTGGACCGCCGCGGAGAGGTGTACTCGACCGACAAGTACATGTGGCTCCAGGGCCGCGCCGTCTGGATGTTCGCCCGCCTGCACCGCACCGTCGACGCCTCGCGCGGATGGCTGGACCTGGCGGCCCAGGGTGCCGACTTCATCCGCCGCCACGGCCGCGAGCCGGGCGGGCGGGTGGCCTTCGCCCTCACGCGGGACGGACGGCCCATGCACGTGCAGCGGAAGATCTACTCGGAGGTCTTCTACGTGATGGCCATGGCCGAGATGGCCGCCGCCACCGGCCAGGAGGCCTACCTCGACGAGGCCCGCGCCACGTTCTGGCAGACGTGGGAGCTGTGGAACCACCCCGAACGTCTGGGCCGTCCGATCCTGTCCGGCACGCCGCGCGGCACGACGCTGGCCGATCCGATGGTCTTCCTGGGGATGATCGAGGACCTGGCACCCCTGGGCGACGACAGCCGCTACGGCGAGGTGATCGAGCGGATGCTCGCCATCATCGCCCGCCACATCCGCCCCGACCGCCGCCTCGTCCTGGAGAACGTCGGCCTGGACGGCGAGGCCCTGGACGGGCCCGCCGGGCGCCTGCTCTCGCCCGGCCACGCCATCGAGCTGGCCTGGTTCCTCATCCACCTGGCCCGGCGGACCGGCCGGGACGACCTGATCGCCACCGCCATCGACGTCATGGACTTCAGCTTCGATCGCGGCTGGGATCCGCAGTACGGCGGGCTGTTCTACTTCCTCGACGCCGAGGGACGCCCGCCGACGCACCTGGAATGGTCCATGAAGCTCTGGTGGCCCATGACCGAGGCCCTCTACGCCACGCTGCTGGCCTGGACGCTCACCGGCGATCAGCGCCACCTCCGCCGCCACGACCTGGTCCGCCAGTGGTCCTGGGACCACCTGCGAGACGCCGAGCACGGCGAATGGTACGGCTACCTCGACCGTCGAGGCGAACCGACCAACGAGCTCAAGGGCGGCCCGTGGAAAGGCTTCTTCCACCTGCCCCGTGCCCTGCTGTACTGCGTCGACCTGCTGGCTGCCCGGGACGCCGCGCCCTCCGGCACGTAGCGGGGCATGCTCCTGCACGCGCGAACACGACCCGGCACGGGTTGCGGCCCACGGGATGTCGTGGTATTATAGTGTGTTGCTCGGATTATGCACCCGCCGGCCTCGCCCGGCGGTCCTGTATGAGAGGGACCCGCATGAAGACCGCAGCGCACCGCATCGTCCTGGCCGCCCTGATCGCCCTGTCGGCCGCCGCCTCGCAAGCGGCCGTGACCGTGACGGTCGACACCGCCGCGACCCACCAGACGATCCGCGGCTGGGGCGCAGCGCTGCCCTGGCTGATGGACGTGCCGGACCGCCTGGCCGGGCAGATCATCGACGTGGCCGTCAACGACCTGGGGCTCAACGGCTTCCGCTACGAGTGCCCCGCCGGCTGGTCGACGGAGGCCACGCGCTGGGAGTGGCTCAACGACGACGACGATCCCTGCCGCATCAACTGGGACGCCTTCAACCTCCCCGGCCTGGACGACAAGATGGCCAAGTGGGTGGTCCCCACCCGAAACGCCGTCGAGGCCAACGGCGAGCGGTTCTACCTGCAGGTCAGCCCGTCGTTCTTCGACGGCGGCTCCAGCGGGTCGATCCCCGTGTGGATGTTCCGCAACGCCGGGGAGTATGCCGAGTGGGCCGAGGCGGTCCTGCTGCGCATGCGCGATGCGCACGGCATCGAGGCCGACACCTACACGATCTGCAACGAGGCGGCCAACAACAACGCCTTCACCTCCGCCGCCGTCGTCGCCAGGATGATCAAGACCCTCGCCCCGCGCCTGGCCGCTCACGGCCTGCCCACGCGGTTCCAGTTCCCCGAGAGCATCAACGCCTACGCCGCCATCAGCGCGATCCAGTCGGTGCAGCACGATGACGAACTGTGGAGCCTGGTGGAGGTCATCAGCTACCACCTCTACGGCGGCACCGACTACCGCGACGACCTGTGGGCCTTCGCCTCGGCGCGGGGGATCGATACCGCCCAGACGGAGTTCATGGAGAACACCGGCAACGCCATCGACCACCTCTACAACGACCTGACGATCGCCAACACCTCCCAGTGGGAGGTGTACGGCATGGGCTTCCCCATGCCGGACGACACGCGGACCTCGTTCACCCGGTCGAGCGGTTTCTGGTCGTTCCGCCAGGCCATGCACTACATCCGCCCGGGGGCCGTCCGCGTCGAGGCGGCCAGCAGCCTTGCCGGCGTGCGGCCGCTGGCGTTCGTCCGCGACGGGGAGGTCACGGTCCTGCTGATCAACACCACCAGCGGCGCCGCCCAGACCGTCACCGTCAACGGCCTGCCCGCCGGCCAGTACGCCGCCAGCCGGAGCGTCAACAAGGGCGTCTTCCAGGAACTCGGCGTGCGGACCGTGGGCGCCGACGGGCGTCTGACCCTCGACGTGCCCAACGGGGCGATGCTGACGATCTACCCCCACAACGGCGGGAACCTCCCGCCCGAGCCGACGTCGTGGGCCGCCTCGCCGAGGTTCCTGAGGCTCGGCGGCGGCTCAACCGTGACGCTGTCGGCGGCCGCCCAGGACAGCGAACTGGATCCGCTGAGCTACACCTGGTCGGTGGCCGAGGCCCCCGCCGGGGCCTTCGTCGCCGTCGTCGGCAACGGCACGACCTGCCAGGCCACCGGCCTGACCGTCCCCGGCCTGTACGTCTTCGCCGTCGACGTCAGCGACGCCGCCCACACCGTCACCCGCGAGGTCCTGGTCAACGTCTACGACGGCAACCAGCCGCCCGTCGTCTTCGCCCACGTCCGCATCCCCGTGCAGATCTTCCTGCCGACCGCCTCGGCCTCGCTCCGCACGCACGGCTACGATCCGGAGGGCGCGGCCGTCACCTTCCAGTGGTCGACCGTTTCCCATCCCGACGGCGCGGCGCCCGTGTTGGCGACGCCAGCGGCCGCGTCGTGCGCCGTGTCGGGCCTGACCGTGCCCGGCCGGTACGTCTTCCGCTCGACCGGCAGCGACGGAACCGACACAACCTCGGTCGATCTTCCGGTGACCGTCTTCCCGCAGGACGTCCACCCGCCGACCCTCACCGACGCCCAGGCCTCCGTCGCGGTCAACGGGTGCGGGCTGCTGACGGCGACGACCGCCGACGCGGACGGCGACTGGATCAGCCACTGGTGGGAGGTCAACAGCGGCCCGGCCGGCGCCACCGTCCGTTTCTCCAACCAGGGCCGCGCCCGCACGGTCGTCTGGACCGACACGCCCGGAACGTATCGTTTCGCCCTCACCGCCGTCGGGCCCAACCAGTACGCCACGACCCTGCTCCTGCGAACGCTCGCCGCCTCGCCCGCGCCCCTGGGCGGCGACGCGACGCTTGACGGCACCGTGGACCTGGATGACTTCTCGGTCCTCAAACAGAACTTCGGCCTGCGGGCCTCCTGGGACGGCGCCGACTTCGACGGCAACGGCACCGTCGACCTGGACGACTTCGTGATCCTCAAACAGAACTTCGGGCGCACCGAATAGGACCGCCGCCCCATGAAACGCTGCCGCCTGACCGACTTGACCGCCGACGGCACCCACGTCCTGGCCGCGATGCTGCCGGGGCGCTGCCTGACCCGGGGCGGCCTGAGCTTCAAGGCCCCCGGCCAGCGATCCCATACGTCGGACGGCCCCGGCGGCAGCGACCGCCACGTGCATGACGACTGCGAAGCCTTCGTCATCCTCCAGGGCCGCGCCGTCATGGAAGTGGACGGCCGCTCGTACAACCTGGCCGCCGGCGACGTCGTCATCATCGAGCCCGGCGAGGATCACCATCTCCTGGCCGATTCCGAAGACCCCTGCGTCAACCTGTGGCTCCACGCGGGGGACAAGCCGCACTGGACGTAGCCCCGGCGGCCTACGGCAGGAACATCGCCATCATGTAGGCGTCTTCGAACTCGGGATCGAGGTTCAGCTCGATCACTTCCGGGCGTGCGGCGACGCGGGCCATGGCGCCGGCGAAGGTGGTGTCGATGAGGCGGAGGTAGGCGCCGGCGAGCGAGCCGTTGCCGATGAAGCGGAATCGCTCCAGGGGGACGTCGGGCAGCAGGCCCAGGGCGACCGCGTCGGGCAGGTCGATGTGGCGGGCGAAGCCGCCGGCCAGGTAGATCGTGTCGAGGTCCTCCAGCCGCTTGCCCAGGTGTTTCAGCGCGATCTGGATCCCGGCATAGATCACGCCCTTGGCCTGCAGCAGGATGGCGATGTCGGCCTCGGTGATGACGATCGGGGCGAGCTTGTCGTCGGTCCGCTCGGCCGCCGCGATCACGTAGCCCCACGGTTCCGAGCCGTCCGGCATGGCGATCCGTTCGACGCGGTCGCCGGCGGCGTCGCGGTCGAACCGCCCCGCGGCCGTCAGCAGCCCGGCCCGCCACGCCTGGCCGATGAAGCTGATCAGCGCGCTGCCGCACAGGCCGACCGGGGCGCCGCCGCCCAGGACGGTCCAGGTGCAGTCGAAGGTGGCCGGGTCGATGCGGAGGGTGTCGATGGCCCCGTCGCTGGCGCGCATCCCGCACGAGACGCTCTGGCCTTCGAACGCCGGGCCGGCCGGGGCGGCGCAGGCGACCATCCGGTCGCGGTTGCCCACGACGATCTCGGCGTTGGTGCCGATGTCGACCAGCAGCGACGTGGCGGCCCGCTCGGCCAGCCCGCACGCGACCAGGTCGGCGGTGATGTCCCCGCCGATGTACGCGGCGCGGCTGGGGGCCAGGTCGACGGCGGCCGCCGGGTGGACCGCTAGGCCCACCGCCGCCGCCGGCAGCGAGGGGGGCTTGTTGCTGGCGGACTGGAACGGCACGGCCCCCAGGTGGGCCGGGTCGATGCCCAGCAGCAGGTGGGTCATGACGGTGTTGCCGGCGATCGACACGCGGGCGATATCCTCGGCGGCGATGCCCTCGCGGGCCACGAGCAGGCCGATCTGGCGGTTGATCGTCGCGTTGACGACCAGGCGGCGGAGTTCCTCCAGCCCCTCGGGCGTCGACGCCGCGGTGATCCGCCCGGCGACGTCGTTGACCCGCCGGACCTGCTGGTTGTAGCTGGAGGCCGAGTCGACGATCCGCCCGGTGGTCAGGTCGACCAGGGAGGACACGACAGTGGTGGTGCCGATGTCGATGGCGACGCCGAAGAGCCGCCCGGTGGTATCGCCGGGCTCGATGCGTGTCAGGTCGGCCTTGCCGTTGATCTGCGAGACCGTCGCGGTCACGTCGTAGTTGCCCTGCCGGCAGGCGAGCGGCGCCTCGCGGAGGGCCGCCAGGGTGCAGTCGAGGTGTTCCTCGCCGCCCCGTTCCCCCATCGCTTCGCGGATGCGTTCGATGTCGCCGGCCTGGTCGGTGAGAACCGGCGGGGCCATCACCAGCCGCTGCTTGCGGACCGCCGGGCCGAGCACCCAGGCCGGCAGGTGGTCGAAGTCGACCAGGACCTTCTCGTCGGCCTTGACGAGGCTGTGGCTGGGCACACGGACGCGGAAGTCGCCCAGCGCCCGCGTGCGGCAGCCGAGCACGCGCCTGGGGCCGGCGTCCAGGGCGAGGGGGCGGCCCTGCATGTCGGCGAAGGCGCCAGCGATCAGGTCGACCGCGCAGCCCCCGCAAGTGCCGGCGCCGCCGCAGGAAACGTCCAGCACCACGCCGGCCGCCTCGGCGGCCTCGGTCAGCCTGGCGCCGGCGGCGACGCGGCAGACCGCCTGGCCGTCGGGCAGTTCAAGCACGCCGGTGATCATCGACTTCTCTGACGCCACGACCGGTCCTCGCCTCCATCAAGCACAGCGACACACTGGAGCCTGCCCATTGTAGGTATCCGCCGGGGCGCCGCAACGCCAGCGTTTTCGGCCGCGTGCGCCAAACTTGTTTCGCCGGGGGCGAAGGAATATCATGGAGGGTGACGCACCAACGCCCGAATGGAGCAAGCACCATGAACATACTCGCGTTTCCGTCCTGGGGCCCCATGGAGTGGGTCGTCATCGGCCTCGTCGCGGTCCTGCTGTTCGGCCGTCGCCTGCCCGAGGTGGGCAGGAACCTCGGCCGCAGCCTGGTGGAGTTCAAGCGGGGCCTCAAGAACGCCGGCGACGAGATGAAGGATGTCCACGAGGCCGTCGACGATGTGAAAGAGGCGGCCCGCACCTCCGCCGAAGACTCGCCGGCCGACCGGCACTGACCGGCCGCGGCAACCGCCCGCCCCGGCCGCGATTCAGCCATGGTCCGCTTCGACGACACCTCCATGCCCCTCGGTGACCACATCGAGGAACTGCGCCGCCGCCTCATCTTCGCCCTGGCGGGTATCGCCGTCGGGATGGCCGTCTGCCTGCTGCTGGGCAGGCACATCATGGCGGTGATGTTCTGGCCGGCGGCGGTGGCGATGCGCCTGCAGGGGGTGTCCCTGCGGGTGTGGACGCTGGCCCCGGCGGAGGGGTTCGTCACGTACGTCAAGGTCTGCCTGATCTGCGGGGCGATCCTGGCGGCGCCGTACAGCCTGCGGCAGCTCTGGCTGTTCATCGCCGCCGGGCTGCACGAGCACGAACAGCGCTACGTGCGTCGGTACGTGCCGTTCAGCGCCGTGCTGTTCGCGCTGGGGGTGGCGTTCTTCATGGCGGTGATCGCCCCGATCTGCCTGAGCTTCTTCCTGGGCTTCGGCGCGAGAAACTTTCCCATGCCCGCCTGGGCCAGCCCGGTCCTGCCGGCCCAGCCGCCGGCGGCGACGCAGCCGGCGACGCAGCCGGTGCTTCTGCCCATCCTGGCCGACGCCCCCGCCGACGCCCCCGACGGGGCGGCGTGGATCGACCGGACGACCGGGGCGATGCACTGGGCCTTCGACGGGTCCGTCCGCACGGCTGAGACGACCGGCGGAACCTTTTTGGCGTCGCAGTACCGCCTCGGCGAATACGTGACCTTCATCGCGTGGCTTTCCCTGGTGTTCGGCATCGCCTTCCAGACGCCGATCTTCGTCCTGGTCCTGGCCCGCGCCGGCATCGTGCCGCTGGAGACGATGAGGCACTACCGCCGCCACATCATCCTCGGTCTGCTCATCGTCGCCGCGACGCTCACCCCCCCCGACGTCGTCAGCCAACTGGCCCTGGCGGCCCCGATGTACGTCCTGTTCGAGCTGGGACTGCTCCTGGCCCGCCGGCGACGGCGAAATCCGACAGGTGTCCATCGCGCCGTCGAAGGGCCTGCCGGGCCTTCAGGGGCCGACCCGGCGCGGCCGGCGGCAAAAGACGGTTGACTTTCCGTTGGAAGCAACTACACTGCGTCGCTCCGATCAACCGATTGGAGATAGACGGACAGGCCCGCCCCCGGATCGATTCCGGGTGGGCGCCGCGACGCGGCCCCATCGTCTAGCGGTCTAGGACACCGGGTTTTCATCCCGGTAACAGGGGTTCGAGTCCCCTTGGGGTCAGTCTGTCGACAGAAGAACCCCGTCCCACCCGGACGGGGTTTCTTCTTGTATGGGCCCGCCGTCGGGCACCCACCGGCCAGAACAACCGACACACACGGGATTCCCTGTTGCGCGCCGTCGGGTACAATGGCCGATTCCATGACAACCGACACGCCATCCGGCAGGGTCCGCATCGCCCAACGTGCTGTGGGTATCACTGCTTGCGCGCTGGCGGCGATGTTCGTCCTCGCCCTGGCGCGCCGGCCGATCACCAGCGTCGACCTGGGCTACCACCTGGCATACGGGGAGGTCTTCTGGCAGACCGGCCGGATCGTCGACGACGACACCTTCATCGCCCCCCCCATCACCGCCGAGGCCTTCGGCCCGGACGCCGAACTGCCGCCGGGAGCATGGTTTGACCAGGACGGCCAGTACCGCTTCCCCAACGCCAACTGGCTGACGCAGGTGATCCTCGCCGGCCTGTACCGCGCCGGCGGCTTCGGCGTGCTGAACGCGACGATGCTCGCCCTGGTCGCGGCAATCCTGGCCGCCCAGGCGGCCATCGTGCACCGGTTGAAGATCCCCTGGGCCGCCCTGGCGCCGATCTGGCTGGTGCTGGGCGCCGTCGGCGAGGAGCGCTTCGACCTGCGGCCCGAGCTGTTCGCGTTCGCCTGCCTGACGTGGCAGGCGGCGATGCTGTGCGGCCGGACCACCTGGCCCCGCGTAGCCGCCTTCGCGGCCGTCCAGGTGCTGGCGGTGAACCTGCACAGCTACTGGCTGCTGGGCGCCGGCGTCGCTTTGGCCTTCGCGGCCGACGCGGCGCTGCGGGCGGCGTGGGAGCGGTGGATGCGGAAGGCCCGCCCCCTGCCGCCCGAACTTCGGCGGCGGCTGGTGCTGCTGGGCGTGCTGGCCGCGGCGATGGCGCCGGCGGCGGCGATCCACCCGGCCGGGTTGTCCAACGCGGCCTACCCGCTGCGAACGCTGGCCTACCTGCGGGCGCACGACATCGCCGGCCGGGCCGGCCCCGCCGGCGGGCCGGCCGTCCACCCCTGGCGGACGATCGGCGAGTTCGCTGCCCCCTTCGGCCCCGACATGTGGGAGTTCCCCTCCACGTGGATCCTCGCGGCCCTGCTGATTGCCGCCGCCCCGGCCGCGGCGGCCCTGCTCGCCTGCCGACGCTGGGCGGAGGCGGCAGTGCTGGCGGCAGCGGCGCTGGCGGCCCTATCGATGCGGCGGAACATCATCCTCCCGGCGATCCTGGCCCCCCCGCTGATCGCCCTGGCCGTCGCGCTGGCGGCGGCGTGGTGGCGCCGGCGATCCTGGCCCGCCCGCCCGCTGGCGGCCGCGGGCCTGGCCACGACAGCCCTGGCGGGCGTCCTGGCCGGCGCGGCCGTCTTCACCGTGGCGAGCGGCCGCCTCTACCGCTGGCAGCGGCGGCCGATGTACTTCGGCGGCGGGGTCTCGCGGCTGGCGCTGCCGCTGGGGCCCGCGGCGTTCCTGGACGCCCACCTGCCCGACGCCGGACCGATCCACACGGACTACAGCCTCTCCTCGTCGATGGTGTTCTTCGCCGACCGCGTCACGGCCGTCCCGACGCTGACCAACACGTGGGCGACCCCGCGGGAGCGGATGGACCAGGTGTTCCAGGTCAGCGCGGGGCGCCTGCCCCCGTCCACGCTGGACGCCTGGGGCCTGGACGTGGCGGTGATGCAGGGCCGCACCAACAACCAGGGGCTCATCCGCGGGCTGCTGGCCGACGACCGGTGGGCCCTGGTGCGCCTGGAGGCGAGGTTCTGCGTCTTCGTCCGCCGGACGGAGGCTCACGCGGCCCTGATCGCCGGTCACGAGATCACCCGCGAATCGTTCGACGTCGGCGCCTTCATCGCCGCCTGCCGCGACGCCCGCTCGACGGAGCTGGCCGCCCTGTTCCTGGGCGGCGGCACGCTGCAGGCGATGGGGTGGGACGAGGCGGCCCTGGCGGTCTGGGATGCCCTCCTGAACGACGCTTACGCGGCCGGGCACTTCGAGGAGGTCTGGCTCAACCGCGGCGTGTGCCTCACCGCCCGGGGCGAAGGCCGTCTGAACGCCGGCGACCGGGCCGGCCTGGACGATCTCCGCGCCGCCGACCACGCCTTCCAGCGTGCCCTGGCGATCCGGCCCGACTACGACAGCGCCAAGCGGAATCTCGCCCTGGTCCGCCAGGAGATCCGCATGGCCGCGGCCGTCCTGCGATGACCCCGGCGCACAGCTTCCTCTGGCGCGCCCTCTGCGTGTACAATGGCCGATCCCATGACAACCGACACGCCATCCGGCAGGATCCGCATCGCCCAACGTGTTCTGGGCATTGCCGCTTGCGCGCTGGCGGCGATGTTCGTCCTCGCCCTGGCGCGCCGGCCGATCAGCAGCGTCGACCTGGGCTACCACCTGGCGTACGGGGAGGTCTTCTGGCAGACCGGCCGGATCGTCGACGACGACACCTTCATCGCCCCCCCCATCGCCGCCGAGGCCTTCGGCCCGGACGCCGAACTGCCGCCGGGCGCCCGCTTTGACGAAGACGGCCATTACCGCTTCCCCAACGCCAACTGGCTGACGCAGGTGATCCTCGCGGGCCTGTACCGCGCCGGCGGATTCGGGGCGCTCAACGCGGCGCTGCTGGCCCTGGTCGCGGCGATCCTGGCCGCCCAGGCGGCGATCGTGCATCGGCTGAAGGTGCCCTGGGTCGCCCTGGGGCCGATCTGGCTGGTGCTGGGGTGGGTCGGCCACGAGCGGTTCCTCCTGCGGCCCGAGCTGTTCGCGTTCGCCTGCCTGACGTGGCAGACGGCGCTGCTGTGCGGGCGGACCACCTGGCCGCGCGTGGCCGCCTTCGCGGCCATCCAGGTGCTGGCGGTGAACCTGCACAGCTACTGGCTGCTGGGCGCCGGCGTCGCGCTGGCCTTCGCGGCCGACGCGGCGCTGCGGGCGGCGTGGGCGCGGTGGGTGCGGAAGGCCCGCCCCCTGCCGGCCGAGCTGCGGCGGCGCCTCGTGCTGCTGGGGGTGCTGGCGGCGGCGATGGTGCCGGCGGCGGCGATCCACCCGGCCGGGCCATCCAACGCGGTCTTTCCCTTCCGGACGCTGGACTACCTGCGGGCGCACGACATCGCCGGCCAGTCGGACCTGGGGGCCAAGGCGGAGCTGCACCCCTGGGAGACGGTGGGCGAGTTCGCCGCCCCGTTCGCCCCGGCGGCGTGGGATCTGCCCTCCACGTGGGTGCTGGCGGCCCTGCTGATCGCCGCGGTGCCGGCCGCGGCGGGTCTGCTGGCCCATCGCCGCTGGGCGGAGGCGGCGGTGCTGGCGGCGATGTCGCTGGCGGCCCTGTCGATGCGTCGGAACATGATCCTCCCGGCCCTCCTGGCCGCCCCCCTGATCGCCCTGGCCGTCGCGTTGACGGCGGCGGCGTGGCGGCGGCGGTCGCGGTCGGCCCACGCACTGGTCGCCGAGGGGCTGGTCGTGGCGGCCCTGGCGGCTGTCCTGGCCGCCGGCGGGATCGTCGCCGTGATGACCAACCGCTTCTACCTCGGCCAGCGGCGGCCGCTGCACTTCGGCGGCGGGGCCTCGCGGCTGGTCCTGCCGCTGGGGCCGGCGGCGTTCCTGGACGCCAACCTGCCCGCGCCGGCCCCGGCGTACGCCGACCAGACGATCTCCTCGTCGGTGCTGTTCTTCGCCGACCGCGTCACGGGCGTCCCGGCGCTGACCAACACCTGGGCGACCCCGCCGGCGCGAATGGAGCGGCTGTTCCAGCTCGGGGCGGGCCAACTGCCGCTGTCCACGCTGGACGACTGGGGCCTGGACGCGGTGGTCCTCCAGGGCCGTCCGATCAACCAGGCGCTGATCCGCGGTCTGCTGGCCGACGACGGGTGGGCCCTGGTGCACGTGGAGACGTGGTTCTGCGTCTTCGCCCGCCGCACGGAGGCGAACGCGGCGATGATCGCCCGCCACGAGATCACCCGCGGGTCGTTCGACGCCGGCGCCTTCATCACCGCCTGCCGCCGGGCCGATCCCGTCGAGCCGATGGCCCTGCGGGCCGGGGCCGGCCTGCTGCAGGTGCTCGGCTGGCACGAGGGGGCCGTCGACCTCTGGGACGCCTGCCTGGCCGACCCCTACGTCGCGAAGCACTTCCAGGAAGCCTGGCTCAATCGCGGGGTGTGCCTGGCGGTCCGGGCCGGCAACCGCCTCCGCGCCGGCGACCGGGGCGGCCTGGACGACCTGCGGGCCGCCGAGTCATCCTTCCAGCGGGCCCTGGCGATCCGCCCGGACTACGAGCCGGCGCAGAAGAACCTCCTCCAGGTCCGCCGCGACATCCAGACCGTCGTCAGCGCCCTGCGGTGAGCCGGCCCGCCTCGGGCGGATTTCGGATTTGCCGGTCGCGTACAGGATCTCCAATCGGGCCAACGACTTGACGCGATCGCGCGCCTCCCCGCATGGGGCATGGAAAGGGCGGGGGCGGTCGCGTAGGATTCGCATGGGATTGCGCCGCCGCCCTCTGGCGTTCGCCGCGGACCGGCGGTATAGTCCCGGACTTGCCCCGCCCGCACGCGAGCCGGGCGGGCAACGCAAACCCTGAACGGATTGAGGACAGCGATGGAAGACTGGTACGGCACCCTCATCAGTTCGCTGGCGAAGGCCAACGACAAACGGATCGTCCTGCTGGTGATGGACGGCCTGGGCGACTGCGACAACAGCGGCAAGGGCACCGCCCTGCAGATCGCCGCGACCCCGACGATGGACGGGCTGGCCGCACGCGGCGCCTGCGGGCTGAGCATCCCCGTCGCGACGGCCGTGACCCCCGGCTCCGGGCCCGGGCACCTGGGCCTGTTCGGCTACGACCCGCTGATCTACCAGGTCGGCCGCGGGGTCCTCTCGGCGCTGGGGCTGGAGTTCGACCTGAAGGACACCGACGTGGCGGCGAGGCTGAACTTCTGCACCGTCGACAAGAAGGGCAACATCACCGACCGCCGCGCCGGACGCATCAGCGACGAGGTGAACCGGCGGGTCCTGGACAAGGTCCGCGGGAAGCTCAAGGCCCCCAAGGGCGTCGAGGTCTTCTTCGAGACCGAGGCCGAGCACCGCGCCCTGCTGGTGCTGCGGGGCGAGAACCTCGACGACGCCGTCGGCGAGACCGACCCGCAGGTCACGGGCGTCCCGCCCATGAAGGCCGACCGGGACGGCTACGCGTCCGGCCGGACGGCGAAGATGGTCGCCGACATCATCGCCCAGGTGTTCGCCATCCTGGCCGACGAGCCCCAGGCCAACGGCATCCTCGCCCGCGGGTTCGCCAAGTACCCCGACTGGCCCCGGTTCCCCGACCGCTTCCAGCTCAACCCCGCGGCCGTCGCGGGCTACCCGATGTACCGCGGCGTGGCGCGCCTGGTGGGCATCCCCGTCGTCGCCCAGCCGACGACCGCCGCCGACGTCTGCGTCGAGGCGGCCAGGGCGATGAAGGACCACACGTTCGTCTTCGCCCACTTCAAGTACACCGACAAGACCGGCGAGGACGGCGACCTGGACGCCAAGGTCAAGCGGATCGAGGAGATGGACGCCGCCCTGCCGAAGCTGCTGGCGGCCAGACCCGACGTGCTGATCATCACCGGCGACCACAGCACGCCCCCGTCGATGAAGGCCCACAGTTGGCACCCGGTGCCCGTCCTGATGGCGGCGCCCTTCGTCCGCGGCGGCCAGGCGGCCCGCTTCGACGAGATCGCCTGCCGCGGCGGCGAACTGGGGACGTTCCACGCGAAGGAACTGCTGCCCCTGGCGATGGCCCACGCCGGGAAGCTGGAAAAATACGGAGCTTAAG
>JAAYZK010000153.1 GCA_012514895.1 Planctomycetota bacterium | reverse complement strand
TGGATCAGGTGTTCGCTGGTGGCGTCGAGGTTGCTTGTGGCCTCGTCGAGGATGAGGATGTCGGGGTCCTTCAGCAGGGCCCGGGCGATCGACAGCCGCTGCTTCTCCCCGCCGGACAGGCGGAAGCCCCGCTCGCCGACGATCGTGTCGTACCGGTCCGGCAGTGAGTCGATGAACTCGTGGATGTGGGCCGCGCGGCAGGCCTCGACGAGGTCGGCTTCGGCGGCGTCGGGCCGGGCGTACAGCAGGTTCTCGCGGACCGAGCTGTGGAACAGGAACGTCTCCTGCGTCACCATGCCGATGTGGCGGCGGAGGTCGTCCTGGGCCAGTTCCCGCAGATCGTAGCCGTCCAGCATGACGCGGCCGGCGTCGGGGTCGTAGAAGCGGGGGACGAGGTACGTGATCGTCGTCTTGCCGGCGCCGCTGGGGCCGATCAGGGCGACGCGCTTGCCGGGGGGGATGTCGAAGCTCACGTCGCGCAGGCTGAACCGTTCGACGGGCGGCGCATCGTCCTTGTCCGGAGGCTCCTTCGCCGCCAGCAGCGCCGGCGGCGGGGGGTAGGCGAAGGTGACGTTCTCGAAGCGGATGTGCCCGCGGGTCTCGGCCAGGCGGATCGCGGCGGGCCTGTCGGCGACGTCGGGCGCCAGGTCGAGGTAGTCGAAGATCCGCTCGAACACCGCGAACGACGCCTGGATCTCGACGTACACCGTCGCCAGTTGCACCAGGGGGCGGTACAGCTGCGTCAGCAGGGCCGCGAACGCGATCAGCGCGCCGGTGGTCAGGGCTCCGCTGATGGCCTGGAAGCCCCCGTACCAGTACACCAGGGCCGGGCCGACGGCGCTGAAGACGCTGAGGATCATGAACAGCCACCGCCCGACGACCGTCTGGCGGACGTGCAGATCGCGGACGCGGGCGCTGGCGGTCGAGAAGGCCTCGGCGTCGGCCTGGCGCTGGCCGAAGATGGTCATCAGGACCGATCCGCCGACGTGCATCCGCTCGTTGAGGAACGCCAGCAGCGCCGCGTGGCTCTCCTGCGTCTGGGCCGACAGCCGCCGCCGCACGCCGCCCACCAGGCGCGAGGGGATGTAGAACGCCGGCACGACCGCCACGGCCAGCAGCGTCAGCCGCCAGTCCATGTTCAGCATGGCGATGGTTGTGGCCGTCAGCGTCGCCAGGTTGTTGGCGATCGTGACCAGGGTGCCCTGGACGACGTTCCGCACTGCCTCGACGTCGTTGTTGATCCGCGAGACGATCTCGCCCGAGCGGGTGCCGGTGTAGAAGCTCAGGCTCATCCGCTGCAGGTGGCGGAAGAGCTGGTCGCGCAGATCGAACACGATGCTCTGGCCGACGCGGGCGCCGAGGGTCTGCTCGATGACCCCGATCAGCCCGGCCACGACCGCCAGGCCGACGACGGCGCCGGACATCAGCCCCAGCAGGTTGGCGTCGGCGTTGGGGATCGCCCGGTCGATGATCACCTTCACCGCGAACGGCGGCAGCACGCGCAGCCCCGCCGCCGCGCCGATGCAGCCGACGATGACCAGCCAGTGCAGCGCATAGGGGCGGAAGTAGCCCGAGACGCGCCGCAGTTCGTCGCGGCTGATCTTCCTGCTGGGCCTGGGCCGGTCGCCCTCCTCGAAGTGCCGGTGCAGGCCGTACGTGCGCGTCAGCCCGCCGACGGTGCCCATCGGGCCTCGCAGTCCGCGTGTCATCGGCCGTCCCCCCCCAGCTCGCGCAGCCGCCGGCGGAGCTTGGTCAGCAGGCGGATGAGCGTGCGTTTCTCACGCTCGCTGAGGCAGTCGGTCAGGGCGGCGAGCATCCGGGCGTGGGCGGGGGCGGCCCGTTCGATCGCCTTGCGGCCCTCGACGGTCAGGCGGACGAGGGTCGCGCGGCGGTCGCGGTGGGCCGTCCGGGCGACCAGGCCCTGCTTCTCGAGGCGGTCGACCAGCCCGGTGACGTTGGCCCGCGTGACCACCAGCCGCTCGCCGATCTCGCTCATCCGCAGCCCGTCGTCGCCGGCGGCCCGCAGAACCAGCAGGGCGTTGAGCTGCGCCGCCGTGAGGTCCCGCCGCCTCAGGTCGGCTTCCAGCAGCGGGTGGAGGCGCCCGTGCGTCCGCAGGAGGTTGTGGATCACCAGCGTTTCCAGGTCGTCTGCGACCGCCGTCTGAAGGAAGCCCGCCTCGTCGTCGCGCATCGTCGCCTCGATAGTTAATATGTTGACTGTCAAGATACATCCTACATCGGCGGTCCGGCCGCGTCAAGGGCGGCGCGGAACGCCGCTGGCGTTGCGCCGCTGCGCGGGGTATGCTGTGGGCGCCCTGAGCAAGGAAAGGACAGGATCATGGTCACCCGTTGCATCACCCGCATCCTGGCCGCCCTGGCGGCGCTGTCGGCGCCCGCGGCGGCACGGTCGCTCATGCCGGTTCTGCCGCTGGCGGACGAAGGCCACAGCGACTACGTAGTCGTTCTGCCGGCCGACCCCACGGCGGGGGAGGCGTGGGCCGCGGCGGAGTTCGTCGACCACGTCGAGAAGATGACCGGCGCCCGCCTGCCCGTGACGACGGCGGCCGACCCGCTGCCGGAGCGGGCGGTGCTGATCGGCGCCGGGCCGCACGCGGCGGCGCTGGGCGTGGAGGTGGACGATGCGCTCGGCGGCGAAGGGTTCATCGTGCGGACGGTCGGCAATCGCCTGGTCATCGCCGGCGGGCGCCCGCGCGGAACGCTGTACGGCGTGTACGCCTTCCTCGAACACCTGGGCGTCCGCTGGTGGACGCCGACCGAGACCGTCGTTCCCCGGCGCCCCAGGCTCCTGGTCGAGCCGCTGGACATGCGGGAGGTGCCCGCCCTGGAGACCCGAAACATCATGTACGCCGAGGGGTTCGACCCCGCCAGCACCGTCTGGTACGTCCGCAACCGCCTCAACGGCAACGGCTGGCAGCCCATCGAGGCCCAGTACGGCGGCGACAGCCTTTCGGCCGGCATCCAGGGCCACAACTCGATCGACCTGGTCGAGCAGGCGGTCGGGACCCTCGCCGAGGACATGTGGGCCCTGTACAGGGGCGAGCGCTCGCACGAGGAGATCTGCCCGTCCAGCGACGCCGTCGTCGACGCCTGCGTCGCCAGCCTGGTGAAGCTGTACCGCGAGCACCCCGACACGCCGTACCTGATGCTGGCGCACGAAGACAATGACGCGGCCTGCCAATGCCCGGAGTGCGCCGAAATCGCCAAGACCTCCGGCAGGTCGGCGCCGTGGTGGCGGTTGGTCAACCGCGTGGCCGAGGGGGTGGCCGAAGAGATCCCCGGCGCGCGCATCGCAAGCGACGCCTACGGCTGGACCCGCACGCCGCCGGCGTTCAAGCTCCGCGACAACGTGATCATCCGCTTCGCGCCCATCGAGGCCGATTTCGCCCACCCCCTGGCCGCCGCGGGCAACCCGGAGAACAAGGCCGTCTGCCAGGACATCGAGGCGTGGGCCCCCAAGGCGTCGGCGGCGATGATCTGGAGCTACGTCGGCAACCGTGCCCACTACCTGATGCCCAACCCCGACTTCGACAGCCTCGTGTCGAACATCCGGTTCTTCGCCGACCACAAGGCCGTCGGCATCTTCCAGCAGGGTACGCACGTCGGACCGGGCACGGAGTTCGTCGGCCTGCGGATGTGGGTGCAGGCCAGGGCCCTGTGGAACCCGCACCTCGACGGCGGTGCGCTCATCAAGGAATTCCTCGAAGGCTACTACGGTCCGGCGGCCCCGGCGATCGCCGAGTACATCGACCTGATGCACCGGTACGGCCGCGAGCACAACTATCACCTGGGGCGCGTGACGCGGATGAACGCGCCGTTCCTGCAGCCGGACATGATCGCCCAGGCCGAAGCGATTCTCCGCAAGGCCGACGCGGCCGCCGCGGGCGATCCGGCCCTCCAGCGCCGCGTCCGCCAGGCCCACATGCCGATCTGGTACGTCCTGGCCAAGCGCGGGCCGCTGAGCCGCACGTGGAAGGCGACCGAGCAGGTGAACGGCCCGCTCGACTTCGCCGCCCTCGCCGCGAGCCTCAACCGGGTGGCCGCCGATTACCGCATTACGGCCGTCGCCGACCCCGAGGCCGCCGAGCCGTTCTTCCAGTGGCTGACCGACTACGGCCGCCTGTGCGCCGGCGGCCGCGCCGTTCTGCCGCGGGAGCTGGCCGGTGCGGACCTGTCGGCGATCCGCCTGCTCCAGGCCCGCCAGATCGACTCCGGCTGGCTGGGCCGCGAGGGCTGGTGGGTCCGCGACGAGGCCGCCTCGGACGGCTGGGCGCTGAAGGTGCCCGTGTCGAGCTGGCTCATCCAGCACCACTTCAGCCCGCTGGAGGAGTGCGCCGGCGCCGATCGCTTCAGGCTGTTCATCCGCGTCCGCGGCGGTGCGGCTACCGGCGACTGGGCCGCGTTCGTGTGCGGAACGCGCGGCGGGACGGTCGAGGTCGACGCGGCGGCCCTGAGCGACGGCGCCTACCACGTCTTCGAGGTCGGCACCTTTGAGGTCGCCGACGACATGATGATGTACATCGCCCTGAGCCGTCCCACTGTCATGGACGCCGTCTACCTCGATTGCCTCTGGCTGGAGCCCGCGCCGTAGGCGGCAGGCAACGCTCAGTGAGCCTGCGGCTTCTTCATGGCCCTGTCGCGCAAGCTCGACTACTGCACCGGCCTCCGCACGGCCCCGCGCGGCGCGGGCCCCGTGCCGGTTGTGCCGCACGCACGGGACCGGTACCATGGGGGCGACGTGCGGCAGACTGACACGAGAGACGCGAAGGAGTGCAGAATCCGTGAAACCGACGATCCTGGCTATCGTGGGGGTGGCAGTGTTCACCATGGCTTCAACAGCAATCGCCCAGGACTCGCCCGAGCCCGGGAGGGTCGAACGCATCGAGCAGTACGGCATCACCTGGACCTTCGCCTCGCCGGTCCGGGCCGGGCGCTTCGTGACCGGCGACTGGTGGGTCATCGGCCCGGTGACCGTCACGTCGGTGACCCCCGCCCCGGGCCCCGCCCGCACCGAGGCCGCCAGCGGCATCAGGGTCGACCAGTGGGGCAGCACCAGCCTCGCCGAGGACCCGCGGATGCGGAACGGGTCGATGATCGTCCTGAAGGCCTCCCAGAACCAGGCCTTCGATTCCCGCGGCGCCGGCTTCGAGCCGGACCTGGCCGTCCGGTATCCGCTGCAGCTGGCGGCTGGGCAGTCGCTGGTCTCGACGATCAGCAACGAGACAGCTTCCAACCGCAATTTCTGCCACGAACTGATGTGGGAGAGCGAGA
This sequence comes from Planctomycetota bacterium, assembly GCA_012514895.1. Classification (GTDB taxonomy): domain Bacteria; phylum Planctomycetota; class Phycisphaerae; order SM23-33; family FEN-1343; genus JAAYZK01. The sequence continues at coordinate 15,643 of JAAYZK010000153.1, read as the reverse complement.
AGACCGAGCAGGTGGTGCTCAAGTCCGCCGCCGTCCTGACCTGCCTGGCCGAGGTGCCGCCCGCCGACGCCTTTCGCCCGCCGTACTGCGGCACGCTCAAGCCCCTGTTCAGGGCGTCGCGGATCCGCTGGGACGTGCTGCCGAAGCTGCCGCCCGTCGAGGGCGTGCCTGACTGGGAGCAGTTCGAGCGCTACTTCCAGCGCCCCTGGTTGGATCACATCCCCAGTTGGACGCAGCGGCCGTTGTCGCCCAGCGAGAACCAGCCGGCCTACGGAAGGGAGCACGCGCGGGTCACGTCGATCGCCAGCCTGATGGTGCTGCTGGACGTCCCCCGGCAGCGCAAGGAGAAGCTGGTGCTGGGCCTCCTGCAGCGCGGCATCGATCTGTGGGGCATCGCCCGGGCGGGGGGCCACTGGAATCACGGCGGCGGGCACGGGAACGGCCGCAAGTGGCCCATCCTTTTCGCCTCGATCCTGCTGGATGACGCAAGCCTCCGCACGCTGCCCGACACCGCGACTTTCCACGAGGACGTCCAGACCTACTACGGCACGGGGTGGCACGGCCAGACCGCCCTGTACTGGATGGTGAACCACCACGGCCCCCGCCAGCGCTACGAGCACAAGCCTCCCGAGCAGTGGGAGCAGTGGGACCGCTCCACCGAGGGCTACCGCGTCTCCTCGACCGCCCAGGGGTGGATCGGCGCCGCCCTGGCCGCCAGGATGATGAAGGCCATCCAGCTCTGGGACCATGACGCCTTCTTCGACTACTGCGACCGCTGGATGCGACCGGACGACCCCTACGCCGACCGGCGCGGCGGACACCCGCGCCCCGACCAGGAGACCCGCACCTACGACCCCTTCGTCGACCGCATGTGGAGGGCCTGTCGCGACAGGGCCCCCGATCAGCCCATGGCGGGCAATCCCCGCATGCTGGTCTACGACGCCAGCGGCCGCCTCGTCTGGGTCCCCAACCCCAAGCCGACGGAGTGACGGCACGGCAGGGCCGGGGGCGCCAGGGGCCAGGGACGGCAGAACCGCAGGCCCCGAGCATTGTGAATCCTGCAGCCTGCCCTTCGCGGCGCAGCAAAAAGGCCCGGCAGCGGTGCGGCCGGGCCTTCAAGGCCAGCGGGCGATGAGATTTGAACTCACGACATCCACGTTGGCAACGTGGCGCTCTACCACTGAGCTACGCCCGCAGGTAGACAGCATAGGATACGGTTCTGCCGCGGTTCGTCAAGGGCAAAAAACGCTTTTCCGCGCAGAGTCGGCCGCCCTGGAGGGTGGACACTGAAAGGTTTCGGCTGAAAGCAGTTAGGCGTGCCCGTGCAGGGGGCTCCGACGGGCGGCGGACCTCCGTGCGATCGAGCGCTGCATCCATTGGCGCCCCGGCAAACCGTGGTAAGATGGAAACCGGCGGGAGGGAAGCGAGGAGACCATGCCCAGGTTACGCCTTCAGTCGTGGATATGCGTGGGGGCGCTCGTTGCCGCCCTGGCCGTCGGCGCGGCCGGCGCGGCCGCAGAGGAGGTTCGGGCGGGGTGCGACGCGATGGATGTGGTCGCCGGAGCGGGCTCGTGGATCGATTTCAGCGCCGAACCGATCCCGGCAGGGCTGTTCGGCCCGGGCTCGCAAGCATTCACGGGAATCGTGCCCCTCGAGGGCATGCCGATCTGGATGCTGCAGCCGGATGCCTCCTTCCGCCGCCCGGACGACGTGACGGTGGGGGCGGGGCAGGAAGCGCTGATCCAGGGAGAACTTACGACGCTGAATCTCGTCAGCGTCTCGCCTATCGCCATCGACATGGGCTTCTTCGTAGCGTTCTTCGACGTGATCATCCGCATCCCGGTCGACCAGCCCGCCTTGGGGCAGTGGGCGGTGCGGGGGGATGCCGAGGGCCTTGGCGGGACGATCCTCCGCGATCTGCCCGGAACCGATCCGGCGGCCGACAGCTTCTGGGACATCGCGTACGAGATCGAGTTCGCCGAGACGTGCGGCTGCAGTTGGACACAGGGCCCTGACCGCAGCGACAGGCTCACCCTGGCCGCCGACGTGCCGTTCAGCTTCGATCCGCCGGCCGAGGCGATGACGTTCGCGGATTCGAGCAACTTCTTCCCCGGCGGCCAGGGCGGCCGGCCGGACCGCCTGCCGCTGCCGCTGCAGTTGGACGGGGCGGTCCTGCACCTGACGCTGGAGCTGATGCCGGATCTTCATCTGCCATCCCTGGTGATGGGCGACGCCGACTACGACCTGGACGTGGACCTCGACGATTTCGTCATTCTCAAACGGAACTTCGGCACCCTGACCGGCGCGACGTGGGAAATGGGGGATTTCGACCTGACCGGCAGCGTGGATCTGGATGATTTCGTCATTCTCAAGAACAACTTCGGCGCGGCCCCCGTTCCCTAGCCGTCCGTCGCAGCCGTCCTGATCCTCGGCGGCGCGATAGGACGCCGTTGACGGTTCTGAACATAAGCCTCTGCATACACTCTACTAGCGTTCGTGCCCTTCCTCCGGCGACTGGACATCGGTACAATACCGATGCAGGGAGTCAGGACTATTGTGCTGCGGGGCGTGAGGGAAGCCCGCGGCGGAAGGACCGGAGCAGGGTGGCGGCGTTACGTACTGTCGCGGCAGCGGCTTATGTCCTCCTGGCCGTGCTGGCCGGGTGCGAGGGACGCTCCGCCGGCGGCAGCGCGGATGCGCCGGGAAAGGATGAGCCCATGGCCGACAGGACCAGCCGACCCGCCCGCACCGAGACGGCGACCTTCGCCGCCGGGTGCTTCTGGGGCGTCGAAGAGGCGTTCCGCTCGCTGGACGGCGTGGTGGACACCCGCGTGGGCTACACGGGCGGCCAGACTGAAAGCCCTACCTACGAAGAGGTGTGCACCGGCCGCACCGGCCACGCCGAGGCCGTCCGGGTGGTGTACGACCCCGGGGTGATCAGCTACGACGACCTGCTGGCGGCCTTCTGGAAATCCCACGATCCGACAACCCCCAACCGCCAGGGGCCGGACGTCGGCGCCCAGTACCGCTCGGCGATCTTCGTCCACAGCGACGCCCAGCGACAGGTCGCCGAAGCCTCGCGGGAGAAGCGCCAGAGCCGCCTGGACCGGCCGATCGTGACCGAAATCGTGGAGGCTGGGCCCTTCTATGAGGCCGAGGACTATCACCAGCAGTACCTCGCCAAGCGGGGCCTGAACGTCTGCCATTGACGGCCGGCGGGGGCGCTACTGGAGGGGGGCGACGGCCTGGGCGGTGAAGGTGTGGCCGGTGAGGTACTCCGTGAAGGTCACCCGCACCGTCACTTCCGACCCCGACGGCCGCGCATCGCCCAGCGGGCAGGTGAAGATGAAGCGGTCGCCGAAGGGGGTGCTGCGCCAGGCGTCGGCCAGTTCGCCGGCGCCGAAGGTGAAGCTGCCCAGGCGGACCCCGCCGGCGGGCAGGTCGAACAGGTCGATGGTGACGTCGCCGGCGGCCTTGATGACGCTGCCGTGCTGGTCGATGGGGTCGAGGTAGACCTTGACGGCATCGTGGCCGGGCCGGCCGTCGGTGTCGACCCCGCCGGTGTAGCGGCCCAGGCGGATGCGCTGGACGTGGAACAGGCGGTCCAGGCGGCGGTCGGGCAACCCCTGAAGTGTCCGGATCTGCTCGGCCTGCGCATCGACGGTGAGGCGCATCTCCGCCAGGAGCCGCTGGGCCGCATCCAGTTCGGCCTCTTTCTGGGCCAGTGAGGCGCTCAGGCGGTTGCAGGCGTCGGAGCTGCCGAAGCAGCCGGCCAGGCTGAGCAGGGCGATCATCGAAAAGGGGACGGAGCGCATCGTGTCACCCTCGCGCCGCGCCGCGGGGCCTGCGGGCGCGAGGTCCGCAGGCGGCGGCCGTAGCTACTCGTTCTTCTGGGCCTTCTGTTCGGGCTGCGTCTCGAGCAGGCGGTCGACGATGCCGTACTCGATGGCCTCGTGGGCCTCGAGCAACTTGTTGCGGTCGCAGTCCTTTTCGATCTGTTCGATCGGCTTGCCGGACGCCTCGGCGAGGATCTCGTAGAGCCGCTGGCGCAGCCGCAGGATCTCCTGGGCCTCGATCTCCAGGTCGCTGGCCGGGCCGGTGACGACCCCGCGGATGAGCGGCTGGTGGATGAGGACGCGGCTGTTGCGCAGGACGTGGCGTTTGCCCCGGGTGCCCCCTCCGAGCAGGACGGCGCCCATGGAGGCGGCCATGCCGACGCAGTAGGTGGCGACGTCGCAGCGGATGAAGTTCATCGTGTCGAGGATCGCCAGCCCGGCCGAGACGCTCCCGCCGGGGGAGTTGATGTACAGGTGGACGTCGGCCTTGGGGTCCTCGTTGGACAGGAACAGCAGTTGGGCGACGACGAGGTTGGCGGTGTTGTCGTCGATGGCGTCGCCGATGAACACGATCCGGTCCTTCAGCAGACGGCTGTAGATGTCATATTCGCGTTCCCCCCGGCCGGTCTGTTCGATGACGCGCGGTGGATACATCGGCATTGTCAGGTCCTGCCTCTGCAAGAGTTACGATTTGGTGGTCTCGTCGGCCGACTGGACGATCTCGTCGACCAGGCCGTACTCGCGGGCCTCCTCGGGGCTCATGTAGCGGTCGCGTTCGGTCTCTTCCTCGATCTGCTCGATGGTGCGGCCGGTGTGGCGGGCGAGGATCTTGTTGAGCGTCCGCTTGGCCTTGAGGATCTCCTCGGCCTGGATCTTGATGTCGCTGGCCTGCCCGCCGACGCCGCCCCAGGGCTGGTGGATCATGATCTTGCTGTGGGGCAGGGCGTAGCGTTTGCCCTTGGTTCCGGCCGCCAGGATCAGGGCCGCGCCGCTCTGGGCGGTGCCGATGCAGTAGGTGGCCACGTCGCAGGTGAGGAACTGGATCGTGTCGTAGATGGCCAGCGTGTCGTCCACGTCGCCGCCGGGCGAGTTGATGTACAGGCCGATATCCTGCGTGGGGCTCTTGGCCTGCAGTTCCAGCAGGTGCATGATCACCGAGCCGGCCGTGCGCGATTCGATCTCGCCCCAGAGGAACAGGATCCGCTCATCGGCCAGCCGCTCCTCGAGCGTCATCTCCCGCCGATACTGATACTCGCTGCGGGCCAGATCCATCGGTCGTTGTCTCGACGTCATCGTGGCTCCTTCGGGAACCTGTCGGGCGAGCCTGCCCCAGCCGCGGGCCCTCCCGGGTGTGCCCGTTCAGAAGAGGCTTGTGCGACAGTTCCTCAGTCCATCGCCGCCGCCGGCGCCGGGCGGACCGCCGACGCGCCGGGGCGGCTGCGGTGTAAGATCGACCCCTGGGGGCGATCACTTGACCCTTTCACTTCGATTCGTCGGACGCAGGGGCCGGGGCCTGGGGCGCGATCTCGGCCAGCTCCAGCAGCCTGTCCAGCGTCTTCTGCTCGCGGATGCGGTTCTCCAGTTCGCCGAGGCTGCCCTCGCCGGACATCTCGCTGCGGAGCCGCTCGGGCCGGCGGCCCTGGCGCATGGCCATCTCGGCGATCCGGGCGTTCACTTCGCCTTCCTCGACGGTGATCTTCTCGGCCTCGGCGATGCGGTCGAGAATGAACGACAACCTCAGTTCGTCGGCCGCCTCTTCGCTGGCGCGGGCCTGGAGCAGTTCGAGGTTCTGGTCGATCTGCTCGCGGGGCACGCCGCGGTAGAGCAGGTCGATGTACCGCCGCTGCAGCACCCGGGCCGCCTGACGCGCCGCCAGGCCCTCGGGCAGGTCGATCTTCGTCTTCTCCAGCAGATGCGTCACCACCTGCTGGCGCATCGACTGCCGCCGCTCGGTCTCCAACTGGGCGCCCAGGCGTTCCTTGATGAAACCGCCGAACGCCTCGGCGCTCTCCATGCCGAATTCCTTGGCCAGCTCGTCGGTCAGTTCGGGCACCTCGAGGCGCTTGACTTCCTTGACGTCGAAGGTGACGGCCACCTCCTTGCCGCGCCAGTCTTCGTTGGCATGCCCTTGCGGCACCGTGGCCTTGACCTGGACGGTCGAGCCGGCCTTGGCGCCCGTGAGCTTCTCGCCGAGGTCTTCCAACGGCACGCCGCTGAACGCGGCCGGGGCGACCTGGTACTCGACGTTCTCGCGTTTCTCCTCGATTCCCTCGCCGGCCATCGCCACGTCGGCGACGACCTGGTCGCCGGCGGCCGCCGGTTCGTCGGTGGGCGCCAGCGTCCCGCGGGCGCTGAGGATGTTCCGCGTCGTCTCGGCGGCCCGCTCCTCGGTGACCTCGATGGACGGCTCGTCGACCTTGATGCCCTTGTAGTCGGGCAAATCGAACTCGGGGCTGACCTCGACCTCGACGCTGAAGACCAGGTTGCCCTCATCGGGCAGTTCGATGTCGTCCAGCTTGAGGTCAGGCTCGCCGAGGATCCGCAGGTCGCTGTCTTCGGCGACCTTGCCCAGCGCCTCGGCGACCAGGCCGTTGCGGACGTCCTCGGCGGCCTCCTTGCCGAATCGTTTCTCCAGCAGCCGTCGCGGCGCATGGCCGACGCGGAAGCCGGGGACCTGGGCGTTGCGGCGGAGGTCGCCGAAGATGCTGTCGAACTTCGCGTCGATCCTGGCGCGGTCGATCTCGATGGTGATCTTCTTCGTGGACGGCCCGGCGTCCTCGATGGCGACCTTGTTGGCCGGGAGGGTGTCCTGCTCGGCGGATGCGGATTCTTCGACGTCGGGGGTGTTGGTGGTCTCGTCCGACATGGACCTGCTCCGAAAGGCCCCGAATGCGACCAACGCCCGCGCGTCCCGGCATTCGAGGCGAACCGGCCCGCTCAAGATGGGGCCGAAGCCGAAAGAATAGTAGGGCCCTTCGTCGCCGTCAAGGCGGAGGGCCGAAGGTTTTTTCGCCCCGCCGCCCGCGCCCCCGCCGCATGCCGCGAACCGCCGCAGGGGCCGCACAGGCGTTACAGCTTGCCTGTCTTGCCGCAAGCCCCGTGTGCGGCAGGTTTTTGATGCACGGACGGGCGTTTTTGCCCCTTCGCGCCTCGTGCGCCTCGTGCTATACTGACGTGTGTTGTCAGGGACCGATTGCCCGGGAGGTGATCAGGATGAGGATTCGTGCCGCCATCATACGGAAGCGTCGGATGATTCTGTACATCATCCTGAGCTTTGCCGCTATGTGTTAGGCCGATCCCGCCCGGATCCGGTGTCGCACGCGTCGTCTTCGCCCTTCGCCACGGCCGTCGCGCAACGGCGGTCGGAGGCTTGAGGAATAGCAACAGCCTCGAGCCTCAAGCCTGTGCTCGCCGTCGGTGGTGCCCTCTGCGCCGTTGACGTGAGGCCGCCGGCCGTGCCTCAAGCCTTACGCCTTCAGTCTCTTCACGAACTCCGCTTCGTCGATGATCTCGACGCCCAGGGCGCGGGCCTTGTCGGCCTTGGAGCCGGGGGAGTCTCCGGCGACGACGAAGTCGGTCTTGGCGCTGACGCTGGAGGCGGTGCGTCCGCCGGCGGCCTTGACGGCGGCGGTGGCGGCGGCGCGGGAGAAGCCCGAAAGCGTGCCGGTGATGACGACCATCTTGCCCGCCAGGGGCGCCGCCCCGGCGGCCGCCCGGTCGGCCGTCATGCGGACGCCGGCGGCCTTGAGCCGTTCGATCGTGTCGCGCCCGGCGCCGCTGTCGAAGAACCGCCGGACGCTGGCGGCGATGACCGGCCCGATCTCGTGCGTGGCGACCAGGTCCTCCGGGCCGGCGGCGGCCAGGGCGTCGACGTCGCCGAAGGTCTCGGCGAGAATCTCCGCCGCCCGCCCGCCGACGTGGCGGATCCCCAGGCCCGCCAGCACCCGCGCCAGCCCCCGATCCTTCGACCCGGCGATCGCCTCGACGACGTTCCGCGCCGACTGCCTGCCCATCCGCTCCAGGGGCGTCAACTGCTCGTCGGTCAGCGTGTAGAGGTCGGCGAAGTGCTTCACCAGGCCGGTGTCCACGAGCTGGTCGATGAGGGCCGGTCCGAGGTGCTCGATGTCCATCTGGTTGCGCCCGGCAAACCAGCGGAGGCGTTCGCGAAGCTGCGCCCCGCACTCAGGGTTGACGCACCGCAGGTAGACGCCGCCCTCGTCGCGGGCGACGGGGCCCTGGCAGACGGGGCAGGCCCCGGGCACGCCGATCGCCCTGGCGTCGGGCGGCCGCCGCCCGTCGACGACCTCGACGACCTGCGGGATGATCTCCCCGGCCTTCTCGACGACGACCGTGTCGCCGATCCGCACGCCGAGCCGCTCGATCTGGTCGAAGTTGTGCAGCGACGCGTTGGAGACCGTCGTGCCGGCCAACTGCACGGGCGTCAGTCGCGCCACCGGCGTGATCGTCCCGAGGCGCCCGACCTGGAAGTCCACGTCCAGCAGGACGCTGCGGGCCTGCTGGGCCTCGTACTTGTACGCGATGCACCACCGCGGGAACCGCGACGTGGCGCCCAGGTCCTCCCGCTCGTCGAAGCGGTCGACCTTCACGACGGCGCCGTCGACGGCGTACGGCAGCGTGTGGCGGATCGCCGCAAAGGCCTCGATCGCCTCCCAGGCCGCGTCGATGTCGGCGACGATCGTCGTCTCGCCGCTGAAGGGCACGCCCCAGCGTTCGAGCCGCGCGGCCAGTTGCGAGGCCCGCTCGGGCAGGTCGCCGGAGATCTCGCCGAACCCGTGGGCGACGAAACTGAGGCGGCGTTCCTTGACGACGGCGGGGTCGAGCTGCTTGAGCGTGCCGGCGGCTCCGTTGCGGGGGTTGGCGAAGGGCTCGAGGCCCTGCTCGACCCGCCGGGCGTTGGCCTGCAGGAACAGGGCGGTGGGCCAGAAGACCTCCCCGCGGACCTCGACGACCTCGGGGACGCCGCCGTCGTCGCCCCGCAGGCGCCAGGGGATGACGCGGATGGTCCGCACGTTGGCGGTGATGTCGTCGCCGGTGCGCCCGTCGCCGCGCGTGGCGGCCAGGACGAGACGCCCGTTCTCGTAGCGGAGGTTGACCGCCACGCCGTCGACCTTGGGTTCGACGACGTAGCCGCCGGGGGCGCGGCCGTCCAGGCCCCGGCGGACGCGCCGGTCGAACTCGCGCAGGGATTCGTGGTCGTAGGTGTTGTCGATCGAGAGCATCGCCGCCGCGTGCGTGACGGTCGCGAAGGCCTCGACCGGCTCGCCGGCGACCCGCTGGGTGGGGGAGTCGGGCGTGATCAGCTCGGGGTGGGCCGTCTCCAGGGCCTTCAGCTCGTCCATCAGGCGGTCATACTGGCGGTCGCTGATCTCGGGGGCGGCCTCGACGTAATAGAGCCGGTCGTGGCGCCGGATCTCCCGGCGGAGCGTCTCGATCTGTTGGCGGATATCGGTCATCGCGGAGGCGTGAGGCTGGAGGCCTGAGGCTGGAGGCCGCGGTGGTCCCCTCGCCGGAGAGCGGTTGCGGCGCGGCGCCCGTCGCACGGGTCCGTCACACGACACCCCCGGCGCGACGGCTGATGGCCACGTAGTGGCTGCGGAGCTCGTAGAGCGTGGCGTCCAGCAACTGCTTCTCATCCTCGGTGAGGTTACCGGCGGACTTCTCCTCGAGAACCTTGAGCATGTCGATGTGGAAGCGGGCCAGCTCGAGGTCGACGTACGCCTTCTGCGTATTGGGGTCTGGCACGGCCCCCAGGGCGAACAGGGCCTGGGAGGCCATGGTCGACACGAGCGTCTCGAACGTCGCGGGCGGCAGGGAGGGCCGCTTGCCCCCGCGGGCGCCGCCGGCATTGCCGCCGGGGGGCTGCTTGTCCTGCTGCTCGGCCGCCATGCGATCCTTCTCGGCCTTGGCCTGGGCCTTCCAGTCGTCGTCGATGTGGATCTTTGGTGCGTTCTGTTCTTTGCCGTTGTCGTTCATGGTTCTCCCTTCGGTTGCCCTTACGCCCGCGCGCCCGCCCGTTCCAGCGCCGCGCGGACCAGGCCGTGGAACATCGGGGCCGGGCGGAGCGGACGGCTGGTCAGTTCGGGGTGAAACTGCCCGCCGATGAAGTACGGGTGGATGTCGCGCGGCAGCTCCAGCACCTGCATGATCGGGTGGACGGGGTGGCGGCCCGAGAAGATCATCCCGCCGGCCTGGAGCGTTTCGATGTAGCGCGGGTCGACCTCGTAGCGGTGGCGGAACCGCTGGCGGATCTTCGTGGTGCCGTACAGCTCGGCCGCCAGCGAACCTTCAGTCAGGTCGACATCCTGGCCGCCGAGGCGCATGTTTCCGCCGAGCCCCTCGATCTGCTTCTGCTCAGGCAGGATGGAGATCACCGGGTGCTCGCAGTCGGGGTCCATCTCCGTGCTGGCGGCGCCCGCCAGGCTGCACACGTTGCGGGCGAATTCGATGACGGCCATCTGGAAGCCCAGGCAGATGCCCAGGTAGGGCAGCCGGTTGGCGCGGGCGTGCCTGATGCAGGCGATCTTGCCGGCGGTGCCGCGGGTGCCGAACCCGCCGGGGACGATGATCGCGTCCACGCCGGCCAGGCCGGCGGCGACGTTGTCGTCGGTGACGTCGGTGGTGTCGATCCACTCGACGTGGACCCTCGTGTCGTGGGCGACGCCGGCGTGTTCGAGGGCCTTGAGGATGCTGGCGTAACTGTCGCGCAGGGCGGTGTACTTGCCGGTGATGCCGATGCGGACCTCGTGCCGTTCCGAGCCGATGGTACTGGTGAACCGCGCCCACGCGCCGGCGGCCTTGAACTCGTGGGCGCTGTTGACCCGCCCGCCCAGGCCGAGCAGTTCGACGACCTCCGAGTCGAGCCCTTCCTCGCGCATCAGCTCGGGCAGCAGGTAGATGCTGGGCAGGTCGTGCATGGAGAACACCCGCCCGACCGGCACGTTGGTGTAGACCGACAGCTTCTGGCGGACCTTGGTGGTGACGGGCTTCTCGGCCCGCACCGCGATCACGTGCGGGTGGATGCCGTACTCCATCAGCCGCCGGATGCCCAACTGGGCGGCCTTGGACTTCTGCTCGCCGAGGGCCGGCGGGCTGAGCACGTAGGTCAGGGCCATGAAGGCGACCTTGCCGGGCCCTTCCTCGTAGCTCAGTTCGCGCAGGGCCTCGATGTAGAAGGCGTTCTCGATGTCGCCGACGGTCCCGCCGACCTCGACGAAAACGACGTCGGCCCGCGTCTTGACCGCCAGCGTCCGCAGGCGGAGCTTCACCTCGCCGGTGACGTGGGGGATCATCTGCACGTCGCGCCCGAGGTAGCCGCCGGCGCGCTCCTTCGACAGCACCGCCTGGAAGATCTGCCCGCTGGTGGCGAAATTGGCGCCGGTGAGGTCCTGGTCGAGCATCCGCTCGTAGGTGCCCAGGTCCATGTCCGACTCCATCCCGTCGTCCAGGACGAACACCTCCCCGTGGCGGAAGGGGTTGAGGGTTCCCGAGTCGAAGTTGAGGTACCCTTCCAGCTTGATCGGCGAGACGCGAAGGCCCTTGTCCTTCAGCAGCTTGGCCAGCGAAGAGGAGAAGATCCCCTTTCCCAGCCCGCTGATGACGGTTCCGAAGACGGCGACATAGCGGGTGGAGCCCAGGGTGTAACCGTCGGGCAGGGGGGTGTAGAACTCCGTCTCATCGGTCTGATCCTTGACCGACCGCAGCAGATCCATGGCATCGCTCATGGAGCCCTACTGTAGGGCGCGGCGGGGGCGATGGCAAGCGCGGAAGCGAAAAGAAGACGCGAGACTGAACGAGGAAACGGCGAATACCGAAGCGGGCCGGCGCCCCGTGGGGGGACCTTCGCCGGCCGTTCGCTTCGGTATCCGCCGTTGCCGTGTCCTATCCGGCCAGCCCGGCCTGCGTGATGTTGCGATAGCTGTCCTCCACGGCCTGCCACATGTCGCCGTGGAAGCTGTCGATCTCGACGACGGCCCACCGCAGGACGTCCGGGTCGGCGGCGGCGAGGATGGGGCCGAAGTCCATCTTGCCGTTGCCGACGGCGGTGAGGAAGTCGCGGTCGCCCCGGACCATGTTGCCGTCCTTGAGGTGCAGCAGGGCGACGCGGTCGGCCATGCGGCCGATGAGGGCCGGGACGTCGACGGGGCCCATGTCGGTCGCCCAGTAGGTGTCGACCTCGGCCAGGAGGTCCGGGGCCGCCTGGAAGATCCGCTCCAGGGCGTACACGCCGTCCAGACGTTCCATCTCGAAGCCGTGATTGTGCAGCGCCAGGCGGAGGCCGTGCGCCTTCAGGGCCTCGGCCGTCGCCTGCAGGTCTTCGGCCGCCGAGCGGACCAGGTCCATCGACGTGTACCGCTCCATGTGGTAGACGGCACAGACGATCGTGTCGGTGCCCAACCCGCCGGCCAGATCGACCAGTTCACCGATGCTCTTGTCGATCTTCGGCCCGATGTGGGCGGAGATCACCGGCAGGCCGGCGTCGGCGGCCATCCGGCCGACCTCCGCCGCCGTGTGCTCATGCAGGCCGGCCACCTCCACGCCCTTGTAGCCGATTCCGGCCACGCGCGCCAGGGCGGCGGGGTAGTCCTTCGCGGTGTCCTTGCGAACGGTGTACATCTGAATGCCAAGCGGAATCATGGTCATGCGCCTCCTTACGCGCAGGGCGGGCATCCTACAGCCCTCCGGCCGATCGTGCAAGGGGCCATCCGTTCTGTTGACGGCCCCTGTCGGGCCCGTTACAGTCGGACGCTTGGCACAATAGATGAGGATGACCCCCATGAAGACACGCTATCTGTTCGTGATGATGACGATAGGCCTGGCGGCCGCCGCGGCGGCCCGGGCGGCGACGACGGCTGAGACGATCGCCCGCGGAGACCGGCTGGTCGCCCGGATCGCCCAGCGCGCCGACACGCTGCAGGTCAATGCGCCGAATATCCTGTTCTCCCGGCACTTGCGGTCGGTCGTTTCGCTGGTGCGCACCGACTGGGCCCGCTGCAAGCTCCTGCTGGACGACCGGCCCGAACAGGCCGAGCGGAGCCTGGAGCACATGGAGACGATCCTGGCGGGCCTGGAGGGTGAGGCCGGCACGTGGGAGCCCTATGCCCGGGGCGAACGGGCGCTGGTGCTGGCGTTCCAGTCGCGCCGGGACCGGTCGGTCCAGCCGTACACGATGACGCTGCCGGCGGGGTGGGACGAGACAAAGGCCTACCCGACCATCGTCTACCTGCACGGCCACGTGCCCGAGGCCCAGGCCGAGCCGCTGTGGTACGTGTCTCTGTCGTTCGGCCCGTCGCGCCCGGCGGCGACCCGGCCGGCGGTGCCCGCCCTGGAGCCGCACCTCACCGTGGCGCCGTGGGGGCGGGGCAATGCCGGTTACACCGACGGGTGGGAGTCGGACGTCTTCGAGGCCCTCGACGACGCGATGGAGACGGTGAAGATCGACGAAAACCGCCTGAGCCTGTGCGGGCACTCGATGGGCGGGTTCGGCACGTGGTCGATCGGCGTCCGCACGCCCGACCGCTGGGCGTCCCTGGCGATCTACGCCGGCGGCGACCGTTCGGCGCCGGTGGGCTCGGGACTGGCGGAGAACCTTGGGGCGATGCCCGTCTACATCTGGCACGGGGCGAAGGACCGCACGGTGCCGCTGCAGATGGGCCAGGCGCTGGCCGATGAGCTGCGGCGGCTCGGCCGCGAGCCGGCCATGGTGGTCGACCCGGAGGCCGGGCACATGGTGCCCGCCGAAGCCAAGCTCGCCGCCAAGGCCTGGATGCTCGCCCAGCGGCGGCCGGGGCGGCCGGAGTCGTTCACCTACGTCGCCGACACCGACCGCCACCGCGGCGCCTGGGGCGTCACCGTCCGCCGCAACAGCGCCGTCGACCCGATGCCGCGGGTGCACTGCACCATCGACGGCAGCACCGTACGCCTCGACACCAAGGGCACCACGGGCCTGGCCGTCAACCTCGGCGAAGGCGGCCTGGGGCTGTCCGGCGACGTCACCGTCGTCTGGAACGGCCAGGAGGCCTACCGGGGAACCGCCAGAGAGATCGAACTGGGCGACGGCACCGGCTGGCGGGGGCGGGATCGCTAGGTGGCCAGCCGCCGCCCGATCTGGCGGGCCCGCTGCCGCACGTCCTCGGGCAGGCTGATCGGCAGCCGTTGCGTGCCCGGCAGGACGATCCGGTCGACGACGCGGGCGACCTTGCGGTCTTCGATCAGCCCCGCGAGCCAGTCGACGACGAAGTCGTACAGGTGCGGGTCGGCGGCGCCGTAGGTGACGACGAGGACCGCGCGGAAGCCGTCGGGGAACATGAAGTTGCCCAGCTTCGTGTAGTTGTAGGCATGAAGCCGGTCGATCCAGACCTTCAGTTGGGCGCTGACGTGATCGAGGTAGATCGGCGTGCCGATCACCAGTCCCCTGGGCGCCCGGGCTTCGGCGACGGCGCCGTAGAACCGCTGGTTGTCGTCCTCGAGCACGCAGCGGGCCGTCGCGCGGCAGCCGTCGCAGTCGATGCAGGGCGAGACGGTCATCCGCCCGAGCTGGAACAGTTCGGTCGCCGCGCCGGCCTCGGCGGCGCCGGCCAGGACGTCGCCGATCAGGGTTCCCGTATGGCCCGCGGGGCGGGGGCTGCCGTTGATGCCTAGGATGTTCATGAGCGCCTGGCCTTCGTGGATCGCCGGAGCGATTATCGGCCCGGCCGCGGGGAGAGGCAAGGATGAACACGGGCCACGGGAATCGCCCCTTGAGGACCGCGGGGCAATCTGTTAGGGTTTCGCCTGTGATGAGCATCGACCCGAAGAAGCTGGCCGACAACCTCGCTCGCATCCACGACCGCATGGCCGCCGCCTGCGGGCGGGTGCGGCGGGATGTGTCGGAGGTGGCGCTGGTGGCGGTGACCAAGAGCGTCGAGCCCGACGTGATCCGCGAACTGGTGCTCCTGGGCCAGACCGACCTGGGCGAGAGCCGCGTCCAGCAGCTCGCCGAGCGCGCCGCCGATCCGGCCATCGCCGCGGCGGCCGCCGAGATCGGCCAGACGGTCCGCTGGCACATGGTGGGGCACCTGCAGCGCAACAAGGTCAAGGCCTGCCTGGACGCGTCGAGGATGATCCACAGCGTCGACTCGCTGCGGCTGGCCGAGGAGATCAACGCCCGGGCGGCCCAGGCCTCGACGACCGTCGAGTGCCTGCTGGAAGTGAACACCTCCAGCGAGCCGCAGAAGGACGGCGTCGCCGTCGGGGCCGCCACCCACATGGCCGAGCAGATCCGCACGCTCAAGTGCCTCCGCCTGACCGGGTTGATGACGATGGCCCCGCTGACGGAGAACCTCGACGATGCCCGGCGCTGCTTCGTTCGCCTGCGGGAACTGTTCGAAGAGATCCGCGCCGAAGGCATCGCGGGGCGCGAGTTCGGCCGCCTGTCCATGGGCATGAGCAACGACTTCGAAGCGGCGATCGAAGAAGGCGCCACCCTCGTCCGCGTCGGCACGGCCCTGTTCGAGGACGATAGCCTGTAGCCTGCGGCCTGCCGTTCCCACGGAGCGGACGATGCACCTGTTCGACCTCTATCGCCGTCTGCTCATGATCGTTCTGGGCGTCTACGGCACGATCCGCCTGACGCAGGCCGCCTGGCGGCTGTCGGCGCGGCTGCGGGGGCCGTCGCGGCATGTGCGGGTGCTCCGGGGGTACGTGGCCCTGCTGGCCCTGCGGGTGCGCCTGCACCGCTTCGGCGCCGAACTGCTGCAGATTCTCGCCCTGGCCGTGCTGCTGGGGGTTCTCCTTTACGCCCACCGGCT
>JAAYZK010000152.1 GCA_012514895.1 Planctomycetota bacterium | reverse complement strand
TCCGCAGCGCCGCGGCGGTCGACGCGTTGGTGGCGATGCTCGAGGACGAGTGGCTGATGGACCGCTGCTACGCGCTGGAGGCCCTGGGCGAGATCGGCTCCCCGGCCGCCCGCCAGGCCGTCGCCGCGTGCCTGACGCACGAGGACATCCGCGTCCGCCGCGCCGCCGCCGAGGCGTACCGCAAGATCACCGGCGAAGCGCCCCAGGCGGACCTCGCCGAGCCCCCGGCCGCGGTGATTCCGACGATCGACCCGGCCGAACTGAAGACCCCCGGCGGGAAGCGCCCTCCGCAGTTCATCGTCCTGGGCGTCGACGACTGCGTGAACATCGAGGGTCTCGAGGCGATGCTCGACATCGTCGAGACCCTCCGGGCGCACGGCAGCCAGGCGGTGTTCACGATGTGGGTCGCCCCGCTGGCCAGCGACTGGGAGAACCGCGACCTGCTCAAGCAGACGCTGATCCTCCAGCGGCTGTTCGACCTGGGCTGCGAGATCGCCCACCACACGCTGCACCACAACCCCGGCGGCCACAACTGGGCTTCGCTGCCGCGGGAGATCCAGATCGAGGAGATCGAAGGCTGCACGCAGTGGTACCGCGACAACATCGCCGGCTTCACGCGGCCGTTCTCGCACAAGGGCGGCGGCGGGGGGTTCGGCGCGGCCATCGACCGCGAGTTCACGCAGCAGTTGCTGGCCGGGCAGAACTTCATCTACCGCGGCGGCCGCGGCGGGCATCCCAACGACCAGGTCTGGCCCGAGCCGGCCGCTGACGGCATGATGCGCATCCCCACCGGCAGCCTCGACGCCGCCGCACCGCCCGTCCACGCCGTCATCACCGACGGGATCACCTCCGACTACCCCGGCCGCTTCGACTATGAAGTCGCCGACGGCGTGAAGATGTGGATGGCCAACTTCGACTACCACTACAACCATCCGCGGCGCCCGCTGATCGCCGTCAACGCCTTCCACGACTGGGGCTTCAAGACCCTCGACGACTCGGTGTGCAACTGGAGCCACCGCAACCAGGGGGCGATCCTCAAGGAGTTCCTGCTGGAGGTCCTGGTTCGCCAGAAGGACAGGTACCCCGACACGCATTGCGTGACGTTCCGCCAGATCGTCGAGTACGTCAACACAGCAGGCGACCTCGATCGTACGCTGGCGATCGGCAACGGGCAGGACAGCCGCAACCCGGCCGTCGCGGCCGCCGAGTGAGCGGGAGAGGCGCCGCGGCTACCCGACGTGCTGGTCCTGGCCGACGACCTGGCCGCCGCGGACGATCGTGCCGGCGGCCAGGCGGGCGCGGGCGTCGATGAGGCAGCGGGGGCCGATGGTGCAGGCCTCGGCGAGGACGGCGTCGTGTTCGACGACGGCGGCGGCGGCGACGATCGTCAGGCGGCCGATGGCCGCGCCGGGACCGATGACGGCGTGGGGGCCGACGACGACGCCTTCGTCCAGGCGGGCCGAGGGCGAGACGACGGCGGTCGGGTCGATGACGACCGGCAGCGCCAGACCGGCGGCGGCGGCGCGGGCGGCCAGGGCGCGCCGGGCGTCGCCGTTGCCGACGGCCGCGACGGCCCCCTGGGCGCGGGCGGCCAGGGCCGCCAGGGCGTCGGTGCGGCCGAGCACCGTCAGCGAACCGACGCGCGTGCCGGCCGCGGCGGCGTCATCGGCGAAGCCGACCGGTTCGTGGTCGGCGCAGCGCAGCAGGACGTCGGCGACGGTGCGCCCCAGCCCGCCGGCGCCCAGGACGATCACGTTCACGCCGGGGTCTCCGTCGGGGCGTCGAGGCGGTGGATGTTGAAGTACCGGTGGACCAGGACGCTGTAGGAGACGAACACGCAGGCCAGCATCACCAGCACCGCCAGGCGGATGGGGTCGGTGCCGCCGGCGTAGAGCAGGGCGCCGATCGAGCAGAGCGTCATGAGGCCCATCTGCAAGGCCGTCACCTTCGCGTGCGACCAGCCGCACCGCACGAGCAACTGGTAGTGGTGCTCGCGGTGGGCCTTGAGGAAGTTCTCGCGGCGTGCGATGCGTTTGAACAGGGTGAAGGTGGCGTCGTAGAGGAACACGCCCAGGGGCATGACGAAGGCCACCCAGGGGACGGGCTGGCCGTTGATCTCGGCGTGTCGCGAGCCCAGCAGGGTCAGGACCGCCAGGACGAAGCCGATGGTGGTCGAGCCGATGTCGCCCATGAAGATCCGCGCCTTGGGGAAGTTGTGGGGGATGAACCCCAGCGACCCGCCGGCGATGGCGGCGCCGTAGAGGAAGCTGTTGCCCATCTCCTGCCCGTGCTGGCCCCAGGCCAGGAGGATCGCCAGGGTCAGCCCGCCCCAGACGCCCTGCGCCGCCGCCAGGCCGTTGATGCCGTCCATGAAGTTGTAGAAGTTCACGAACCCCACGACGAACACCATGCCGACGGCGAAGCCGACGATCTCCGGCAGCGGCACCCGCGCGTAGGGCAGCCCGAGGGCCGGCAGGTGCAGGTGGATCATGTGCAGCGTCAGGCCGGCGACGACGAAGTGCCCGGCCAGGCGGGGCAGGGAGGGGATGGTGATGATGTCGTCCAGGAAGCTGATGGTGGTGATGATCGCGCCGACGACGGCGGCGGCGACGAAGGCCATGGTGGCCTGGGCGTGCAGCGACAGGCCCATCAGCGTGCCCAGCAGGATGGCCATGCCCCCGGTGCGTGGCGTGGGGGTCGAGTGGCTGGACCGCGAGCCGGGCCGGTCCATGATGTGGAGCTTGCGGCCCACGTAGGCGGCCAGGAACCCGCCGGCATAGGAGCCGATGGCCGCCATGCCCAGCGCGCCGGTGATGCCCCAGTAGAAGCCGGTTGTCGAGTCTAGCACGTCAGGATGCCTCCGGTCTTGCAGGTCCGCTACGCCAGCGCCGCCAGCGCCGCCTTCAGGCGTTCGGCCACGCACCGCACCTGGTCGTGCCGCATGGTCGTGAAGAACGGCAGCGCGATCGTCCGGTCGGACACGCGTTCGCAGTGGGGGAAATCGCCCGGGGCGGTCCCCAGGATCTCCCGGATGAACGGCTGCAGGTGGATCGGCTGGAAGTACCGCTCGCACCCGATGCCGCCCGACGTCAGCCCGTCCACGACCGCCTGGCGGTCGCGGTGGTCGAACCGGTCGGCGAGGCGCACGACATAGACGAACCAGCTCGCCTTGTCCGGCTCGGTCATCGGCGGCAGGTGGATCTCCTCCACGTCGGCCAGGGCGTCGTGATACCAGGAGGCGACCTGGCGCCGCCGCCGCAGGATGGCGTCGAGGCGCCCGATCTGCGCCACGCCGATGGTGGCGGCCAGTTCGCTCATGCGGTAGTTGTACCCGAGGCGCACGTGCGTCAGCCAGCCGCCGTCCCCGCGGCCCTGGTTGCGCAGCGAGCGGGCGCAGGCGGCCAGGTCCGCGTTGTCGGTGACCACCATCCCGCCCTCGCCGGTGGTGAGCTGCTTGTTGGGGTAGAAGGCGAACACGCCGCAGTCGCCGAACGAGCCGGTGCGGCGCCCGTTGAGGTGCCCGCCGAGCGCCTCGCAGCAATCCTCGATCAGCAGCAGGTTGTGCTTGCGGGCGAACTGCTCGTAGCGCTCGAAGTGGGCCGGGTTGCCGAAGATCTCGACCAGCAGGATCGCCCGCGTCCGCTCGGTCAGCGCGTCGGCGAGCCGGTCGGGGTCCATGTTGTAGCTGTCGGGGTCGATGTCGACGAAGACCGGGGTGGCCTGCTCGTACAGCAGGCAGTTGGTCGTGGCGATGAACGAGAACGGGGTCGTCAGGACCTCGTCGCCGGGCCCCAGCCCCAGGGCCTTGACGCACAGGTGCAGGCCGCTGGTGCCGGAGTTGACCCCCACGCCGAACGCCCGTCCGGCCAGGGCGGCGGTGGCCTGCTCGAAGGCCTCCAGGTGCGGGCCCATGCTGAGCCGGTCGGTGCGCAGGACGCCCGCAACGGCATGGCGTTCGGCGTCGGTGATATCAGGCCTGGACAGCGGAATCGGTTCGGTCGTCATCACTCTGCCAGTTCAAGGGCTGCTCGGACAGCCGCGACCCCACGGCGCGGCGGCCCGTCAGGGGGCGTGATTCGGTGCGGCGCTGCTGCGTGCCGGCGGGGGCGGGGGGGTTGAGCGGCTCGTACTCCGGCACGAGCCTCTTCAACGCCGCCAGGATCGCCTCGCGATCGGGGCAGTTGACCAGTGCCTCGAGACGCGCCATGCCTTCGGCCAGCACGTCCGGGTCGATCCCCCGGGTCCGCCAGACGTTGACCTTCTCGTGCGTGGTGGGCACGATGTCCTCCCCGTCGGTGCGAAGCTCCTCGAAGAGCTTCTCGCCGGGGCGGACGCCGGTGAAGACGATCTCGATGTCCTCGTCGGGGCGGAATCCGCTGAGGGTGATCAGGTCGCGGGCGAGGTCGACGATCTTGACCGGGTCGCCCATGTCCAGCAGGAAGATCTGCCCGCCGGTCCCCGTCGCGGCCGCCTGGAGGACCAGTTGGCTGGCCTCGGGGATGGTCATGAAGTAGCGGGTCATCTCCGGGTGGGTGACGCGGACGGGCCCGCCCTCGGCGATCTGGCGCTTGAAGATCGGCACGACCGATCCGGCCGAGCCCAGGACGTTGCCGAAGCGGACCGCCATGAACTGCGTGCCGTTGCCGGCGTGGTTGCCGTTGAGCGACTGGGCGTACAGCTCGGCGACGCGCTTGGAGCAGCCCATCACCGACGAGGGGTTGACCGCCTTGTCGGTGGAGATCATCACGAACTCCGCCACGCCGGCGGCGACGGAGGCGTCGGCGACGTTGCGGGTGCCCAGGATGTTGTTCTTGATTGCCTCGCAGGGGTTGTGCTCCATCAGGGGCACGTGCTTGTGGGCGGCGGCGTGGATGACCACCTCGGGCCGCTGCTGATCGAAGACCGCCATGACGCGCTGGCGGTCGTAGATGTCGCAGATGATCGATACGACCGGGATCCCCGGCCAGCGGCGGTTCAGTTCGCCGGCGATGTCGAACAGCGGGTTCTCGGCCTGCTCGACGAGGATCAGGCACGCCGGACCGATCGCGGCGACCTGGCGGCACATCTCGCTGCCGATGCTCCCGCCGGCCCCGGTGATCATGATCCGCCGATCGGCGATGAACCGGCTGACCGCCTCGCGATCGAGGTCGATCACCTCGCGGCCGAGCAGGTCGTTGATGTCCACGTCCTGGATCTGGCTGACGTTGAACCGCCCGTCGATCAGGTCGTTGACGCCGGGCATCGTCTTGAACTTCAGGTTGGCGCCGCGGCAGAGCTCGACGACGTGGCGCAGCTCCCGGTGCGACGGGGAGGGCAGGGCGATGAGGATCTCGTCGACCTCGTGCTCCTCGCAGAGCTCCTTGAGGTCCTCGGTTCGCCCCAGCACCGGCAGGTCGTGGATGTACAGCCCCTGCGTGTGCGGGCTGTCGTCCACCAGGCCGATGACGCGGTAGCGGTCCTCCGTCATGCGGTTGATCTCGCGGATGAGCGTCTCGGCGGCGTTGCCGGCGCCGACGATGATCACCCGCGTCAGCCCCTCGGCCGAGACCGGCCGCAGCTCCTCCCGGTACAGCCGCACCGCCAGGCGGGCGGTGCACACCAGGAAGATCGACAGGATGAAGTCCAGCAGCAGCACCCCGTTGCTGTACCGGTAGGGCGGGACGCGCTCCATCCACACGGGGATGTAGTGCGTCAGGACCACGACGATGGCGGTCACCAGCACGAACCACCACGCCGCCCACACGATCCGCCACACGTCACGGGTGCTGGAATAGCGCCAGTGGCCGTGGAAGAGGCGCATGTGGGCGTAGATCAGGCTTTTGACGAACAGGACGTACGGCAGGAACGCCAGGTACTGCCCGATGAACCACGGGGTGCTGGCCCCCTGGGCGCTGAAGGGCACGCCGGCGTCGAATCGGACGATGAACGCCAGGAAGAACGCCGCCGCGAACAACACGTTGTGGGCGATCACGTTGGCCAGCACGCGATGCCCCGCAGCCATCGCCTCGATGGCGTGGAACAGGCGGGCCATCCCACTGGTCTTCTGCGGATTGTCGCGGACGGCTGGCATGGATGAGTCGAGCACTCCGAATGGGTCGTCGTAACTTCAGTACTTTCAACGACTCGTGGCAATGAGGCGTTCGCCCTCGACGGCGAGGGACGCACCGACAGGCTCAAGACGGCAGGGGCGGCTGCCCGTCGTCTTCGGCTGCCGCGTCGGTTGGACTCTGCGGGGCCGGAACCGCCGCGGGGGGCGCCGCCGGGGGCGTCTCGAGCGGGCCGGAGATCCGGCCGGTCGCCACGGCTCCGTCCCACCAGCCCTCGATGGCTTCGCTCACCGCAGGATCGATGCTGACGCTGTAGGCGTGGCGCCACGCCTCGGCGGCACGAGCCGTGTCGCTGTCATACCACAGGAGGTATCCCAATGCCATCCATACGTTGGCATCGTTGGGGAATGCCTCGGTCTGCGCGATGAGCTGGTCGCGCAGGGTCAGGAACGTGTTGATGTCCCGGAAGAAGCCGCGCAGCCGGATGTCCCGCGAGGGCAGGTCCGGCGTGTGCCGGATCGCCAGGCGGAGGTAGTGGGCCATCGAGGCGTAACGGCCGGCGCCGAGGTCGGCGTGGGCGAGGCTCAACAGCGTCTCGGGGCGCTTGGGGCCGATGAAGGCCGCCTGGCGGAAATGCTCGGCGGCCTGGGTGTACTGGGCCACCTTCATCGTGTCCTGGCCCGTGCGGAGATACGTGGCATAGCGGCCGGCGTTGTTGGGCGCGAATGAGCGGATCGGTTCCTCGGTCGCCAGCGGCGAGGCGGTCAGGCCGAACGTCGTGTTCAGATCCTCGCCGAACACCACGCGATCGGCGATCATCTGGTTGAACTCCCTGGCGACGCTGCCGCCGCCGCTCGTCCTGAAGTTGAACTCAGTCGGCGTGTAGATCCTGCGCGAGGCGCTGGCCGCGTCCGGCCGCTGGGGCGACATGCCGGGTGCGGTCAGGGCCGCCGCTCCGCCGCCGGAGGGCCGCAGCGCGGGTCCCTGCATGCCCGGCGCCGGTGCGGTGTCGTAGCTCTCGGCCGTGCCGCCCAGGCCGTACGAGTAGTTCCGGAACGTCGAACTGCCGAATCCGCTCTGCGAGCCTACGGACCGCAGCGTGCCCACGTTGAAGCTGCCGCGCCCCTGGGCCAGCGCCAGGGCGGGGGCCAGGCTGACTGCCGCTGCAACCAGCGACAGCACGCACGTCATCGTCTGGCGATAAGGGCGTCGTTCCATGATCCATCCATTATAAGTCCACTGTCTTCAAAAGAGGATGATCTTTTCCACCGGCCCAGGCGTCTCACGGCGCGTCGGCCAGCCATTCGATCTCCAGCAGGGGACCCACCGGACGGCGCCGCGTGGCCGCCTCGAGGGGCTCGCTGAGCGGCAGCGGCGTGGCGTCGACCGTGTAGGCGACCCGCCCGGCCACCAGGCGGCGGCAGGCGGCGGGGTCCGACCCCGTCGACGTCCGCCAGCTCTCCAGGTCCAGCGGCACAATCTCTACATCGGTCCGAAAGCCCTCGGCCTCCTGAAGGACCTGCAGCGGGAACGTGGCCATCCCCGACGGCAGGATCACCGATCCATCCGCCGCGGCCGTCAACGCCTCGCGGGCGAAGCGGGCGCCGGAGGTCTCCCCGCACTTCCACGGGGTGATCCAGTAACGGTTCTCGTCGCGGCAGGGCCAGGACTTGCCCGGGCGGATCGACCTGCCCATGTGCGTCAGCACCGGCGGGGCCGCGGCGTACAGCACCGGCGTCAGGATGATCGACGCCGCCAGGCCCGCCTTCCACGCACGCCGCCACCGCGGGCGCAGGCGGAGCATCCCGTCGATGCCGACGGCCGCTCCGACGGCCAGAAGGGCGTAGCCCGGCAGCAGGAACATGAACTGGTCGGGCACCGGGTAGCGGATCGCGAACAGCACGTGGATCGCCGCGATCGCCCCGAATGCCGCCGCCACGGACCGTCCGACCCGGCGGGGCATGAGGACCCACCCGTACACGACCGGGGCCAGGGCCAGCCAGGGCCAGCTCAGAACAATGTACATCGCCCCGTTGCGCAGCACCCTGGCCGACGAGTTGAGCACGTCGTCCTGCCAGAGGACCCCGAACAGCGCCGAGCGGATCGTCTCGCCCCAGTCCCCGCCGGCGAATCCGTCATGGAGGATCAGCCCCAACTGCAGGCCCGCCCCGGCCCCCCAGGCCGCGATGACCGCCGGCAGCGCCCCCCACGGCAGGCGGCGGCGGATCAGCAGAACGGCCACGACCGTCGCGTACACCGGCAGCGGCAGCAGGGCGAAGTTGTGCAGGCTGAATCCCAGCCCGTTGACCAGCCCCAGCCACGCCGCGTACGTCCAGCGCGGGCGCGTCAGCAGGGCGTGCAGCAGCAGCAGCTCGGCGGTCAGGCCGGCGGTGACCCAGCAGTAGGTCTCGGCGATCGTCGCCAGCCACCAGGCGGTGTGGCTGATCGCCAGCATGCCGGCGGCGACCAGCGCTGGCGCGTCGCGCCCGGTGAGGCGGCGGCCCAGCAGATAGACGTTGGCCACCGCCAGGGCCATGCCCAGCCCGCTCAGCACGCTCAGGGCGGTGGGCAGATACGCGTCGCCCAGCAGGCGCAGGGGCTGCCCCATCGCAATCAGCAGGGGGTGGGCAAGGGCCAGACCCCAACTGTTGGTGTATTCGGCCCGCAGCACGCGGAGCTGGTGCATGCCGCTGTCCTGCCAGGCGGGCCCCCGCCCGACGGTCGCGGCGTACAGGGCGAATGCCGCCGCCAGCACCAGCAGGTAGACCTGCCAGGCCGGTCGGATCGCGGCGTCCTGTGGAGTCGGGCTGGACATCATGGCGAAGAACCGTTGCGGGGGCCCCTAACGCTGGGGCTGACCCTGGAGGAACTCGGCGCGGAAGGCGACCTCGCCGATCGTGCCCACCCAGCGGGTGATGACCTCCCCGTCGGGGCTCAGCAGCAGCGTCGTGGGGAACCCGGTCACGCCGAACCGCTGGGCCAGCGGGTGGTCCTTCTTGACCCGCGCCTGCACGCGGAGCATGTTGGCGGCGTCCATCGCCTCGCGGTTGCCGTCCTTGCTGACGACGTCCCTGAGCCTGTTCTTGTACGTGTGATTCTGGGGGTTGTCGTACATGATCACCACCACCCGGCGGCCCTCGGCCTTGGCCTGGCTCAGTGCGGCCGGGAGGTCGTCGCTCCAGCCGTCCAGGGGGAGGGTCAGGTGCGGCTTGACGACCGCCCAGCCGACGACGCCCAGCGCGACGACCAGGAAACCCGCCTTGATCAGGCGGTCGCGCGCCGACGGGGGCCCCTTGGCGTCGCTGCGGTCGTTCGTCGTCGTCTCGGCATCGCTCATCATCGGGTCCTCACCTCACCAGGTCCGTGCGATCCAGTCGCGAATATACGGCCCCCATTGGATGATTGCCAGCACCGCCGCCAGCCACGCCCCCGCCGACAGTTGGAACGCGCGGTCCCGAAGGATCAGCTCGGCCGGATCGTCGTAGCGGCCCCACATCGACAGCATCGCGAAGCGGCACACCGCGTAGACCACCAGCGGCAGCGTGTACGCCAGGTACACCGTGCCGAACCGCTCCACCGTCTCGCTGCTGACGGCGTACAGCAGGAAACTGACGATCGCGATGCCCGCCGACAGCGTGATCAGGTGGGTCAGCAGCTCCGGATCGTACCCGGCCAGCGTGCGGCGGTACGCCCCGGCCTCCGGACGGCCGCCCATCGTCGTAACCTCCGCCCGACGCTTGCAGAAACCCAGGAACAGGCACAGCGTGAAGGTGCACACGATCAGCCACGGACTGGGCGCCGCATCGATCACCACCGCGCCGGTCACGGCGCGGAGCACGAACCCCACGGCGATGCAGATCACGTCGGCGATCATCCGGCGCTTCAGCGACAGCGCGTAGACCATCTGCAACGCCAGGTACGCCACGATCAGCCCCGCCGCCAGCGGATGAAGCAGCGCGGCCAGGGCCACGGCCGCCGTGGCGGTAAGCAATGAAAAAGAAACGGCTTGAGGAACGCTCACCAGGCCGGAGGCGATCGGGCGGTCCTTCTTGCGGGGGTGCAGGCGGTCGCTGTGGCGGTCGCGGATGTCGTTGAAGGCGTAGACCGCCCCCGACGCCAGGCAGAATGCCCCCGCCGCCGCCAGCGCATAGGCCCACGCCGAGCCATCCGCCACCCGTTGGGCGAAGATCACCGGCAGGAGAACCAGGACGTTCTTCGTCCACTGGCGCGGGCGCCCCAGGCGGATCCACCGTGTCAACCACGAACCTGACGGCATGCGCCCACCTCTGTGTCAGAGCTAACGTTGCGATAACCACTTATCGGCACATCCGCCCCCGGAGTTCACCCGCGGGCGCCCTGTGCCGATGTAACCCCTTACGCAACCGACCCTCGGGCGGTTCTGTCCTTAACCTTTCCCGATGGCTGGTCGATAGGGTGGAAGGGTCCAGTTGAGGAGCGTCCGTGAGGCCTTCGTTGCGCCAAGCCCCGTGCGCCGGCACCGCCATGCAGATGCAGGCTTCGATGGCCGCGGTGCTCGACCACCTGCCCGTGGGGGTCGTCCTGATCGACCCGGCCGGCAGGATCCGCCACGTCAACCGCGCCGCGCTGGCCATGTTCGGCGCCGCAGACGCCTCCGACCTGGTGGGGAAGCCCTGTCACGGGACGCTGTGTGAACTGGGCTGCTGCAGCGTGCTGGACCCCGCCGAGTCGACCGCCAGCTACGAGGCCGAGGCCCTCCGGGCCGACGGCACACGCATCGACGTGCTCAAGTCGGCGATACGGCTGGACCTCAACGGCGAGAGGCTGCTGCTCGAGTCGTTCATCGACATCACCGAACGCAAGGAGGCCGAGGAGGTCCGCCGCCGCAGCGAGGCCCGCTTCAAGACCCTCTTCGAGCACGCCGGCGACGCGATCATGATTCACGACCGCGAGGGCCGCCTGCTGGACGTCAACCAGGAGGCGTGCGCGCGGCTGGGCTACACCCGCCGCGAACTGCTCGCCATGACCCTGACCGACGTGGAGGCCGCCGACGCGCCGCCGGCGCCCCCGGCCGAGGCGGCCGACAGACCGGCAGTGTACGCGACGGCCTACCTGCGGCGGGACGGGCGGCGCCTGCCCGTCGAGGTCAGCGCCCGCGCCTTCGATTTCGCCGGGCGCCCCGCGGTGCTGAGCATCGCCCGCGACATCACCGAACGCCTCCAGGCCGAGCGCCAGCTCCAGCAGGCCAAGGAGGCCGCCGAGGCCTCCAACCGGGCCAAGGGCGACTTCCTCGCCCGCATGAGCCACGAGGTCCGCACGCCCATCAACGGGGTGATCGGCATGACCCAACTGGCCATGGAGGCCGAGTCCGCCCACGAGCAGGCCGAGTACCTCCACGCCGTCAAGGAGTCCGCCGACTCGCTGCTGGCGATCGTCAACGACATCCTGGACTTCTCCAAGATCGAGGCCGGCAAGGTCCACCTGGACCTGGCGCGCTTCAGCCTGCGGCGGTGCGTCGCCTCGGCGGTCCGCTCGCTGGCCGCCCCGGCCGAGGCCAAGGGGCTGGAACTGCTGGCCGGCGTGGACGCCGGCGTGCCCGATACCCTGGTCGGCGACGCCGGGCGGATCCGCCAGATCCTGGTGAACCTGGTGGGCAACGCCCTGAAGTTCACCGACGAGGGGCAGGTGGCCCTCCGCGTGGTGGCCGACGAGGTGGCCGCCGGCGCCGCGACGATCCACCTGGCCGTCGCCGACACGGGCATCGGGATCAGCCCCGACAAGCAGCGGACCATCTTCGAGGCCTTCGAGCAGGCGGACGGCTCGACCACCCGCCGCTACGGCGGCACGGGGCTGGGTCTGGCCATCACCTCCGACCTGGCCGCCCTGATGGGCGGGCGGGTCTGGGTCGAAAGCGAACCGGGGCGGGGCGCGACCTTCCACGTCACGCTGCGCCTCGCCCGCCCCGACGCCGCCGACGAGCCGGCGTGGCTGACGCGGACCGACCTGCGGGACATGCCCGTGCTCGTGGTCGACGACAACGCCACCGGCCGCGAGTTCCTCCTGGCCGCCCTGGCGCAGTGGGACATGCGGCCCATGCCCGCCGCCGACGGCTGCGACGCCATGGCCAAGCTCCGCGCTGCCGCGGCCGCCGGCGATCCGTTCGGCCTGGTCCTGCTGGATGCCGACCTCGCCGGCGCCGACGGGTTCGCCGTCGCCGACGCCGTCGCCCGCGACGCGGCCCTCGACGCGCCGGTCATCATGATGTTCCACCCCGCCCGCTGGCAGGACGTCGACGACCGCCTCGCCACCGGCACGCTGGCCGCCCACGTGACGCGCCCGGTCGATCCCGAGCAGCTCTCCGAGGCGATCAGCAAGGCCCTGAACCGCCCCGGCCGCGCCCAACCGCCCGCCGCCTCGCCCCGGCCGGCGCCCCGGGCCCTGCACGTGCTGGTCGCCGAGGACAACCGGGTCAACCAGGTCCTGCTGGAGCGGCTGCTGAAGCGCAGGGGGCACCGCGTGACGGTCGCCGCCGACGGCGCGGCGGCACTGGACGCCTGGCGGGCCGGCGGGATCGACGTCGTCCTGGCCGACCTCCACATGCCCGCCCTGGACGGCCCGGCCCTCGCCGCCGCCATCCGCCGCGCCGAGGGCCTCACCGGCCGCCGCACGCCCATCGTCGCCATGACCGCCGACGCCACCGCCGACCAGCGCGGCCGCTGCCTGGCCGCCGGGATGGACGCTCACC
>JAAYZK010000151.1 GCA_012514895.1 Planctomycetota bacterium | reverse complement strand
TTTTCGCGCCACCGTCCTCTACGACGCCCCGGGCCCGACCGCCCGCCGCAACAACCTCATCTACTCCGCGATCACCACCGTGGTGCTCATCGCCATCATCGTCTGGGTGCTGTGGACGCTGTCCCAGAACGGCCAGCTGGCCGCCTCCAAATGGACGCCCTTCCTCGACTCGCAGACCTGGACGACCTACCTCCTCCCGGGGCTGTGGGGAACGCTGAAGTCCGCGGTCGCCTCCATCATTCTCGCGGTGATTGCCGGCGTGATGCTGGGGCTGGGACGGCTCTCGGAGTTCGCGCCGGTGCGCTGGCTCTGCGGGATCATCGTCGAGTTCTTCCGCGCCATCCCGGTGCTGCTGCTGATGATCTTCCTGTACTAGTTCTTCGCGGTCTACAACGTGGTCCCGCCCCGGGATCTCGCGTTCGCGGCCGTGGTGGTGGCCCTGACCCTGTACAACGGTTCGGTCATCGCCGAGGTCCTGCGTGCCGGCATCAAGTCCCTGCCCAAGGGCCAGGCAGAGGCGGCCCACGCCCTGGGAATGTCGCACCGCCAGACGATGTGGCAGATCCTGCTGCCGCAGGCCGTCGCCGCGATGCTGCCGGCGCTGATCTCGCAGATGGTCATCGCGCTGAAGGACTCGGCCCTGGGCTACCAGATCGGCTACGTCGAGATCGTCCGCTCCGGCATCCAGTCCTCCTCCGCCAACCAGAACTACTTCGCCTCCCTGATCGTCGTGGCCATCATCATGATCGCCATCAACTGGGGCCTGACGCTGCTGGCCGAGCGGGTGGAGCGGCAGCTGCGCGCCGGGCGGGCCCGCCGGAACATCTTCGCCAAGGTGCCGGAGGAGCCCGACCAAGGCATCGACACCAAGGACAACGTCAACGTCGACTGGCGCGCCCCGGGCTACCGGGAGATCCGCAACCCCGCCGAGTAGTCCCCGCTACCCGGCGTTAGCGTCAGTCAGTCTCAGAGAGGTCCGCGATGCGTGCGTCGAGGGCCTCTCCGGCTATCTGCATGGACATGCCGGTGGGGAAACCGCGCCTGGCGAGCACCCCCACCACCCGGCGCAGCGCCTTCTGGTACTCCTGCCGGTCTCCCGGCACCTCCCGGATCGAGCGGGCCTTCTTCTCCGCGAATTTCCGGGCCGTGGCGGCCTCATCCTCGGCGTCGATCTGTTCGAGGGCCTCCGCCCGGATGGCCGCGTCCACGCCCTTCTCCCGCAACTCGCGGTCGAGGACAGTGGCGGATTTTCCCCGCCGGGCGTGCCGCTGGCGCACCCATTCCCGGGCGAAGGCGGCGTCGTCGATGAGCCCGGCCCGGGCGAGATCATCGAGGACCTCATCCACGGTGCCGGGATCGAACTCGGCGTCGATCAGCCGCCCCCGCAGCTCCTGACGGGACCGGGCCCGCTGGTCCAGCAGTCCCAGGGCGCGTTTGCGCACGCCGGCCTTGGCCTTCTCCTGCTCGGCGTCGAAGAGCCCGGTGCCGGAGCCGCCGGCGGCGTACTCCGCCAGCGCCTGCCGAAGCTGCTCAATCTTGGCCGGATCGGGTTTACTCGTCATCCTCATCATCGAAGTCGACGTTCGGGACCATGTCGACCGGGTCGTCGCTCAGATCGTCCGCGACCCCCGGAACGGCCATGTCCTGGTCCTCCTCACCGGGCTTCACGGCGAACTCGCCGATGCCCAGCTTCTCGAAGATCAACCGTTCGATCTCGTCGGCCAGGTCCGGGTTCTCCTTGAGGAACATGCGGGCCTTCTCCTTGCCCTGCCCGAGCTGGTCGCCGTTGTAGGTGAACCAGGAGCCGGACTTCTTCACGATGCCGTTCTCGACGCCCAGGTCGATGACGGAGGACTCGCGGGAGATCCCCTCGCCGTACATGATGTCGAACTCGGCGATCTTGAACGGCGGGGAGACCTTGTTCTTGACCACCT
>JAAYZK010000150.1 GCA_012514895.1 Planctomycetota bacterium | reverse complement strand
TCGAGATCCGAAACGACGCGGACGGACGGCTGGAAGTGGTCCTCGAGAACGAGCTGCTGCTGGCCCGCTATGCCGTCGGCAAGGGCGGACGCAAGGGCGAGGAGTGGGCGATCCGCGACCTGGTCATCAAGGCCGCCGACGAGGACCAGGCCGGGGCCTTCATCGACGCCTCCGCGACGCGGGGCTTCCTGAGCGAGGCATCCGTCATCGCGGAAGCACCGGGCGTCAAGACCGTCGGGCTGACCTTCGACGACGGCAACCGCCAGGATGTGACGATCTGGGCCGGCAAGCCCTACCTGCGGATCGACTACCACGCGTACGGCGTCAACGTCGTGGACATCGGCTCGCCCGGCGGGGCCGAGGGCGCCTACAGCATCCACGGCGGAGACGCCTGGCACCGGCAGGCCGTGAACCACCCGTCGAGCTACTACAACCGCTACCCCAAGGACGTCGGCACGGAGAACGTCGAGGCCGCCGACCCCGCCGACGCCGGGCCGCTGGCCTACCGCGAGCACTTCATCATGGCCGTCGTGAACGGCGAGAACGGCCGCGGATTCGGCCGCGTCGTGCCGGTGCGGCACGTCAGCATCATCAAGCTGCTGTGGAACAAGGGATTTGAGCTGTTCCCCCACTTCGGCGAGCACCGCTACCCCTACACGGGCTGGCTGTTCATCGTCGACGACGGCGCCGACGGAGCGATGGCCCGGGGCAGGCGGATCGTCGACGAGGAGATCCTGCCCGGCGAGGGCGTCGGCGGCCCGCGGCCGGGGGACGTCTACCGCGAGTACGTCTGGGCCAAGCGGTTCCACGTGCTGGACACCGAGGCGACCAACCCCGGCGCCGCGGACCTGCCCAGGTCCGACGTGCCGCGGGTGGTCCGCGTGGACGACCTGGAGGGGGCGGTGCGGGCGGAGGTGTCGGTGCAGTACTGGGGCGGGCACATCGGCACCGGCGGCCAGCGGTTCCGCGTCAACGGGCACGACTGGGTGGACATCCCCCAGCCCGCCGGCACGCCGACCGAGCCGCAGTGCTACTACCGTACGGTGATGGGCGACAACGCGGCGCCGATCCCGCTGGAGTGGCTCAAGGAGGGCGACAACGAGCTGCTCTTCGTCGCCGGGCCGCAGATCCGCTACAACTTCGGCTGGGGGTTCTACTGGGTGTACTCCTTCACTGTCCGCGTCTACTACGGCCCCGACAAGCCGCACGTCGCCGCGCGGATCGCGTCGCCGGCGCCGATGACGGCCCTGGGCGACCGCGTCGAGATCGAGCTGCAGCGCTCCGGCGGAGAGGGCGAGGTGGCCGGCGCGGACGTCATCGCCTTCTACGAGGACTTCGACTGGGAAGGCAACGGGCTGCACCGCCAGTGGCACTACCAGTACGCCCGCGGCGAGCTCGCCCGCCACGTCGGCTCGGCCGACAGCCTGCCCGGCCGCGTCGTGTGGGACACGACGTGGGTCGCCGACCAGGACCGCGCGATACGGCTGGCGGCGCGTGTGGTCGGCGCCGACGGGATCATCAGCCTGTCGCCGGCGGTGGACAATCTGCGGCTGGGGCGCGAGGGCCGGTCGGTGCGGATGATCCGCGCGACCGACGTGCCGGAGAACTTTGGCGTCCGCGTCGGCCACCGCAAGCAGTGCACGCTGGACATCCCCTTCGACCCAGCCGGCGTGACGGAGGCGCGGCTCGTGCTGTCGACGTGGTCGGCGGCGCACGCCGAGGAGATCGCCTTCAACGGCACCCGCCTTGTCGAGAACGTCGGCGTGGTCCACAACGTCAGCTTCGACACGCTGGCGGTGCCGGTCGAGCTGCTCAGGCAGGGACC
The DNA here is from genome assembly GCA_012514895.1 of Planctomycetota bacterium. Classification (GTDB taxonomy): domain Bacteria; phylum Planctomycetota; class Phycisphaerae; order SM23-33; family FEN-1343; genus JAAYZK01. Next base: position 3,078 of record JAAYZK010000150.1, on the reverse strand, counting down.
CAACGCGCTGTCGATCTACTCGAGCACGGAGCACCACGCCGCGGAGATCAACTGGCCGGGGCCGGTGCTGCTGCTGGAGACCAGGTGAGACTGTTTCTTTCCTTGCCCCGGACGGCCGATAACTCTACCATCGTCTGTTGACGTCGGCCCGCCGGATGGCCCGCCGCCCCGCGCCGCCCGACCTTCAGCCCTTTGAGGACACAAACAAGGATCCGCAGCATCATGGCCGAACTGGAGTTCCACGGCGCCGCCGAGACGGTGACCGGTTCATTGCACGTCCTGCACACCGATGATGGGGCGATCTATCTCGACTGCGGGCTGTTCCAGGGTCGGCGCGAGGACTCGCGCCGGATCAACCAGTCGTTCCCGACGCGTCCGGCCGACGTGAAGTGCGTGCTGCTGTCGCACGCGCACATCGACCACTCCGGCAGGCTGCCGCGCCTGTACCGCGACGGTTTCACGGGCCCCAGCTACGCCACGCGGGCCACGTGCAGCCTGCTGAGCGTGATGCTGGCCGATTCGGCCCACATCCAAGAGGAAGATGCCCGGTTCTGGAACGAGAAGCGCGCCGAGGGCCCCCAGGACTTCATCCAGCCGCTCTACACGCACGAGGACGTCCTCAAGGCGATGGAGCATTTCCTCGGCGTCCCCTACAACCAGCCGCTCCCGGTCGCCGGCGGTGTGACCGCGACGTTCCTGGAGGCCGGGCACGTGCTGGGCTCCTCCAGCGTGCTGGTCGAGCTGGATGGATGGCGCAAGACCCGCCTGCTGTACACCGGCGACCTGGGCCGCTTCGACATGCCGATCCTGCGCGACCCGCACACCCCCCTGCCGGAGGTGGACTACCTGATCACCGAGTCGACCTACGCCAACCGCCGCCACAACGACGAGGCGGAGATGGCCGACAAGCTGGTGGCGATCATCCAGGAGACACGCGCCGCCGGCGGCAAGGTGGTCATCCCCGCCTTCAGTCTCGGCCGCACGCAGCACCTGGTGTACGCCCTCAGCCAGGCGATCGCCGCCGGGAAGCTCGAGCCGCTGCCGATCTACGTCGACAGCCCGCTGAGCGTGAACATCACGCAGGTGTTCCGCGAGCACCCCGAGTGCTACGACGCCGAGGCGCGGGACTTCTGGCACAGCCAGGGCGGGGTCTTCGGGCGCGACATGATCCGCTACATCACCCGCGTGGACGACTCCAAGGCCCTCAACGACATGCACGAGCCGATGGTGATCATCGCCTCCTCGGGGATGTGCGAGTTCGGGCGGATTCTCCACCACCTCAAGAACACCGTCGAGGACGAGAAGAACACGGTGGTCATGGTCGGCTTCCAGGCCCAGCACACGCTGGGCCGGCGGATCGTCGAGCGGGCCGAGCAGATCAAGATCTTCGGGCGGATGTACGAGTTGCTGGCCCGCGTCGAGGTGCTCAACGGGTTCAGCGCCCACGCTGACATGGACGACTTCGCCAAGCTGCTGGCCCCCCTGGCCCCCAGGCTCAAGGCCGCCTTCGTCGTCCACGGCGAACCCCACCAGGTCTCCGCCATGCGCGACACCCTCGTCGCCGCCGGATGCTCGGCGGTGCACATTCCGACCAAGGGGGATCGGTTCAAACTGTAGGCGCGAGGCACGGCGTCGGCACCTCGAGCCTGCCGCTGGCGCCGCCGCACGGGCGGCGCCGTACTCACCGGCCTCAGCCGTACCCCGTGCCGGCCGAGTCGACCTGCACGCCGGCCGCGATGGCGGCGCCCAGGTCGTTCCAGAGGGCCGGGCCGCGGTAGGCGACGCGGCCGCCGGCGTCGATGTAGACGACCAGCGGGACGCTGTCGACCTGCCAGCGGAATCTGGTGCCGGCGGTATCGTCGAAGAGGACCGGCACGCCCGCGACGCCGTCGGCATAGTGGCGGCGGACGGCGTCCTCGTCGTCGAGGGCGACCGCCACCACCGGCAGGCCCAGCGGCTTCAACTGGGCCCCGACGCTCCGCAGATCGGCGGCCGCGGCGGCGGCGTAGGGGCAGACGGTGTCGATGAAGACGATGACCAGCCCCCTGTCCCCCGCGTACGACGCCAGCGGGCGCACCGGCCCGTCCAGGCTCGGCAGGCGGGTGGAGTCCAGCAGGTCGGCGCCGTCCGGGTCGCTGTCGCCCAGCAGCGGCACGCGGCCGCCCGGATCGACCCGCTCGGCGGCCAGGGCCCCGGCCCACGAGTCGATCGACGCCGCCGGCAAGGGCCCGCGATAGCGGACCCGCCCGTACTTGCCCACCAGCATGAACATGGGGGCCGTCCGCACGCCCAGGGCGTGGCTGAGGCGGACCTCCGCATCGCAGACGACGGGGAAGGGCAGGTCCCTGTCGCGGTAATAGGCCTCGGTGGCCGGCGACGGCGGGAGCATTTCGACGCGGAGGTACGCCAGCGACGGGATCGCGCCGGTCCGGGCCAGGGCGAGCATCTCGTCCAGTTCCCGGTCACCCCGGTCGTCCCCGGCGGCGCCGAAGTGGATCAGCGTCACCTTCCCGGCCAGGCGGTTCGCCGCCAGGACCTCGGCGAGCACGTGCGGCGGCCGTTCGACGGCAGCGTCCTCGGGGGCGCCCGGGGGAGATTCGGACTCGCCGGAGCAGCCGGCGAGGGCCAGGGCCGTAACCAGGCCGATCATCCAGAGTCTCTGTCGCATGGGTGCTCCACGTCCTCCACAGGGGGCCTGGTCCGTCTCCACCCCGTAACATAGTATCGGCCGGAACGCCGTCCGCCGTCTCCTTCCGGCTGCCCCGGCGCGAAAACCCACTAGATGGACAGATCCAAGGCCGTCGAGAACTTCTTGTAAAGTCCAAGGTTGGGCGCGGGCGAGGATTCCGGCTTCCAACGAAGGCCCTTCGACTGCGCTCAGGGCAGGACCGGACGCGGCCGGCAGCGCCGGACTGCCGCCTCGTTCACCGCGGACGGAGAAGGCCCGCGCACACAAAGCTCGTGAAACCCCCGGCCGCGACCGTTAGGATGAAGAGAGAACGCTATCGAGGCTGAAGACCATGACCGTGATCCTCCCGCCGCTGGAACGCATCGACGCCGCCGACTACCGCGGCAGGG
>JAAYZK010000011.1 GCA_012514895.1 Planctomycetota bacterium | reverse complement strand
GCTGGATCACCTCCTTTCTAGGGGATTACCTAGACGCCTCCCTCGGGAGTGCGACTGGTCAGCACATTCTCGACCGGCCCTCGGGCCGGCAAGGTCACGGAGCGATCCGCGACCGGCTCGTCCACTGTTCTCTTTTTTTTTGCCCACTGTATCATGTGGCCTGTACCGTTGACTCGTCGCGCTTCCGGATCGCGCTAATGCATACTTGGAAATCCCACCTGCGCTCCGTCCTTTACAGGCTCGCGCGCACCCACGGCCACAGCCCCCTCGCCGATGTCGAACGCCTCCTCGCCGAGGTCTTCGACGGCGCCGGCGTCCAGTTCTCATCCCTCGAGGACCACCCCCTCGAACCCGAACTCCCCCTCCGCGACCTCCTCGCCCGCCCCTTCCAGGTCGCCCTCCGCATCGACTACCAGCCCCAGCGCGGCGGTCTCCCCGATGTCGCCGGCCGCGCGGGAGATGCTCCCGTCGTCGCCTCGCGCTTCCGCCCCGAGCCCCCCCTCTCCCCCGAACAGCGCGTCGACTGGTTCATCCGCGAGTTCGACCGTCTCGAACAGACCCACGAGTTCATGTGGGCCGGCTACATCGTCAAGGAAATGCTCCCCCGCATCGGTGTCGCCACCGCCGCCGCCCGCGAAATGCTCGACGAACTCCGCGCCACCGGCATCGTCACCGTCCGCAAGGTCCCCAACCCCAAGAACCCCGAGCACCCCGCCTCGTCCGTCGAGCTCAACCGCGACCATGACCACGTCCGCGCCGTCCTCAGCGGCGCCGCCCCCCCCTCCGGCGACAGCCAGGACCCGTCGAACCAGCCGGCCGAGCCCACCGACGCCTAGCCCCGCCGCGCTATCGGACCTCCCGCCTCCCTGACTTTCCCCTGTACATCGCGCCGCCGCGCGCGGTAGCATGGAGTCGTTGGTCGCCTTTTGTGCCGCGGGGAATCGGTCTCCGCGCGCCCCCGGCGTCCGCACCTCGGCGCCGCCTCTTGGGGCCACGGGTTCGCATGCTGCCATCCGACCTACGCCCATCGCCGCACCGTCCCGCCCCCCCGGCGCCGTCCATCCGCAGGACAACCATCCACGCGCTGCCGCCCGTTCGGGCGAAACGCACCCCCCGTGCGCCTGCCCCGCGTGGTCCCGTTACACCAGGAGGAGCAAGGCAATGCAATCCCGACGTCACTGGCTGACCTTCGCCACCGCGGCCCTCGCGCTGCTGGCCACCATCCCCGCGGCCACCGCCGCCGATGCGTGGATCGCCCGCACCCCCGACGGCGCGGCCGGCCTGAAGGCCCCCGCCGCCGCCCAGCCCCCGCTCGTCAGCCTCGCCGACCAGCGCTCCGACCGCCTGACCGTGACGGTCGACCTCGCCGGACTGGAGATGGCCCATCGCAAGACCCCCGCCGGTGCGTTCGTCGAGTTGGCGCTGCCGGGCGAGTCGCTGGCCGGCGACATCGGCGCGCCGCAGCTCCCCGTCATCCGCCGGCTGCTCATCGCCCCGCCGGACGCCGACGTGCAGGTCGACCTGTCCATCGCCGCCCCGTTGGCCATTGACAGCCAGACCGTCGGCGCCCCGCTCCTCGTCATGCCGGTCCAGCCGCCCATCGAGAAGCTCCCCGGCGCCCGTGCGCAGGCCGAGTTCCTCTATGACGCGGCCGCCTATGCCCGCGCCGCCGCGCCCGCCGTCGGCGCCCGCGTCGAAGACGTCGGCATCTACCGCGGCCGCCGCCTCGTCCTCCTTGAGATCAGCCCCCTCGCCTACGACGCCGCCGCCCAGCAGGCCACCCTGTGGACCCAGCTCGCCGCGACGGTCACCTTCGCCGGTCCGCCCGCGGCGCCGGCCACTATCCCCGCCCGCGGCCTCGACCGCATCGTCCTCAACCCCGACGACCTCGTCTCGGCCGCCGGCTTCGGCAACTTCGTGATCATCACCGCCCCGGCCTACGCGACGGCCGTCGCCGACTACGCGACCGCCAAGCAGGGCCAGGGCTTCACCGTCACGACCTACACCGCCCCCGCCGGCTCGACCAACGCCGCGATCAAGACCTACATCGCCGGCCTCTATGCCGATCCGCTCACGCGGCCCGACTACATCCTCCTTGTCGGCGACACCGACACGATCCCCCACTGGACCGGCGGCGGTGAAGGTTCACCCCCGACCGATCTCCCCTACGTCTGCATGGACGGCTCGACCGACTGGCTCCCCGACATCGCCATCGGCCGCTTCCCCGTCCGCACGCCTGAGCAGCTCCAGGCCATGATCGACAAGACGCTCTACGTCATGGCCGGCGCGTTCGCCGACCCCGACTACCTCAACCGCGCGGTCTTCATGGCCTCCGAGGACAACTACACCGTCAGCGAAGGCACGCACAACTGGGTCATCGCGACCTACCTCGAACCCGCCGTCTTCGCCTACGACAAGCTCTACTGCCACACCTACAACGCCACCACCCAGCAGGTCCGCACCGCCTTCAACGCCGGCCGCGTCTACGGCATCTACAGCGGCCACGGTGCCGAAACCTACTGGGCCGATGGCCCGCAGTTCACCCAGGCCGACGTCAACGGCCTGACCAACGCCAACATGTACTCGTTCGTGTGGAGCTTCGCCTGCGTCACCGGCAACTACACGATCGCCGAGTGCTTCACCGAGACGTGGGCCCGCGCCGCCGGCAAGGGCGCCGTCACCATCTACGGCTCCTCCGTCAACAGCTACTGGACCGAGGATGACGTCCTCGAGAAGCGCCTCTTCGACGTCCTCTATGAGGACTACATCCGCGAGGTCGGCCCCGCCTGGAACCAGACGCTCCTCTACTACCTCCAGGAAATGGGCAACACCGCGCGCACCCGCCGCTACTTCGAAATGTACAACCTGATGGGCGACCCCAGCGTCGCCATCCCCGGCGGCCAGGCCGCCCTCCGCGTCACCCCCACCGGTGACCTCCGCACCCAGGGCCCCGAGGGCGGTCCGTTCAACCCCACCAGCACCATCTACACCCTGCGCAACTACGCCGACTATCCCATCGACTACGCCGTCACGGCCGACCCGGCCGCCACGTGGGTCGCCCTCACCGGCCCCACCACCGGCACCCTGCCCCCCGATGGCGTCGCCCAGGTCACCGTCGCGCTCACGCCTGAGGCCGACGCACTCGCCATCGGCCTGTACGAGGCCGCCATCGAATTCGTCAACCTCACCGACCACGTCGGCGACGCCGTCCGCCACGCCGTGCTCGAGGTCGGCCGCTACCTGTTCACCTCGACCGATGTGCCCAAGCCCATCGCCGACAACGCGACCATCACCAGCACGCTGACCGTCACCGACAACTTCTGCATCGCCGACGTCAACGTGCCCGTCAACATCTCGCACACGTACATCGGCGACCTGCGCATCACGCTCACCTCGCCGCAGGGCACCGTCGTCACGCTGCACAACCGCGGCGGCGGCACCACCGACAACATCGTCGGCACCTTCGACGACGAGGGCAGCCTGATTCCCGCCGGCCCCGTCACCCTCGCCGATCTCGTGGGCGAGTCCCCCGCCGGCACCTGGACGCTGACCATCAGCGACATGGCCGGCGGCGACACCGGCACGCTCAACGCCTGGGCCCTCGAAGTCCTGCCCTCGGGCACCGTCTGCCCGCCGGTCGCCTTCGGCGCCGGCTACACCTTGCCGGTCAACACGCCGCTCGACGTGACGCTCAGCGGCATCTCCCAGGGCAGCGAACCGCTCGACTTCGTCATCACGGCCCTGCCGACCGGCGGCACGCTCCGCGATCCGGCCACCGGCCCCATCGCGGCCGTCCCGCACGTGCTCAGCGGCCACGGCCAGGTCGTCCGCTACCTCCCGGCCTACGGCTACCAGGGCACCGACGAGTTCACGTTCGTCGTGACCGACGAGACCGGCACGTCCGCCCCGGCCGCCATCACTTTCGTGGTCGGCGGGCCGCAGCCCGTCCACGTCTTCCCGCTCGACGCCAACCCCGGCTGGACGACGACCGGGCAGTGGGCCTTCGGCACGCCTTCCGGCAGCGGTAACCCCACAGGCGGCTACACGGGCACCTACGTCTACGGTTACAACCTGTCGGGCAACTACCCCAGCAGCATGTCGCAGATCATGTACCTCACGACGGGCGCCCTCGACCTCACCGGCGTGACCGGCACCGAGCTGCGCTTCCGCCGCTGGCTCGGCATCGAGTCGTCCAGCTACGACCACGCCAACATCCAGGTGTCGCGCGACGGCGCGAACTGGACGACCGTCTGGGAGCACGCCGGCGCCACGTTCGCCGAGACGGCCTGGTCGCTCCAGACGTACGACATCGCCACCGTCGCCGATAACCAGCCGACCGTCTACATCCGCTGGGGCATGGGCCCCACCGACGGCTCCGTCACGTACGTCGGCTGGAACATCGATGACGTCGAGATCTGGGGCCTCGTCCCCAGTGGCGGCCTCGTGGGCGACGTCAACTGCGACGGCGCCATCGACACGGCCGATATCGACCCGTTCGTCATGGCCCTGGTCAACCCGGACGGCTATGCGGCCACTTATCCGGACTGCGACCTCCAGTTGGCCGACTGCAACGGCGACGGCGTGGTCGACACCGCCGACATCGATGCGTTTGTGGCGCTCATCGTCGGCGGCTAAACTGTAGTAACTGCGGACGCGGGCCCGGTGCCCGCCCCGCGCCGACCGGCGCCCCGTTCCCCATGCGGACGGGGCGCCGGCCGCGCGCCGCCTGGCCCGCGGCGCGTCGTACCGATTGAGGCCGACATCTCCACGGAGTGACCGACTAACACGCGTTCGAAATTGGGCCGGGGGCTCGATCGCCCGGGCGCCAGGACGCGCCCGGCCTGGGAGGCAGACGGATGTTCTTCACACACTGGACGGCAGCCCTCACGAGGCGCGGCCGCCTCGCCGTACTTCTCGTCGCCGCTTGCGTTGTCGCAACAGCCGGCGCCGCCAACGACGCGCCCGTCACGGTCGACGTGCTCGCCGGTGACCCCGGTCGCATCGTGCTGCAGTACCAGTTCGACGATCCCGCCTTCACCACCGTCAAGATCGACGACGCCCCCTACACCACCGTCCAGCTCGGCCGCGAGGCCGCCCTGCTGGCCGCCGGCGCCCCCGACCTGGTCCAGGTCAACCGCAGCGTCATCATCCCCGATGACGCCGAGATGACCGTCAAGGTCGTCAGCGCCCAGTTCTACGAGGTCGCCCTGCGCCTCGCCCCGTCCAAGGGCAACCTGCTGCGCACCGTCAACCCGGCCGACGTGCCCTACGCCTTCGGCCCCGAGTACGCCGTCGACGCGTTCTACCCCGGCCCGCTTGCCGCGCTCGGCGAACCGTACATCCTGCGCGACTACCGCGGCGTGGTCGTCCACGCCTACCCGCTCCAGTACAACCCCGTCCGCGAGACCCTCCGCGTCTATACGTCGCTGACGCTCGAGGTCGTCGCCGTCGGCCCCGGCCAGACCAACGTCCTCGTGCGCGACAACCCCGCGCGCCAGGTCACGCCCACCTTCGACCAGCTCTACGCCCGCCAGTTCCTCAACTACGGCGACCTCAAGGCCTACCCGCCGATGAACGAGGAAGGCGAACTGCTCATCATCGTCCACGACGCCTGGAACGCGAACATCCAGCCGCTCGCCGCGCACAAGGCCTTCGCCGGCATCCCCACCACCGTCGTCAATGTCTCGTCCATCGGCAACAACGCAACCTCGATCCGTAACTACATCCAGAACCGCTACAACCAGGGCAACCTCGCCTTCGTCCTGCTCGTCGGTGACTCGGCCCAGGTCGCCACGCCTTCCGCTTCCGGCGGCGCCGCCGACCCGACCTACGCCAAGCTCGCCGGCAACGACTACTACCCCGACATCATCGTCGGCCGCTTCTCCGCCGAGACCGCCGCCCAGGTCGACACCCAGGTCGAGCGCACCGTCGCCTACGAAACCCTCGCCGCCACCCAGCAGCCCTGGTTCAAGCGCGCCACCGGCATTGCCAGCAACCAGGGCCCCGGCGACAACAACGAGTACGACAACCAGCACCTCAACGTCATCCGCACCAAGCTGCTCGCCTACGGCTACACCCTCGTCGACCAGATCTACGACCCAACGGCTACCGTCAGCGCCGTCGCCAGCGCCCTCAACGCCGGCCGCGGCCTCGTCAACTACACCGGCCACGGCAGCCGCACCTCCTGGTCGTCCTCCGGCTTCTCCAGCTCCAACATCACCGCCCTCACCAACGCCGGCATGCTGCCCGTCATCTTCAGCGTCGCTTGCGTCAACGGCGAGTTCGCCGGCTACACCTGCTTCGCCGAAACCTGGCTCCGCTCCACCAGCGGCGGCCAGCCCATCGGCGCCGCGGCCGTCTACATGTCCTCCATCAACCAGTCTTGGAACCCGCCCATGGCCGCCCAGGACGAGTTCGCCGACCTCCTCATCGCCGAGGCGTACGACACCTTCGGTGGCCTCTGCTACGCCGCCTCCGGCCGCATGATCGAGAAGTACGGCGCCGACGGCGCCGACATGTTCAACACCTGGCACATCTTCGGTGACCCGTCGCTGCGCGTGGTCGGCACCATCGCCCCGCCCGCCGGCATCCGCGTCACCCCCGGCGGCGACTTCCGCCCGGTCGGCGACACCGGCGGCCCCTTCAGCCCCGGCAGCACCGTCTACACCATCGAGAACCGTGGCGAGACCCCGCTCGACTTCGTCGTCACCCGCGACGTCCCCTGGCTCAGCCTCACCACCACCGGTGGCACCCTCGCCCCCGGCGCGACCGTGGACGTCACCGCCACCATCAACCACCTGGCCGCCTTCCTCGGCACCGGCGAGCACCTGGGCACGCTCACCTTCACCAACCTCACCGACGGCATCGGTGACACCGCCCGCAAGGCCGTCCTCCAGGTCGGCGTCCCCTCCGTCCAGTATGCTTGGTACCTCGACACGAACCCCGGCTGGAACACCCAGGGCCTCTGGGCCTGGGGCCGCCCCACCGGCGGCGGCGGCCAATACAGCGAGAACGACCCCACCGCCGGCCGCACCGGCCTGAACGTGTACGGCTATAACCTCAGCGGCGACTATGAGAACAGCCTGCCGGAACGCCACCTGACGTCGACGGCCATCGACTGCAGCGAGATGGTCAACACCAGCCTGCGCTTCTGGCGCTGGCTCGGCGTCGAGCAGCCGACGTACGACAGGGCCTCCGTGCGCGTCAGCCGCGACGGCCTCACCTGGACCACGATCTGGCAGAACCAGTCCCAGATTGCCGACACGAGCTGGCAGTACCAGGAGTTCGACATCTCGGCCGTCGCCGACGGCCAGCCCGCCGTCTATCTCCGCTGGACGATGGGAACCACCGACTCGTCCTGGCAGTTCTGCGGCTGGAACATCGACGACATCGAGGTCTGGGGCCTCGTCCCCAGCGGCCCGCTCTTCCTGCCCGGCGACCTCAATTGCGACGGCGCCATCGACACCGCCGACATCGACCCGTTCGTCCAGGCCCTGGTCGACCCGGCCGGCTATGCCGCCGCCTACCCCGCCTGCGACGCCGCCCTCGCCGACACGAACGGCGATGACCAGGTCGACACGGCCGACATCGACGCCTTCGTCGCCCTGATCGTCGGCGGCTGATCGCCCCCCGCTCCGCGGTCCGCCTCCCACTTCCGGGAGGCGGACCGCGCGACGCTTTCGCCTCGAACTCGACAGCCTGCACACATGCCTCCTCCCTCCTAGGGAGGGGGACAGGGGGAGGGTTTCCTTACTGGCACCCGTGTGTCACTGGCCGGGTGCCCCACCCCGTAGCGCAGCTCGGGGTGGGGGACGTTGACCCCCACAATCCCCCCACCCGTGTGCCCCTGCTCTGTGAGCAGTGCTCTTCGCCTCTCTCCCCTCCCTCTTAGCGAGGGGAACAGCGGAGGGTCTCCTTACGGGCACCCGCCTACCACCGCCGCCCGGCACCCCCTTCACGCCCCCCTCACACTCCCACCCACACCGTCATAACCGAACGATCGCCCGTATTTCGCACAACCCCGAACGTCTGCTAACGCCCGCCACCTAACCTCCCGCCAGAGATTGTGGGCTGGGCGTCGCGCACAGGGAGCGTGACGCGCCGCGAAACGAAACCTCGTGCCTGGGGAGACCGGTGACCATGAGCAAACACACCACGTACATGCCGCGCCGTCGCGGGGGGTTCACCCTGATCGAGCTGCTCGTCGTTGTGGCCATCATCGCGCTGCTCATCTCGATCCTGCTGCCCAGCCTCAACGCCGCCCGGCGCAATGCCCGCGCCGTCACCTGCGGCACCAATCTGCGCCACGTCGGCACCTCCGTCGCCCTCTACCTCGCCGACAACGCCAGCATCTTCCCCGCGTCCTACATCTACGCCAACGGCCCGGGCGGCAAGTACGACCTCAACGACCAGCCGCTGGACAAGCGCTACGGCTACCTGCACTGGTCCTACTTCCTCTATCAGGACGGCAAGGTCAGCGATAAGGCCTTCACCTGCCCCGAGTTCCGTCTCGGCGGCGTGCCCCGCACCAACCCGGGCAGTGAGGGCGCCCACTGGGAGGCCGCGCAGGTCGACGACACCGGCGGCGGCTCGCCCGGCTCCCGCCAGGACTTCCAGGCCCCCTTCATGGCCTTCACCGCCAACGCCGCCATCATGCCGCGCAACAAGTTC
>JAAYZK010000149.1 GCA_012514895.1 Planctomycetota bacterium | reverse complement strand
GGTGTGTGAGACTTTTTTCTGGCGCGATGTTAGCTCTTTATTTATAGTGACTTACAAGCCTTAGATCAAGGAGAGTAAGTCATGGAAGGCAAACGGCTTAGCGCAGCAGAGTTGAAGCAGGCTTTGGCGGCGGATTTCGACCGGTTGGCCGAGGATGTTGCCGAGGCGATGAGTGCGGCTCAGGATGGGCGGATCATTGCCGACACCGAAGAACCGGTCCGGGACGCCAGTGCCGTGTTCCGAGAACGCCTGTACGCCAAGGCCCTGGACCTCCTGCAGAAGAAGCAGGAGGCTTTTTCCCCCTCGGCCCAAAGGACTGAGGAACAAGGGCAAGCAGATCACGACGCATCAGACAATCAACGGACGTGTTCGGATCAGTAGGACGGTCTACTGGTCTGCGAAGACCGGGACGCTGATCCCTGTGGATCACTGGTTCGGCATTGGCCACCATCGCTTCAGTCCCGGTGTCCGCGAGCTCTGTTGTCGCGTGGCGTTGCGGTGCTCGTTCGAGGTCGCCAGCGACATGGTGCGTCGGACGGCGCAATTGTCGCTGAGCGGCCGCACGATTCGCCAGATTGTTGAGAACCAGGGACAAGCGGTCTTGGCGGCCCAACGGAGCGGGGCGGTGCGGCCGGGCTTCACGGCGGCCGACTGCAGCGACCAGACCCTCGTGACCGGCGCTGACGGCGTGATGGTGCCGATGGTGACCGAGCAGCAGAAGCGCAAGCGTCGAGCGACCGAATCGGTCAAGCGGGCTGCGCAGAGGCGTCGCTCTACCGCCCGGACAGGCAGACCCAAGTCCGGCAGCGACGGTCCGTACAAGGAGTTCAAGGTCCTGTCGTTCTATGATCCGGACAAGTCGCACTGCCACGTGGTGGGCACCGCGGGCGACCATGAAGAACTGGGACGCCTGATGCGTCGGGAGGGCGGGCGTCTTCGGTTGGGTCAGGCGAAGGTGAAGTATGCGGTGAGCGATGGAGCCGTGTGGATCGAACGTCAGTACCGGCGCCGGCTCCCGATGCTGGACGAACACATTCTGGACTACTACCACCTGCGCGAGCACGTGCGGGAGGCCAGCGGCGTGTTGTATGGTGAAGGCACGACCAAGGCCCAAGGCTGGTGCGAAGCCATGATGACATACGTGTGGGAACAGGGCTCGCTGGTGATGCTGGACCGGTTGGGCCCGTATCTGCGGCGTCACCGCAACGGGCCGAAACACGAAGCGTTGGTTTCGTTGCGGGACTACGTGGGCAAGCGGGTGTCGATGACGGACTATCCGGCGTTCCGGCAGTTGGGTTACGACTGCGGTTCAGGCCCGACCGAATCGCAGTGCGGGACGCTGACGGACCGGCTGAAGGGCTCGGGAATGCGTTGGGACGCAGACAACGCCGAGTGCATGATGGCGCTGGCCAGCGTCTACAACAGCGGGCTGTGGGGCGATTACTGGAACTCGCAGCGTGCGACGGCTTGAACGTGCCAGGATATGTCCTCGCACACAGGGGCGGACCTGGGGGGAGTTTGTCCTTGCGTGATTCCGGGATGCGCGTTAGACTTGTCTTCCCATGTAGTTGGAGCCGCAGGAGCCAGAACTGATCTGCCGGGAAGGAGGAGACGGACATGAGGTCTTGTGTTACGACAGCATTGTTGACGGGTGTGATTCTCTTCGCGTACGGCACCGTCGCCCAGGCCGCGATCGTGTGGAACGGCGAGGGCGACGGCGTGAACTGGAGCGATCCGAATAACTGGGACCTGGATCGCGTGCCCAACAGCGCCGATACGGTGACCCTCAACAACAGCACCGTCTCGGTGGCCGTCGCCGACGCGGTGATGGACCGCTTCTCCAACGGCGGCACGGTCAACATCGACAACGGCGGCGTGCTGACGGGGTCGCACGGGTACACGCTCCGCTACATCACCAAGATCAACGTGAACGACGGCGGCCTGCTGCCGGCCGGGGCCACCTGGGCCATCCGCAGCAACGTCGACGTCAACGCCGGCGGCAGGATGACCGGCACCCATGGCATCGGCACGAACGAGACCAGGACACTGAACGTCTGGGGCACGTTTGAGCCGCGCGGCACCAGTGCGGCCGGCGCCTTTTCGCTTGGCGCCAGCGCGTCGCCGAACTACGACGGCCGCCTCTACCTGAAGGACGGCGGCACGGTCGTGCTGGACGTCTTCGCCACGGCATCCAACGAGTACTTCAACGTCTCCGGCCAGGACAGCGGCAGCGTTCTGGACCTCAGCGCCGGGTCCATCGTGCTGCGGCCCCAGGCAGGCTACGCGGTCCAGATCGGCGATGTGTTCGACCTGTGGGAGCAGCCGAATGCCAACGCCGTGATGAACGTCGGCGACGGCAGCAACATCTCCATCGAAGGCTCAGCCCTGACACTGGACACCAGCCGGTGGGTCGGCGAAGGCGTCGTCACCGTCATCCCGGAACCGACCGGCCTGGCCCTGATCGGCTTGGGCGGCCTGTTCCTGCGTCGCCGTCGCCGCTGACGCATCCGCAGGTAGTCTCGGTGGGCTGGCCTGCGTAGCCCGCAGGGCGAAGCAGGGATGCCTTCGCGATGGCGGCGGAAAGGCAAGGACGCGCACGCATTTTCACGAAATGCGTGCGCGTCCTTGTTTTTCCAGGATGCAGGGCGGCATGATGCTACGGGGCCGGAGCGTTGTCAACGGACGGCGGCCCGCCGTCCGGCCGCGCCAGGCGGAGGATCAGCCGGCGGCGACGGCGTTCGGCGCCCAGGCCGTCCGGCAGGAGGAGACGGCCGCCACGGTTCCGTTCGACCAGGTCGAGGATCTGCCGGACAGCCTCCAGCCCCACGCGGCGCATCGGCGCCCCCAGCGCCCCCAGGGCCGATCGGATCGCCAGGGACGCGACGGCCGAGCCCATCGCCCGCAGGGCGGGGACGTCCAGGGCGATCCAGCCGGCGCCCGTCTCCACCGTCGCGTCGGCCGACGCGCGGGCGCCCTGGGCGTCGAGGACCTCCTGGGCCCAGCGGGCGGTCTGGATCAGGCGCTGCAGCGCACCGTCCACCTGCGGGTTGAAGTCCCGCCGCAGCAGCGGCAGGAGTTCGTGGCGGATGCGGTTGCGCGTCGGCTCCGTCTGCCGGTTGGTCGGGTCGGTCCGCCAGCCGATGCCGCGCGCCGTCAGAAAGGCCTCCGCGTCGGCGCGCCGGCAGTCGAGCATCGGGCGGATGATCCGCGGAAGCGATGGCCGCGTGCGGACGCGGGGGATGCCCGCCAGTCCCGCGATGCCCGTGCCGCGAGCGATGCGGTGGAGGACCGTCTCGACGTTGTCGTCGGCGTGATGGGCCGTGGCGATCGCCTCGCAGCCCGCGTCGGCGGCGGCGCGATCGAGGAACGCGTAGCGGACCCGCCGGGCGGCCGCCTCGAACCCCTCGCCCGGCCGGGCCTGGGCGGCCGCGTCGATCCGCTCGATCGTGGCGGGCAGCTCCAGCCGGGCCGCCAGGTCGGCCACGTACCGGGCGTCGTCGGCCGAGCCGCCGCGGGCCGCGTGGTCCAGGTGGGCCACGTGGAGCCGGTACCCCCGCCGCGCTTCAGCCGCCAGGAGGGCCAGGGCGACCAGCAGGGCGACCGAGTCGGCTCCGCCCGAGACCGCCACCACCGCGCCCGCGGCGGGCGCCAGCAGGGCGTGGCGGTCGATCGCGCCGGCGACGGCGGCGACGAACGGGTCGGGATGTCGGGGGCCGCGGGCGTTCATGGACGGGCGCTGCTTGTACGCGTCGAGCCATGTTCATACCATAGAACGCGGCCCAAGTCATGAGACCACCGCCCCGACCCCGACATCTCGTCGCCGTGCTGGTCTTCGCCGGCATC
>JAAYZK010000148.1 GCA_012514895.1 Planctomycetota bacterium | reverse complement strand
TCGTTGCCCGCCACGCGCGCGTAGGCCTCCTCGAGGTTGCATTTGCCCGACCGCAGGCTCTTGACCTCCGTGCCCGTCAGCACCAGCCCCGCCTCGACCCGCTCCTCGATGTGGTACTCGTGGAACGCCCGGCGGTTGCGGAACCGCGGGGCGTGCGGGCCCGAAGGGGGCTCTGCGGTGGATGTATTGGGCTTCCTGGCCATCAGCGAACACCGGCTCTCAGTCGCACTCTCGAACGACGGATCTCACGACGACGCAAAGGTCTCTTCCAACTCCTTGAGCAGCCGCCGGTTGGCGATCTTGGCGATCGGCGACATGCGGTCGGCGATCAGGCGGCCCTCGGTGTGATCGGTCTCGTGCTGGAAGATCCGCGCCAGCAGATCCTCGCCGGTCTCCTCGAAGACGTTGCCCTCGGCGTCCATCGCGCGGATCGTGACGACCGCGGCCCGCTTGATCGACACGCTGAGGTTCGGCAGGCTCAGGCAGCCCTCCTCGGCCTCGGCCGTGCCGGACAGCTCGATCAGCTCGGGGTTGACGTACACCCGCTCGTCGTCGTCGGCCAGCGTGGGATTCGCAACGAACAGCCGCAGCGGCAGGCCCACCTGCTGGGCGGCCAGACCGACGCCGTTACCCTTGTACATCAGCTCGAACATCTTCTCGATCAGCGCGTGCAGCCGCTCATCGAACTGCGTCACCGTCTCGCCGGGCATCCGCAGGCGGGGGTCGGGGTACTTGATGATGGTCAGCGACGGAATGTCCACGGCGTCCAATAGGTTCATAGCACTCTCATTGTAGCAGACGGCCAACGTGTCCCACAAGGCGGCAACCGCCCCTGTCTCTGGATACGTGCCGGGGGCGCCGGCGGGTCGGAATTCCGCAACAAGACGGTTGCCGGGCGGCGGCGCGATGGTACAATCAGAGTCTTTCGTACGCAGAGCGAGTTACAGGAGCACCATCATGGCGCATCAACGACGCAACGGGAAGTTCAGTTGGCGCAGCAAACGGGCCACCCACGGCCGCGCGGGCGCCAAGGGCTTCGAGAAGAGTGTCTTCCGCCGCACCGGCCGGCGCAAGAACAAGCTGTTCCTCCGGGCCCACGACCCGGCCAGCCCGCCGCCCAAGCCCGGCGTAGCCCAGGCCATGCAGAAAGCCGCCAAGGCCGAAGCCTCCTGAGGCCCCCCACCGTGCCGTCTCAACGCCCGCGCGGCACCGTGCGGGCGTTTGCATGCGCCGCCCGGGCAGGCGTCAGCCGCGGCTGAGCAGGAAGATCGCCATGTCCGCGTTGAGGTTCGGGTCGTCGTGCACTTCGCACCCGGCGGCCGTGTCCAGCGCGATCCGCCGGTGAATGCGGATGCCCAGTTCCACGCAGAGCGATTCGAAGTCGCGGATGCTGAGGAACCGCACGTTCGGCGAGGCGTACCAGGTGAACGGCAGGCCGCCGGTGACCGGGGAAATGCCCTCCTCGGCGAGTTGGCGACGGCAGTCGCGGTGGCCGAAGTTGGGGAAGCTGACGATGCCCTTCTCGCCGACGCGGAGCATCTCCAGCAGCAGCCGGTCGGGGCGCAGGACGGTCTGGAGCGTCTGACTGAGCAGGACGATCTCGAACTGCCTGTCGCGGAACGGGGCCAGACCGTCCCGCAGGTCGTGCTGGACGACGTCCAGGCCCCGACGGGCGCAGGTGAGGATGGCCTCGCCGTTCAGCTCCACCCCCAGCAGGTCCCGCGTGCCGCGACGGCGCAGACGGCTCATCAGTTCGCCGTCGCCGCAGCCGAGATCCAGGACGCCGACGCCGGCGGGGATCAGGGCCATGATGCGGTCGAGGTCGACGCGGTTGTCATGGAAGATGCTGCGGACGTCGGTGTGGAGGTGCCAGCCGGCGGCACCGTCGTCGATCGTCCCGTTCAGGGTGCGGGCCAGGAAGGCCTCCACCAGGCCGCCGTACATGTCGAGGTCGTCGGCCAGCAGGAAGGCGTCGTGGCCGCACTGCGTTGGGATGTTGCAGTAGGTGACGGGCTGCTCGGCGGCGATGATGGCGTTGACCAGTTGTCTTGACTGGGCGGGCGGGAAGAGCCAGTCGCTGTCGAAGCTGACGACCAGCCAGCGGCAGGTCGCCCGCTTGAGGGCCGCGTTGAGCGAACCGTGCGCCGCGCCGAGGTCGAAGGCGTCCATGGCCATCGAGAGGGTGATGTAGGTGTTGGCGTCGAAGCGTTCGACGAAGCGTCCGCCCTGGTAGGCCAGGTAGCTGCCGACGGAGTAGCGGCTCTCGTAGGCGTAGGCGACGGGACGGGGCTCGTGGCGGTCGGCGTCGAACTTCTCGTCCATGGACTGGCGGGAGAGATAGGTGATGTGGCCGATCATCCGCGCCAGGGCCAGCCCGTCGGCCGGGCCGTCGCGCCGGCCGTAGTAGCGCCCGCCACGGAACGCCGGGTCCGAGCGGATGGCGTTGCGGCCGACGACGTCGAAGGCCAGCGCCTGGGCGGTCAGGCGGTGCGTGGTGGCGATGGGCACCGCGGCCCGCACGCGGTCGCCGTAGGCGGCGGCCCACTGGAGGACCTGCATCCCCCCCATCGATCCGCCGATGACCGCCAGCAGCCGCTCGATGCCCAGGGCGTCGATCAGCCGCCGCTGGAGCTCGACCATGTCGGCGATGGTGATGGCGGGGAACTCCGCGCCGTAGGGCTCGCCGGTGGCCGGGTCGGTCGAGCCCGGGCCGGTGGTGCCGTAGCAGCCGCCCAGGACGTTGGCGCAGAGGACGAAGTAGCGGTCGGTGTCGATCGCCTTGCCCGGCCCGACGGCGATGTCCCACCAGCCCGGCGCGTCGCCGGGGTCGTGGGCCGCGACATGGGCATCGCCGCTGAGAGCATGGCAGATCAGCACCGCGTTGTCGCGCCGCTCCGACAGCGTGCCGTACGTCTCGTAGCAGACCGTCACGGGCGCCAGCTCGCCGCCGAGCTGCAGCGCCAGCGGCTCATCGAACGTCATCGTCCGCGCGTGCGGCCGCGGGCCGTTCGTGCGGCTGCTGTCGGAGGACTGGAAAGCGCCGCCCATCTCAGCTCCCGCCCTCCCCCTTCGCCTGCGACGCGCGCAGGGCCTGGTCGAGGTCGGCCTGGATGTCGGCGACGTCCTCGATGCCGATGCACAGCCGGATGTAATCGTCCGTCACGCCGGTGGCCTTCTGCTCCTGGGGCGAAAGCTGCTGGTGCGTCGTCGTCGCCGGGTGGATGACCAGCGTCCGGGCGTCGCCGATGTTGGCCACGTGGCTGGCGAGCTTGACCGCGTCGATGAACGCGGCCCCGGCGGCGCGGCCGCCCTTGATGCCGAAACCGATGATCGCCCCGGCGCCGTCGGGGAAGTACCGCTTGGCCCGCTGGTGGTACCCGGACGACGCCAGGCCGGGGTAGTTCACCCACGCCACGGCCGGGTGCTTCTCGAGCCACGCGGCGACCGCCAGGGCGTTGGCGCAGTGCTGCTTCACCCGCAGCGGCAGCGTCTCCAGCCCCAGCAGCAGCAGGAACGCCCCGAACGGCGACAGGCAGGCGCCGGTGTCCCGCAGCACGTGCGTCCGGGCGCGGACGATGTAGGCGATATTCCCGACCGGTGCCAGGGCCTCGGCCAGGACCAGGTCGTGGTAACTCGGATCGGGCGAGCAGAACTCGCCCCACCGCCCCGGATCGTCCCGCCAGGGGAACTTGCCGCTGTCGACCAGCGCTCCGCCGATGTGGACGCCGTGCCCGCCGATGTACTTGGTGCACGAGTAGACGACGATGTCGGCGCCGTGCTCGATGGGCCGGAAGAGGGCCGGCGTCATGACGGTGTTGTCGCAGATCACCGGCACGCCGACGGCGTGGGCGCGGTCGGCGATCACCTGGAAATCGGGGACGTCGTTCTTGGGGTTGCCCTGGCTCTCGAGATAGACGCAGCGGGTGTTCTCGTCGGCCAGTTCGCGGATGGTCTCGGGACGGTCCGGATCGAACAGCCTCACTTCGATCCCGAGGCGCTTAAGAGTTTGCGTGAACAGCGTCCACGTGCCGCCGTAGAGGCTCGTCGCGGCCAGGAAGTTCTGCCCGCTGCGGGTGATGTTCACGATCGCCGCGGTGATCGCCGCCTGCCCCGAGGCGAAGGCCAGCGCCGCCGCCCCGCCGTCCAGGGCCGCCAGCCGCTGCTCCAGGACGTCGTTGGTCGGGTTGGTCAGCCGCGAGTAGATGTTCCCGAACTCCTTGAGCGCGAACAGCTTGGCAGCGTGCTCGCTGGAGGCGAACTGGTAAGCCACCGTCGCGTGGATCGGCACCGCCAGGGCGCCGGTGGCGGGGTCGGGCCGCTGGCCGGCGTGCAGGCAGCGCGTGGCAAGGCGGGGTGAAGTGGTGCTGGTCATGTCTGATCCTTCCTTTCAGACGGGCGCCGACGCCGATCCCATACCGGCGCAGGCCGACCCGTCGCGGATCATCGAGGGGGCACGCCCGCGACGACGCTCGCGGGCCGATCGAACTTGCCCTCATGGGACCTCATCATTCCCTTGCGGGATGGTCGTAGCACCTTCATCGCGGCCGACGCGATCAGGTTGCCGTGTGGTCAACGGGCCATATCCCTCGCACACTCTCGATGATGTTTAAAGTCTACTCCCCATCTCGGAAATCGGCAAGCCTTTTTTTCGCCTGAACTCCGAAATCCTTCCCGTCGCGGTCAGTCGCGGACGTCCACGCCGAACGCCCGCAGCGCCGCGGCGAGGCGCGGCCGGTGGCGATCGGACAGCTCGGTCATCGGCAGGCGCATGTCCGGACGCATCCGTCCCGCCATGGCCATCGCGGCCTTGATCGGGATCGGATTGGTCTGGGCGAACATCGTGTCATACAGCGGCATCAGCCGCGCCTGCTGAGCACGGGCCGCCGGAAGGTCGCCGGCAAGCATCGCGTCGGTCAGCCGCCGGATCTCGCCGGGCAGGATGTTCCCGATGACGCTGATCACGCCCGCCCCGCCGCACGCCATGATCGGCAGCGTCAGCGGGTCGTCGCCCGACAGCACCGTGATGCCGCACCGGGCGACCAGGGCGCTGACGACATCGAGCTTGCCGGAGGCCTCCTTCGTGGCCACGACGTTCTCGAAGGTATCATAGGCGCGCGCCACCGTTTCGACCTCCAGCGTCATGCCGGTGCGGCCGGGGTGGTTGTACAGGACGATCGGCAGGCCGACGGCGTCGATGGCCTCGAGGTGCCGCAGCATGCCGTCCTGCGTAGGCTTGTTGTAGTAAGGGTTGACCACCAGGCAGCCGTCGGCGCCGGCGTCCTTGGCGTGTCGGGTCAGGCGGACCGCCTCGTCGGTCGAGTTGGATCCCGTACCGGCGACGACCGGCACGCGGCCGGCGGTGCGGCGGACGACGCGGGCGGTGACGTCGTCCTGTTCCTCGTGGCTCAGCGTGGGGCTTTCGCCCGTCGTGCCGCAGGGCACCAGGCCCTGGACGCCGCCGGCGATAAGGTCGTCGGTCAGGCGGTCCAACGCGTCGAAGTCGACGGCGCCGTTGGCGGCGAAGGGTGTGACCATGGCTACCAACGTGCCCCGCAACGTCAAATCCGTCGTCATGCCTTCTGTCCTCGTTGGGTGCGGGCCTCGGCCCGGTCGATCAGTCTCTTCATCTCGCGGACGGCCTCGGTCAGGCCGACGAAGATCGCGCGGCTGATGATCGAATGGCCGATGTTGAATTCGCTGAATCCCGCGATGCCTGCGATGCGTTCGATATTGGTGTAGGTCAGGCCATGGCCGCCATGGACGACCAGGCCCGCCTTGCGACCGGCGTTGAGGCCGTCGAGGATCGCGTCGACGGCAGCGGCGGTCTCGGCGCCGGTGGCGGCGTTGGCGTAGCGGCCGGTGTGGATCTCGATGGCGTCGCAGCCGGCCTCGGCCGCGGCGGCGATCTGATCGGGCTCGGGGTCGACGAATGCACTGACCTCGATGCCCTCATCCTGAAGCGCCGCCGTGACTTCCGCAACGCGGACCGCCTGGCTCACCACGTCCAGCCCGCCCTCGGTCGTGACCTCCTGGCGGTTCTCCGGCACCAGCGTCGCCTGGCCGGGACGCGTCTTCAGCGCGATGCGGACGATCTCGTCGGCCAGACTCATCTCCAGGTTCAGCTTGACCTTGACAACCTGTTTCAGCAGCTCGACATCGCGGTCGCCGATGTGCCTGCGGTCCTGCCGGAGGTGGATGGTGATGCCGTCCGCCCCGCCCAGCTCGGCCGCGGCGGCCGCCCAGACGGGGTCCGGCTCGATGGTCCGCCGTGCCTGGCGAACCGTCGCCACGTGATCAATATTGACGCCCAATCCAGCCATCACCGCGCTCCTAGCTTCCTCTGAGCCTCAAGGAACAGAAATCCCGACTCTCACGGCGTCCATTCGCCGCTGAAAACCTCGACCGCCGGGCCGGTCAGAAACACGTGGTCGTCGTCGCGCCACTGCAGCGTCGCGTCGCCGCCGGGCAGGTGGGCCGTGAGATGCCTTCCGCCGCGGCCGGTGAGGACGCCGGCGACGCAGACGGCGGCGGCGCCGGTCCCGCAGGCAAGTGTCGGTCCGCTGCCGCGCTCCCAGTGGACAACTGTAACTTCCTTCGAGGAATGGACCTTCACAAAATGGACGTTGATCCGCTCGGGGAAGGCCTCGTGGCGCTCGAAGGCCGGACCGAAGCGGTGGAGGTCCACGGCGGCGACGTCGTCGACATAGACAACCGCATGGGGGTTGCCCATCGAAACGCACGTGACGGCCCAGTCCCGGCCGTCGACGGTAAGTCTTTCGTCCACAACGCGCTGGGCGTCGAAGATTGTGGGAATCCGCCGTCCCTGGAGGATGGGCGTGCCCATGTCGACGGTCGCGGCGGCGACGGTGCCGTCCGGCGCGAGCTGCAGGGCGATCGTCTTGACGCCGGCGCCGGTGGCGACGCGCAAAGGATTTTTACGACAGCGGTTATGGTCGTAGACGTACTTGGCCACGCAACGGATGCCGTTGCCGCACATCTGGGCTTCGCTGCCGTCGGCGTTGAACATCCGCATGCGGCAATCCGCGTCGTCATCGGGACATACGAGGATCAGCCCGTCGGAACCGACGCCGAAGTGCCGATCGCTGATTTTCACAGCCAGCCGTGCCGGGTCGGTCACGTCCTGCTCGAAGCAGTCGACGTACACGTAGTCGTTGCCCAGTCCGTGCATCTTCACAAAGCGCATGATCATCTCCCGCGCACGTCAGCCCCGCATTCTAGACCACCCCCGACGCAAACGCAACGACCACAGTCCCTCTGCGCAGGCTTTGGGGGGTAGCCCACGCACCTCCGAAGGCAGAGCGAATCGACGGGTCCTTCTGGCAGCACGAATTCACCTTCACCCGCGGGGGCCGCGTCGTCGCGGCGGTGCGGAAGGATTACTGGGGCTGGACCGACAGCTACGGCGTCGACGTCGAGGACGGTGAAGACGACGTCGCCATCCTCTGCGCCTGCATCGTCATCGACCAGGTGCTTCATGACGGTGACAATCGCAGGAACAGGTGAGGCCAGGGCCGAAGGGCGGACGATGGCGCTGCTGACGGCTGAAGCCTGCCGTTCTCACGCCTCGACGTCGATCATGCACGGCGGCGGAGCCTGGCCCTCGGCGCCGGGGTCGGCCAGGAGCGCGGCGGCCTGGGCGCGGGGGTCGGCCGGCGGAATCGGCGGCGCGGCGTCGTCGGGCCGGGGGGCCGTGTCGCCTTCGAGCAGGTCGAGGAAGCGGCGTTTCTTGCGGGATTCGTGCTGGGGGTGGCCGTCCTCGTCGACCTTCAGCCCGTTCGCCTCCGCCATGGTCTCGACGAATTCGCGGCTCTCGTCGGCCCTGCGCCGCAGCTCGGCGGCGCGCCGGGCCTGGGCGTCGCGCTCGTTGTCGTTGCGAGCCGCCTGCTGACGCTGAGCCTGCTGCGTCTGGGCGATGCTGGCGACCAGAGGAGGAATCTGGGACATGGTACCATTATCGGTACGGGGGCCGTGCAGGCTTCAACGGCGGGAACGCAGAATACGGATTATCGAACGCGGAGTATCGGATCTGGACGGACGCTGCCGTCGCGTCGGGGCGCCGGCCGGCCGTCGGGCACTCACTTCGATGTTCGAGACTCCTTGTTCAGCCTTCGGCGTCCGCCGTTCGCCCTCCCATCGTCCGGCCGCGTCGGACCCTACCCCACATGCAGTTCCTTCTGCCGGTCATTCAGTTGGCTTTTCAGGCGTTCGAGGATGGCCGAGTGCATCTGGCTGACGCGGGACTCGGACAGGTCGAGGGTTTCGCCGATCTCCTTCATCGTCATCTGCTCGTAGTAGTACAGGACGATGATAAGCCGTTCGGCGCGGTTCAGGCCGCGGGTAATGAGGCTCTTGATGTCCTTGGCCTGGGCCTTCAGCAGCGGGTTCTCGATCCGCTTGTCCTCGAGCATGTCGATCTCGCGGACGTCCTTATGGCTGTCGGTCTCGAACCATTTGCGGTTGAGGCTGATCATGCTGACGGCCTGGGCGTCGCGGGCCAGCTTGCGCAGCTCGGTGAGGGAGGTGTTCAGGTGCTTGGCGAGCTCCTGCTCGGTGGGCTTGCGGCCGAGTTCCATCTCCATGGCGCGGACGGCGACGTCGAGCTTGTGGGCGCGGCTGCGGACGAGGCGGGGGACCCAGTCCATGGAGCGCAGCTCGTCGAGGATGGCCCCGCGGATCCGCGGGACGCAGAAGGTCTCGAACTTGACCCCCCGGGTCAGGTCAAACGACTTGATCGCGTCGAGCAGGCCGAACACGCCGACGCTCATCAGGTCGTCGAGGTCCACCTCGTCGGGCAGCTTGGCGTACAGCCGCTCGGCGGTGTACTTGACGATGGGCAGGTAGTTCTCGACCAGCGCGTTGCGCCCGGCTTCGCTGGGCTTGGCCTTGTAGGCCTTCCACAGTTCGGCCACTTCCTCAGGGGGCAGCTTCGTTCGCTGCGTCGCCATAGGGACCTCCTTCCATCGGGCCGTGCGTCATCATCCGCGGACGGCCGTCTCGCGGGACGTTCCGACGGCCGGGCGGAGTTCGGGCATCAGTTCCCGAGCCGCCCGCGACGCCAGGGTCTCGTCCTCGTCGCTCGCTGTCACGGTCGCGCCGGTCGTATCGGCCGTCGCGCCCTGGTCGGGCTCCGCCCCACCGGTTGTCCTGTCGGCACGAGGCTCAGCCGTGCCGCCCGTCTGGGCCGCCGCCTGGGTCTTCGCCTGGGCGGCCTGCCGCATCTCCTCGGCGATGTCCGCCGAGACCATCTTCCTGAACTGCTCTTCCACAACACGTTGGGCAAGCCAACCCACCGCCGATCCCAGCACCATCCCGCCGGCCAGCCCCCCCAGAGCCCGCAGAAGGATCGTCTCGAACGGGTTGTCGGCCAGCAACCCGACAATGATGCACCCGGCAAAGGCCAGCAGACCGACAATCGCCGCCGAAAGCCGCGTCAGCATCGTCTCCTCCGTCAGCGCCGCCTCGCGGCGCAGGCGTGCCGTCACACCTCGACCCGCTCACCGGTGCAGGCACGAAGCCTGCACCACCGTCACGAAAACCAGTTCGCCACCCGCTTGAAGAAGCTCTCGTTCCGCACCAGCAGCCCCCCGCCGCGACAGAGCTTGGTCGCCAGGGCGGCCAGGCAGCGCGACGCCTGGCAGCGCGGGTAGGCCAGGACGTAGGGCTGGCGTTTGCGCACGGCCAGGGAGACGCGGGGGTCGGCCAGGATGTAGCCGGCATCGTAGAGCGACACGCCGAGGAACTCGCGGGCGACGGTGGCGATGCGGTTGTAGGTCGCCCGCGCCTCGGTCCGGTCGGCGGCGAAGTTCACCAGCAGGCTCATCCTCGCGCGGCAGCCCTGCTGGTGGAGCACCTTGATGACGGCGTAGGCGTCGGTGATGCTCGTCGGCTCGGCCGTCGCGACGACCAGGACGCTGTCGGCGGTGCCGGCGAAGGTCAGGACGTTCTTGCCGATCCCGGCGCCGGTGTCGATCACGATGACGTCGTTGTTCTCCTCCAGCTCGGTCAGCTCGGCGATGAGGCTGGAGCGCTGAAAGTCGTTGAGGTTGGCCATCTGGGCCAGCCCCGACGCCCCGGGCACCAGTTGCACGCCGCACGGCAGGTCCACGACGACGTCGGCGAGCTTGCGCTGGCCGGCGATGACGTGGGCGAGGTTGGCCCGGACGGTCGCGTCGACCAGAACGTCGAGGTTGGCCAGGCCGAAGTCGGCGTCCAGCAGGGCCACGCGGTTGCCCGCCGCCGACAGCAGCACCGCCAGGTTCAGCGCGATATTGGACTTGCCCACCCCGCCCTTGCCGCTGGTGACGGCGATGGTGTGGGTGTGGCGCACATCCTGCATCAGTGCCCGCAGCTTGGCCGCCTGGTCTTCGGCGCTCATTGCAGCGTCCCCGACAGAATCATGCCGGCGATCCGCCGGCCCTCGGATACCTCGATGTCATCGGGAACGTCCTGGCCGGTGGTGACGAAGCTCAGCGCGACGTTCATCCGCCGCACGATCCCCAGCACCATGCCGAACGAAACCGCCTCATCGAACTTGGTCAGGATCAGCCGATCGACGCCCAGGGGGCCGAAGCGTTCCATGGCGCGTTCGATGGCCTTGGTATTGGCAGTGGTGGCCAGCACGAGGTGGACCTCGTCGGGCCGGGCGGCCTGGAGGAAGGCCCTGAGCTGGTCGAGCCGCTCGGCGTCCGACGGGCTGCGGCCGGCGGTGTCGACGAGGATCGCGTCGCAGTCGCCCAGGGCGTCGATCGCCTCGGTCAGCTCCGCCGGGTCCGTCACGACCTTCAGCGGCACGCGGATGATCTGGGCGTACGTCCGCAACTGGTCGACGGCGGCGATACGGTAGGTGTCCAGCGTGACCAGCCCCACGCGCCGCTTCTGGCGGAGCTTGATGTTCGCGGCCAGCTTGGCGATGGTCGTCGTCTTGCCCACGCCGGTCGGGCCGACCAGGGCGATCACGTGCGGGCGGCCTTTGGCCGGCGGAATCGTCGTGATCGACGTCGGGATCATCGACGCGATCAGGTCGCCCAGCCGCGCGTCGATGAGGGCCTTGTCGCGGAGCTGATCGCCGGTGAGCGACTGGCGGACCTTGGCGACCAGCTCGGCGGCGATGTCCTCGGCGACCTCCTGCTGGATGAGGTGGAGGTACGTCTCGAACAGCTCCTCCGGCACGGCCGGCGCGCCGGCGTGCTCCTGGCGGCGGACGAGCTTCTCGACCATCTGCATCAGCGCGCCGACCTGGCGGTTGAGTTCCTCGCCGGCCGGCGGGGCCTGCAGGGCCGTGGCGGCAACGGGCTCGGGCAGAACCGCCGGGCCGTCGATGACCTTGACGGCCGGCGCCGCGGACTGGCTCCTGCGGACCGATGGCCCCAGGGGGCGGACGCGCCGCGGCTGAACGTTGACGTTCCGCGAGGCGGTGATCTCCCACATCTGTCTGCCCCCCACCCCGAACAGCCCGCCCTTGCGGAAACAGCGCGTGTGCAGAATGACCGCGTCGCGCCCCAGGTCGCGCTTCACCGCCGCCAGGGCTTCAGCCATGGAACAGGCATGATAGGTCTTCAGCTTCACGTCGAATCGCTTCCGTGCTGTTCGAATCCCGTCCGTACGCGATCAACCCTCATTCCATATTGTCCCGATTCCGCCGCAGAAGTCCACTCCCGAAATCTCAAAATCCGCCTGAAAGCATGAGGTAAACACCGTAGGTGTTACACCGTCACCATCGCGCTGGACTCCACCTGCACGCCGTCGATTTCGTTGTAACCCAGCACCGCCACGTTGGGCAGGGCCGGTTCAAGCAGCCGCCGGACCGCCATCCGCACCGGGGGCGAGCAGAGCACCACCGGGGGGTGCCCCGAGGCGACCAGCCGCTGGAGCTGGTCGGCGACGGCGCCCGTCACCTGCCGCGCCACCTGGGGCGGCACGGAGATGAGCATGCCGCGCTCCGACCGCTCGATGTGGGCGTTGATCGTGTCTTCCAGACCCGGGTCCAGCGTGACGCACCACAGCTTGCCCTCCCCGTCGCGGTACTGCTGGCAGATCGACCGGGCCAGGGCGTTGCGGACGTACTCGGTGAGGACGTCCAGGTCGTCGGTCCGCCCGATCCAGTCGGCGAGCGTCTCGACGATGGTTTCCAGGTCGCGAATGGGCACGCGCTCGCGAAGCAGGTTGGCCAGCACCTTCTGGATCTGCCCGGGCTTGACCAGCTCGGGGACGACCTCGTCGACGAGGTTGGGCGACTTGTCCTTGAGCTTCTCCAGCAGCCGGTTGACCTGTTCGCGGGTCAGCAGCCGGTGGCCGTGCCGGCGGATCAGCTCGGTCAGGTGGGTGGCCAGGACCGCCCCGGCATCGACCACCGTGTAGTTGAGCATTTCGGCGCGGTCCTTCTGGTTGGGGTTGATCCACACCGCCGGCAGGCCGAACGCCGGCTCGGCGGTCTGCTCGCCGATCAGTTTGCCGGACGCGGCCCCGCTGTCCATGGCCAGAAGCTGGCCGGGCGAGACCTGCCCGCGTGCGACCTCGACGTCGCGGATGCGGACGACGTAGGTGTTGGCGTCGAGCTGCATGTTGTCGCGGATGCGGATGGGCGGCACGAGCAGCCCGACTTCGGTGGCGATCTGCCGCCGCAGGTTGGCGATCCGGTCCAGCAGGTCCCCGCCCTGGGCGGCGTCGACCAGGCGGACCAACCCGTAGCCGACCTCCAGTTGCATCGGGTCGACCCCGAGCATGTCCTCGGCCTTGGGCGGCTCGGCCTTGGGGCGGATGGGTGCGCCCTCGCCGGCGGCGCCCTTGGCGACGGCGGTGGCGGCGGCCTGCTGGCCACCCAGGAACCGGGCCAGGGCGATGCACACCACGCCCAGGACGATCAGCGGCGGCTTGGGCAGGCCGGTGAGCATCAGCATCCCCAGGAACCCCGCGGCAATCACCAGGGCGATCGGACGGCTGGTGAGCTGGCCGATCAACTCCTCGCCGAGGTTGGTCTTGGCGGTCGAGCGGGTGACGATCAGGCCGGCGGAGACCGAGATGATGAACGCGGGGATCTGGCTGACCAGCCCGTCGCCGATCGTCAGGCGGGTGTAGAGGTCGGCCGCCTGGCCGATCGACCAGCCGTACTGGACCATGCCGACGACCAGCCCGCCGATGATGTTGACCAGGGTGATGACGATGCCGGCGATGGCGTCGCCCCGGACGAACTTGCTGGCACCGTCCATGGCCCCGTAGAAGTCCGACTCCCGCGAGATCGCCGAGCGGCGGTCGCGGGCCTGGACGTCGGTGATCAGCCCGGCGTTGAGGTCGGCATCGATGGCCATCTGCTTGCCGGGCATCCCGTCCAGGGTGAACCGGGCCGCCACTTCGCTGATGCGGGTGGCGCCCTTGGTGATGACGACGAACTGGATGACCACCAGGATGATGAAGATGATCAGCCCGACCGTCAGCGAATTGCTGGCGACCAGTTGGCTGAACACGAGGATGACGTCTCCGGCGGCCCGCTCGGCCTCCTCGATGCTGCGCCCGCCGTCGCCGGCGGTGAGGATCAGGCGGGTCGTGGCGACGTTCAGCACGAGCCTCACCAGCGTCGTGGCCAGCAGCAGGCTGGGGAACACGCTGAACTCCAGCGGGCTGGTGACGTAGATCGTCGTCAGCAGGATGACCGCCGCCAGCGTGATGTTGGCCATCAGCAGGATGTTGATCAGCGCCGGCGGCAGCGGCACGAGGATGACGAAGATCAGCGACGCCGCCGCCACCGGGAAGATCAGCCCCCGGTGCTTGTGCAGCACGTCCAGCGTCTGGCCGTACCGTTGTCGAATGCGCGCCATCGTTCGCCTTTATTCCGCCACGCCGGCGGGGATCCGCCGTCCGATCCGCTTGATCCGGGACAGTTCGTACACGTACGCCAGCACCTCCGCGACCGCCTGGTAGAGGCCCACGGGGATCTCGTCGCCGACGCGGCACTGCTTGTAGAGGGCCTGGGCCAGCGGCCGCCGTTCGACGATCGGCACGCCGCCGGCGGCGGCGATCTGGCGGATGCGGATCGCCAGGTGGTCGGCGCCCTTGGCGACGACCTTGGGGGCGTTCATGCCCTCCTCGTACAGCAGCGCCACCGACAGGTGCGTCGGGTTGGTCACGACGACGGTGCTCCCGGGCACCTCGGTGCTCATCCTCTGCATGGCCAGCTGGCGGGCGATCCGCTGGCGGCGGGCGCGGATCTGCGGGTCGCCTTCCATGTGCTTGAGGTCTTCCTTGACCTCCTGGCGGGTCATCCGCAGGTCCTGCTCGTGCTGCCAGCGCTGGTAGAGGTAGTCCAGGATCGCCAGCACCAGCAGGACGACGGCGATGCGGATCACCACCATGAACACCAGGTGCCCCCCCGCCGCGACCATCGACGCCGGCCCCAGGTCGGCCGACCGCAGGATCTCGCCGAGCCTGGCCACGATCGAGAGGTATGCCACGGCGCCGATGACGATCACCTTGCCCAGGCTCATCGCCAGGCGGATCAGCGACCGCATCGACATCAGCCGCTTGAGCCCGGCCAGCGGGCTGATCTTGCTGAACTTGGGCACGAGCGGCTCGCCGGTGACCATGAAGCCGACCTGCATGACGTTGGCGACCATGGCCATGACCATCACGGTGAGCATCAGCGGCGCCAGCACCATCGCCACGCCCCACAGGCACTGGCGAATCAACTCGTCCATCCGGGACGGCTCGAAGGCCGACGGATCGCCCGGCCCCAGCAGCCGCGCCATCAGACCGGCCATCTGCCCGTACATCCGCGGCCCCAGCAGGTGCAGCGCCCCCAGCGCACCCAGGAGGATCACCGCAGACGACAGGTCCACGCTCCGCGCGACCTGCCCCTGCCGGCGGCTCTCATCCCGACGCCGCTGCGTCGGGGCCTCAGTCCTCTCTCCGAAATCATCAGGAGGCATCGGCGGCACCTTCTCCTAGGGGAACAGCCTTCCCATCGCCGTCACGGTGATCGACCATCCGATCTCGATCAGCGGCACCAGGGCCGCGAGGCTGACGGCGAGGATCGTCAGGCTCGCCAGCACGCGGATCTGGAAACCGGCCGAGAGGATGTTGAGCTGGGGCATCGTCCGCTGGATCAGCCCCATCGCCACCGACGCGAGCATCATCGTCACCAGCACCGGGGCGGCGACCTTGATGCCCAGGATGAACGCCGCCGTCAGCAGCGCCAGCATGATCTCCAGCACGTCCGCCCCGGCCGAAAAGCCCATCAGCGGCACCGTCGTGAACGTGCCCATCAGCCCTTCGACCAGCAGCCGGTGGCCGCCGATCGACAGGTAGATCACCAGCGCCAGCATGTTCAGCGTCGTCGAGACCAGGTCGGTGGCGTCGTCCAACTGCGGATTGAACACCTCCGCCAGGCCGATCCCCATCTGCTGGCTGACGTTGTGCCCGGCCACCGTCACCCCCACGAACAGCAGGCTGGCGGCATAGCCCAGCGTAGCCCCGACGAGCATCTCCCGCCCCACCGCCATCACCAGGGCCGTCCACGTGGAGGGCATCGCCGCCGGCGCCGCCAGACGCGCGGTCACCGCCAGGCCGACCACGACGGCGATCATCCCCTTGACCACCGGCGGGATCGTCGGACTGCCCAGCATCGGCGCCGTGATGAAGATGCCGGCGACCCGGAAGATCACCAGCATCAGCGTCGGCACCCAGACGGCGTACTCGCCCAGCTCCAGCACCACCGGTCGTCTCCTCGGTCAAGGCAGCCCCCCGAACATCTGCTCGGAGAACTCCATCAGCTTGGCCGCCACCCACGGCGCCGTCAGAACGGCGGTGAAGATCATCGCGACGATCTTCGGCACGAAACTCAGCGTCTGCTCCTGAACCTGCGTCACCGCCTGCAGGATGCTGATCACCAGCCCGACGGCCATGCCCACCACCAGCACCGGCAGGCTCACCAGCAGCGTCAGCGTCACCGCCTGCCGGGCCAGATCCACTGCACTCGATGCGTCCATGGGTTCGGTCTCCCTCCCGCCGTCACGTGAAACTCATCATCAACGTCCCCACCACCAGGTGCCAGCCGTCCACCAGCACGAACAGCAGCAGCTTGAACGGCAGGCTGATCAGGACGGGCGGCAGCATGAGCATGCCCATCGAGATCAGCACCGACGCGATCACCATGTCGATCACCAGGAACGGCAGGTAGATCCGAAAACCGATCAGGAACGCCGTCTTCAACTCGCTGACGACGAACGACGGAATCAGCGTCAGCGTCGGCACGTCCCCCCAGACCAGGCCGTCCTTCTCGGCGACGGCCTCGTCCAGGAAGAGGTAGACGTCGTCGGTGTTGTCCGCCGACTCGATCTGGGTGATCATGAATTCGCGGATGCGGCCGACGGCGACGCCGAAGGCTTCGGCCTGGTTCAGCTCCCCCGCCAGGTACGGCCCGATCGCTTCGTCGTGCACCTGGTTGTACGTCGGGGCCATCACCACGAACGTCATGAACAGCGCCAGCCCGATCAGCACCTGGTTGGGCGGCAACTGCTGGGTGGCCATCGCCTGGCGGAGCAGGCCCAGGACGACGATGATCCGCGTGAAGCAGGTCATCATGATCAGGATCGACGGCGCCAGGCTCAGCACCGTCAGCATCAGCAGGATCTGGATGGAGGTGCTGATCCGGTCGGGCGCCGCGGCGTCCTGGACCGCCTGGACGAGGTCCCCGTCGGCCGGCGTGGAGGCCTCCGGCCCCCGCGCGCCGTCGGCTGTCGCGTCCTGACCGGCCGCCGGCGTCGCCGTCAGCATGATCAGCACCAGCGCCAGCCGCACCCAGCGCCGCCAGGTCATCGGGGTCCCTCCGCCCGCCCGCCGTTCCGCAGGCGTCCCAGCATCGTTTTCATCTGGTCGACCGCCCCGCTGAGCGGCGAGACCTGCCGCGCGGCCGCGCCCATGTCCTCCTCCTCGCCGGCCGGCCAGTCGATCCGCTGGCGGTTCAGGACGCCGGCGAAGGCGTTGGTCAGCGAACCGGCCCGCGCCTGCTCGACGGCGCCGAGCAGTTGGCTGACCTGCTGGGGATCGTCGATCTCGGCCAGGGTGGTCATCGTCTCGCCGCCGGCGCCGACGATCAGCACCCGCGGGCCGACCCGCAGGAGCATCACGCTCTGGCGGGAGCCGACCGGCGTGCGGCTGAGGACCTCGACAACGCCCGGCGCCCGGTTGCCCATCCGTCCGCCCGCAAACCGCCCCAGGAGCCGTCGCGCCAGGAAGATCAGGACGACCACCAGCGCCAGGGCCGCCAGCGTCTGCCACAGCGTCCCCGCGTCGTTCGCCGCGCCCGTCCGACCGACGGCCTGCTCCTCCTTGGCCGAACGCTGGACCGCGCGGCTCTCGGTGTCCGGCCGCGCCGGCGCGGACGCCGGCGGAGTCGGCTGGGGATCGGGGGCGGCTTCGGCGGGCGCGGCGTCCTGCTCGACGCCGGCGGGCACGGTGGTCGGGCCTTCGGCGGGGATGATGAGGCGCGCATTGGCCGAGACCGCGGCCGCAGGTTCGCCCTGCGCCGTCGCGGCGGCCATCAACACCCCCAGCAGCACCATGCCCAGGTGACGTGCCATCAGCTCCTCCCAAGCGTCCCGACGCCCGCGCCGATCAGTCCTCGTCCGAGAGGACCTCGTTGACGCGCACGCAGAAGTTGTCGTTGACCACCAGCACCTCGCCCCGCGCGACGAGACGTTCGTTGACGTACACGTCCACGGGATCGCCGGCCAGTTTGTCCAACTCCACGACGCTTCCGGAAGACAGCCGCAGCACGTCACCGACCAGCATGCGGCAGCGCCCCAGTTCGACCTTCACGTCCAGGTCCACGTCGCCGAGCATGTCGACGGCATGGGCCGGATCGACCGGGGCGTCGCCCTCGCCGACGGCCGGACCGTCCAGCTCCGGCATGGCGGCGGGCGACTGAGAAGAAGAGGGGTTCGTCGCGTCCGATGGTGGGTCGACTGTGTTCATGGTCATCCCTGACCTCTCACTGGGCCGTCCATCCTTGAACGGCCGAAGATCCGAAACGCATCGGCACGATTATGGCGAACACATCAGCCAAACAACAGGAAAAACCCTGCCAGAAGGGTGATTTTCCTACTCAATCCGATACGGATTGCACGTCTTGATGAAGACCTCCTTGACGGTGTTCTCGCCGAGGATCTCATCGAGCATGATCCGGATCTGCCGCTTGAGCGTCTGCAGCTCGTGCTCGTCGAAGTAGGACGGCTCGGCGCGGGCGACGATCGAGCGGATGCGGTCGAGGATGAGGGCCTCGTTGGCGATCCGCTGTTCCTTGACGCGGTCGAAGACGGCCTGGTCGACCTGGATGGCGATCTCCATGTCATACATGTAGAGCCGTCCGGTCTTGCGGTTGGGGAAGCGGCCGTTTTCGATGATGACGGCCTCGGCGGTGGGCTCCTTGGGGGCCTCGGCGTTGCCGACGGCGGCTTCGGCCGTCGAGGGCGAGGGCTTCATCACCAGGTAGACGGCGAACATCCCGCCCTCCAGGAGCATGATCAGTGCGATGATCAGGATCGACTTGATCGGCAGGCGGCGGCCTCCGTCGGGCGCCTCGTTCTGCGGCTTGTCATTTTCCGGCGACATACGTCTCTCCCATCGGCCCGTCGCTGAGGGCCGTCTGCGCGCCGTCGGCGCCCGGTTCGCCTTCGAACTCGGTCGTCAGCGCTTCGATCATCATGATGTCGACGCGGTCGTTCCGCGACCACGCCGGCTGGTCGTACGCCCGGTGGACCAGCGGCTCATAGGGGCCGGCGGCCTCCACGCGGATCCGCCGCGCGTCGATCCGCCCGCGGTCGTCGGTGGTGCCGGTCAGCCACGCGCTGACCGCCCGGGCCCGCGCGTACGACAGATCCATGTGGTCGGCGTAGGGCGAATCGACCGGAAGCGGCACCGCCGACGTGTGCCCGCGGATCTCGATCTTGTGCTCCAGTCCTCGGACGCGCGTGGCGATGGCCATCAGCTCGTCGCAGCATTCCGGCCGCAGTTCGGCCGAGCCTTCCTCGAAGCCGATCACCCCGCCGACGGTGAACCGCTGGCCCTCGCGGATGCGGACGA
>JAAYZK010000147.1 GCA_012514895.1 Planctomycetota bacterium | reverse complement strand
GTCGCCCCTTTCTGCTTCAGCAGCTTCTGCCGGTCTTCGCGGTTCACATGCCCTTCGTGCCAAGTGATGTTCGTCGCTCGTACTTCCGTCATCCGTTCGCTCCCCATCAATGAGTCCGCATCCTGTTTGTTAGCCCATGTCCGCAGCCGCCCCCGTGGCGGCTCGTAGCGGCCGCCCCCCGTGGCGGTTCGTAGCGTCCGCCCCCCGTGGCGGTTCGTAGCGGCCGCTCCCCGTGACGGTTCGTAGCGTCCGCCCCCCGTGGCGGTTCGTAACGTCTGCCCCCCGTGACGGCCTGCTGCGCCGCCCGCGTGCCTGGTCACTGTGAATCCACCGGCGAGACGCCCACCACGGCGGGCAGGCCGGCGCCACACCGCTTCTCCGCCACGCGTGTGGAGAGTCACTATAGCCGCCGGATCCCTGTCAAGCGAATCTTGACCGTCGCCTGCCCGCCCGCTACACGTATAGGCGCAATAAGATGACTCCACCCCGAGCCAAGCCGGCCGCAACGCTGACCTCTTCACGAGCAGGGGGCAACCCCCGGTTTGTTTTGGGACTCATGGCCGGCACGAGTGCTGACGGCATCGATGCCGCCTGCGTCCGTGTCATCGGGCGCGGGGCGAACATGCGGGCCAGCCTGGTGCTCCATCGCCACTTCGCTTTTCCTCGGGGCTTGCGACGGCGACTCTTGGCTGCCATGGCCCCGGCCGCCACGACCACCGAGGAGATCGCCGCCCTCCATGCCGACCTGGGCGAGGTCTTCGCCGCCGCTGCTGGTGAGACGATCGCTCGTCTGCGTAGAGCTTCCCGGCCCAGCTTGATCGGCTTGGCGGGCCAGACCGTTTGCCACCTCCCCGGTCGCCGGCCGTATCGGACGGTGACGCTTCAGTTGGGCGATCCCGCTCGCGTTGCCGAGCGAACCGGGCTGCCGACCGTGGCCGAGTTCCGCCAAGCGGACGTCGCGGCGGGGGGACAGGGAGCCCCTCTGGTTCCGTGGACGGATTGGGTGCTCTTTCGGCATCCGACCCTAGCTCGGGGCGTGCAGAACATCGGCGGCATCGGCAACCTGACTTGGATCCCGCCCGGTGCCACCGCGGACGACGTGGTGGCCTTCGATACCGGCCCCGGCAACATGGTCATGGATGGCTTAGTCAGCGTCATCACCGGCGGACGCCAGTCGATGGATCGCGATGGTCGCCTTGCTCGCCGGGGGCGGGTGCTGCCCGAGGTTCTCGCCGCCTGGCTCAAACATCCGTTCCTCCGGCAGCCGCTGCCCCGCACCACCGGGCGGGAAACCTTCGGTCGTCCGTTCATTGAACAGGAATTGCCCCGCCTCCGGGCGGCCAGCGATATTCCCGCCGACTGGGTAGCCACCGCCGCGGCGTTTACCGCTCGTACCATCGCTGACGCGCTACGCGGCATGTGTCGCGAGCTGACCGCTTCCTCGCCATCATCCACCCGTCAAGCGAGAGGCTCATCCGTGCACGGCTGCAAGGACGTTCAAGGTGGTAACAAGAGTGATCCGCCCACCCCCGTCGCCGAACTGATTATCGCGGGCGGTGGAGCTCGCAACGACGCTTTGATGGCTTTGCTGTCGAGAGAGTTGCCGCGGGTGGCCATTCGAGCGATCGATGTCTTTGGAATACCGGTAGACGCGAAAGAGGCGTTCAGTTTCGCCCTGTTGGCTGCCGCTTGTGTGGATCGGGTGCCGGCGAATCTGCCCCAGTCAACGGGAGCCCGCCGCCCAGCGGTTCTTGGCAGCCTGCGCACGCCGTAGCCACAGCCTTGCTTCGATGAAACGGCAGGCCGGGCAAGGACCTCCGATAACCGCAAGGCTATGGAAACACGAGATTTATGACTGTCCCGGCGTTTGGGACTGGCTTTGCGGGCAGGCGGTGGGTACCATATGTATGTAGGAGCACATGCTCGTCGAACCGGGCGAAAGAGGCCGGCGGGCGTGTTCTCGGTTTACGGAACGGGGGGAAAGATGTTTACAAAAGCCGGGATGAGTGAGCCCGCTTCGCGGCGGGTCGCCGGTCGGGGAAAGGAGGAGTTCGACAAAGGTGGTCTCGGATATTTTGGGTGACGTGCAGGCAGGGGGGGGAGGCGTGGTCTGGCCTGCCCTCGCGTGGGTGCGACGTAACATGCCATGTTTCAAGGGTTTGCGGCGTATCGCGGAGCGTGCGATGCCGAATGTCCGGTGGTCGGCCGGGGCGTTTGACACCGTAAAACGACGCGACAAAAACGTAAAAAACCCTTGCAGTCAAAGGGGCACCGCGATAGAATGACCATGTGAGTCGCGTCCGCAGGGGAGAGATGGAGTAGGATGAGAGGCCCTTCGACCTTATGACACATGATCTGTTGCGCTGAGAGCACATGAGCAGCCAGGTCGCCGGGCGGGGAAAGAACATGCGGTGAGGCGGTCGCCGAGGGGCGGCTGGAATCAGAGGCGG
>JAAYZK010000146.1 GCA_012514895.1 Planctomycetota bacterium | reverse complement strand
CCATGCCGATACAAGAGCAGTAGCATCCATGCCGACTCTCCCGTGCGTTGCTTTGACAACAATCGCATCGGGAAGTCGGCTGCTTTTTTATCAGTCCTTATGGCTCCGGAAATTGGCTAAAGGCCACTAACTAGAGAAAAACACGTGAAAGCGTAATCGCACCATTGACAGACCCGGCTTCATAGAAGGCTGGAGGCCAGAGGCGCGACGGCGGGCGCCCGCCGCGATGCGGCGCCCGGCGGACCGCCGATCCGCGTTGGGGCCGTGCGCGGGATGAGATTGCAGTTTTTTTTCGCCGCCGCGCGCGCCGGCGGCGGCAGGGGGCGGAGCGTTCATTCGGTCGGCTGCCATGTTCGCCCGTGCCCCGCATCTCTTCCGCTTCGTGAGCGGACCTTTCTGGGGGGGGCAAACCCGCCGGCGCCAGCGTCTGTGAATGTTCATTTGAGCAGCCGGGATGTGCAAACCCTCTTCTGCCCTGCTGCAGAGAGGAAGATGCCGCGGTAATATAGGTGACGAATAAGATGTTCCGGCCCGATTTCCCTTGCTGGAACGCTGGTTTCATGATAGGGTACGCACGGTGTATGACGTGCTGTCACCACTAACGGTGTGTGCAGCGAGGGTTGGTCGAAGGTCGGCATTCCGGGTTGTCTGCATGTCTGCGTAGCGGCGTGTCGGCCCTGTGTTGAAGCAGCGGACCGCCGCGGAGGAGTTGAGGCCTGTTCGCGTGCCTGTCCTGAGGTGGATTCCTGAAAGCTCGCCCGGCGGTCGCAAGACCCATCCGGGTGAACCATGTCACTGAATAGGAGAAGGAGAGTGGCGATGCGGAACGTATTCCTGACGATCGGTCTGATCCTGGGCCTGAGCGTCCTGGCGGCCCAGGCGGAACTCGTACTGGTGGACAACGGGTTCGACGATTACCAGCTCGGCACGGTCCACCTGCAGGGCGACGACGGCACCGGCAGCGGGACCTCCCGCTGGGCGGTCCAGCAGAACGGCCAGGCGCTTGGCGATACGGGCACCCAGCTCGTCGAGGCCCTGCCGGAGGACGCGACGAACCTGGCGGTCAAACTGGTCAACCGCGACCAGAACAGGATCAACCACGTGTACACGTGCCTGTCGCTGGGCGATCTGGCCATCTACGACGAGGGGACGATCTACCTCCGCTTCAAGGCGGACGGCCCCAACGACGTCAACATGCAGAGCAACGACCTGTGGCCCCACTGGGACTACGGCCACCTCGAGACCGGCGACATGACCGCGCCGAGCTTCCAGAAGGGCGCCGAGTCCAACGGCCAGATGGCCATGTTCGTGCGGCTCAGCGCGGGTGAGGACTTCCGCAGCATCGACGGTACGGAATGGAGTTCGCACCGGTACGTCGACATGGACCAGCAGCCCAACCAGTGGCAGGAACTGTGGATCATGTTCGACCACTCCGAGGACCGCTGCAGGTTCTACCTCTGCCCGGACAACGGGACGCCCGTCGCCGTGCCCAACACGTTTGACACGGTCGACGGCGTGTGGTTCCACATGCGGAACCAGACCCGCGACAACAACGCCGTCATGAACCTCCGGTGGTATGCCGGGCAGTACTCCGT
The DNA here is from genome assembly GCA_012514895.1 of Planctomycetota bacterium. Lineage (GTDB taxonomy): Bacteria > Planctomycetota > Phycisphaerae > SM23-33 > FEN-1343 > JAAYZK01. The sequence continues at coordinate 4,710 of JAAYZK010000146.1, read as the reverse complement.
CGGGGGCGTCCTGACCGAGACCAACGTGTGGATCGAGTCGATGGCGATCGATCCGGCCGCCCACACCCTGGCCCGCTACGCCGGCTGGGAGCCCATCCCCGGCCTGCCGCCGGCCCTCCAGGCCGACCTGGACGGCGACGGCGACGTCGACCTGGACGACTTCGTCATCCTCAAGAACGCCTTCGGCACCGGCGACGCCGGCGACTGCGACGACGACGGCGACACCGACCTGGACGACTTCGTCATCCTGAAGAACGAATTCGGCTCCCACAGTTGAGGCGGCCGACGGTTCGGCCGTCACTGCTGAAGAACGCGTCCCTCGCGGTCCGCTGCCGCCGCGGGGGGCGCTGTTTTTTGCGCCCGCCGTCGGCCGGCGCCGATCATGGGGGCAAGGGGTCGCGCAGGTGCGGTCGTGAGCGAGGCGGAGACCTGGCACTCGCCGCTGACCAGGTTCGCTCCGCCGTCGATGGCCAACGGCAGGTTCCAGGCTTCAGGAGCGACAACGGCCGGGAGCCCGTTCTTTGTCGTGCCTGAGGGCTGAAGCCCGAAGCCTGAAGCCTCCCAGGCACCCGACCTGATGGTTCCCATCGCGTTTCGCCGTGCGAGAAGACGATCTCGGTCACACTGCGGGCCGTCCGCGGGATTGCATTTGACGCCGCCGTGCGTCGATCCTAAAGTACCCGCGATCTGGCGTATCAAGCGATTCATACCGAGGAGACGACCATGGACGTCGTAGACCTGTGCGGAGCGTGGGATGTTCGATCGACCAAGCCGGCGATGGCCGTGCCGGCGACGGTGCCGGGGTGCATCCACACCGACCTGCTGGCGGCGGGGAAGATCCCTGATCCGTTCTACCGGACCAACGAGATCGACGTGCAGTGGGTGGGCATGGCGGCGTGGACGTACGAACGGACCTTCGAGCTGTCCGAGGCGTTCTGCGGCCACCGCCGCATCCTGCTGCGGTGCGACGGGCTGGACACGGTGGCGACGGTGACCGTCAACAACCGCCGGATCGGCTCGACGGAGAACCAGTTCCGCACGTGGGAGTTCGACGTCGCCGGCGTGGTCCGTCCGGGGACCAACACGATCGCCGTGCGGTTCGACTGTCCGCTGCCGCTGCAGTGGGAGCGGATGGGCGAGGGGGCGCTGGTGGGGCACTGCCATTCGCCCTGGGAGTGGCCGGGGCGCAGCACGGTCCGCAAGTCGCAGAGCAATTACGGGTGGGACTGGGGCCCGTCGCTGCCGACGTGCGGCATCTGGCGTCCGATCCGGCTGATCGGCTTCGATGAAGGGCGGATCACGGATGTGGCCGTCGCCCAGCATCACGGCCGCGGGCGGGTCGACCTGGGCATCGCCGTCGAGGCCGAACTGCTCGGCCGCCCCCGCGCGGCGGCCGCGGTGACGGTCCGCCTGAAGAACAAAGTCGTCGCCGAGGGCCGCGTCGAGCTGCGGCGGGGGGCCGGGTCGGTGTCGCTGACGATCCGCAAGCCGGTCCTGTGGTGGCCCAACGGGATGGGCGACCAGCCGCTCTACGAGGTTCTGGTCGACCTGGTGGACGCCGACGGGATCGTGCTGGACACGGCCGGCCGCCGGATCGGCCTGCGGACGCTGGGGCTGGACCGCCATCCGGACGAGTGGGGCGAGTCGTTCCAGTTCGCCGTCAACGGCGTGCCGTTCTTCGCCAAGGGCGGCAACTGGATTCCCGCCGACCAGTTCCCCACGCGGGTGACCGAGGCGGACTATCGCCGTCTGCTGGGCGACTGCGCCGCGGCGAACATGAACATGATCCGCGTGTGGGGCGGCGGCATCTACGAGCCGGACCTGTTCTACGACCTGTGCGACGAGCTGGGGCTGTGCGTCTGGCAGGACTTCATGTTCGCCTGCCGTCCCGTGCCGGCCAACGATGAGGCGTTCGTGGAGAACGTGCGGCTGGAGGCGATCGACAACGTGCGCCGCCTGCGCCACCACGCGTGCCTGGCGCTGTGGTGCGGCAACAACGAGATGGAGCAGATGAACGTCGCCCAGACGTGGACGGCGACCAAGATGTCGTGGGCCGACTACAAGCCGCTGTTCGACGGGGTGCTGCCGAAGGTCGTGAGGAAGTACGACCCGCAGCGGGACTACTGGCCGTCCAGTTCGCACAGCCCGCGGGGCGACCGCGGCGACTTCAACAATCCCAAGTGGGGCGATGCCCACCTGTGGAGCGTCTGGCACGGCAAGCAGCCGTTCGAGTGGTACCGCACCTGCGAGCATCGATTCAACAGCGAGTTCGGCTTCCAGTCGTTCCCCGAGCCCAGGACGGTGAAAGGGTACACGGCGCCGGGCGACCGCAATGTGACCAGCCCGGTGATGGAGCACCACCAGCGCAGCGGGATCGGCAACGCGACGATCATCCACTACATGCTCGACTGGTTCCGCCTGCCGCACAGCTTCGACGCGATGCTGTGGCTCAGCCAGATCCAGCACGGGATGGCGATGAAGTACGCGGTGGAGCACTGGCGCCGCTCGATGCCGCGGGGGATGGGCACGCTGTACTGGCAGATCAACGACTGCTGGCCGGTGGCGAGCTGGTCGTCGATCGACTACCACGGGCGGTGGAAGGCGCTGCAGTACATGGCGCGTCACTTCTTCGCGCCGGTGCTGGTGTCGGGCGTCGAGGACGCCGCGACGTCGACGGTGGAGGTGCATGTGACCAACGACACCGCCGCGGCGATCGCCGGCCACGTCCGCTGGAGCGTGATGGACCTGGACGGCAGGGAGCTGGACGGCGGGCGTCTGCCGGTCCGGGCGGCGGCGCGGAAGAACACGTTCGTCCGCAAGCTCGACGTGTCCAGGCACGCCCGGCGGTACGGGGGGGACCTGCAACGCTTGACCCGCAACCCGTCCAAGCCCGCTCCCGGGCAGGGGGCGGAGAACCTGATCATCCGCCTGACGCTGGAAGGGCGGGGCGGGAAGGTCCTGGCGACCAACCTGGTGACGCTCTCGCGCCCCAAGCGGCTGGAACTGCGGGACCCGAAGATCAAGGCGACCCTCAGGAAGGCCGACGGCGGCGCCTTCCGCGTGACGTTGACCGCCGCCCGGCCGGCCCTGTGGGCATGGCTGGAGCTGGGGAACGCCGACGCCCGCTACAGCGACAACTTCGTCCACCTCGCGCCGGGCGAGCCGGTCGAGATCATCGTCCAGCCCGCCGCCAGGATGAGCGCCGCGGCGTTCCGCAGGCAGTTGAAGGTGCGGTCGCTGGTGGATACGTACTGACAGACGACAGGCTGCAGGAAAGACCACGGCCGGGGCGACGGTGACCGTGACGGCGATGCGCCCCCCGGAAGCTCCCGGGCGTTGACCCGCGGGGGGCGGCGGAGATAATGGGCCGTCATGGAGCGTGTGTCCGCCCGCCGCAGGAGAGTCGGAATCATCATCGTCCTGGCCGCCCTGGCGGGGGCGGGGCTGACGGTTGCCGGCCTGCTGGTCCGCGGGCGCGTGGCGCGGGCGTCCAACCCGCGGGTGGTGATCGAGACGTCGATGGGCGACATGACGGTGGTGCTCCGCGCCGACAAGGCCCCCCAGACGGTCGCCAGCTTCCTGCAGTACGTGGGGGAGGGATTCTACGACGGGCTGATCTTCCACCGGGTGATCCGCGATTTTGTCATTCAGGGCGGGGCCGTGACGCCCGATCTTCAGGAACGTCCGACGCATGGGGCCATCGTCAACGAGGCGAGGTGGCACATGCCCAACCGTCGCGGCACGGTGGCGATGGCCCGGGGGGCGGGGGCCGACACGGGGACGGCGGGATTCTACATCAACCTCGCCGACAACAACGACCTCGACGCCGACCCGGCGACGGGGCGGGCGGGGTACTGCGTGTTCGGCGAAGTCGTGGACGGCTACGACGTGGCCGAGCGGATCGGGAACGTCCCGACCGGTCCGGGCGGGCCGATGCGGGCCGATGTGCCCGTCGAGCCGGTGGTGATCCGCCGGATCCGGCGGATCGACGGCGGGCCGGCGCTGCCGCCGCGGCATGAACTGCAAAGGAGAGACCAGAGTGGCGGACCAGACGACGATCCATATCGACACGGACAAGGGCCGGATCACCGCCGAGCTGCGGGGCGACCTGACGCCCAGGACCGTGGAGAACTTCCTGCGGTACGTTGACGAAGGGTACTACGACGGGCTGATCTTCCACCGCGTCATCGACGGGTTCATGATCCAGGGCGGGGGGATGGACGAGACCATGGCCTCGAAGCCCACGCACGAGCCCATCGCCAACGAAGCCGCCGACGGGCTACCCAACCGCACCGGCACGCTGGCGATGGCCCGCACCCCCGACCCCGACAGCGCCACCAGCCAGTTCTTCATCAACCTGGTCGACAACGACTTCCTCAACTTCCGCGACCCCAGCCCCCAGGGCATAGGCTACTGCGCCTTCGGCGAGGTCGCCGACGGCCTGGACGTCGTCAAGGCCATCGGCAGCGTCAGGACCGGCCGCAAGGGCCACTACGACGACGTGCCCATCGAGCCGGTCCGCATCAGGAGCATCCGGCGGGCCTGAGCGGGTCGTCAGAAGCTGCGTCACAGACGGACGGAAGTCCAGGGCGCTTGCCGATGGCTTCTGCGCATCGAGCCGTGCGGCGCGACCCGCAAGCTCGAAATCCGAAGCCCGAAATCCCAAACAAGTCCAAAACGGCAGGAAAGACGGCAAACAGCCAAACGGCT
>JAAYZK010000145.1 GCA_012514895.1 Planctomycetota bacterium | reverse complement strand
TGGTCGCCCTGTCGGCGCCCCTGACCGGCGGGTGCCAGTTGCTCACCTGGGCGGTAGCGTCGTTCGTGCCTCCGCCCAAGACGCCCGCCCGGTACACGCTCGACCCCTCCTACCGGGTGATGGTCATCCCTGACAGCCAGTACTGCCGCCTGGAGATGCCCATGGCCCGCGACCTGCTCGCCGAGAAGGTCACCCAGCGCCTGGCGGCGAAAAACCTCGTCGCCGAGACGGTTCCGTACGCGTGGCTCCGCATGGTCCAGGAACGGATGGACCTGGAGTACCAGGCCGCGCACGGCCGCCCCACGCCGCTGGACGCGATGGCGAAGAAGGCCTCGGCCGACGCGGTGATCCACATCGACATCCGCAGCTTCCACCTGCGGGCGGCGCCAGGCCAGCCGCTGTGGCACGGGCGGATGACGGCGGTAGTCAGCGTCGTCGATGCCGACGGCCGGCGGCTCTGGCCCGCCGATCGGGTGGACGGCTACCCCCTGTCGGTCGACATGCCCACCGTCAGCGACGACAACGCCATGTACGCCATGACGCTCACCGAGCAGCTCGCCGACCAGATGGCCGTTCAGGTCGTCCGGCTGTTCCACGAGCATGACGGGTCGTCTCCCGGTTGAGCGCCACGCCGCCTCCGCGTATGATTCCGCCATGGCGCGGGTCCTGCACCTCTACGACGATCGAACCACCCCGGCGGCCGCGGCCGTCCTGAGCGAGCTGCGCGCCGGCCGCCCGGGGGACCTGCTGGCGCGGGTCGGCGGCGCGACCCGGGCGGATCTGCCGCCGACCCAGGCGGTGCTCCGCCCGATGTGGGGCTGGCGGCTGACGGCGGCGCCGGAAATCCGCCGGTTCGCCCGGCGCCATCGGATCGACGTGATCCACGCCTGGAGCCCCTCGGCAGCCGAGGCGGCCGCCGCGACCGACGTGCCCACGCTGCTGAGCGTGGCGGCGGCCCCGGCGGCGCGGCAGTGGAGCGCCCTGGGCGCCGCCGTCGCCGAAGGGGCGGCCCTGGTGGCAACGTCGCTCCCGCTGGCGGGCCATCTTGCCGGCCGCCTCGTGGCCGCCACGCCCGTCGAGGTCGTCGCCCCGGCGTTCCGCCACCATCCGGTCGATCCCGTCGAGGTCCGGCGCCACCTGGGCCTGCCCGCCGATGGCACGGTCGTCTTCGCCCCGCCGCAGACGCTCGACGACCGCGGACCGGTCTGGGCCATGTGGGCGGTGGGCATCCTCCGCACCATGGGGTTCAACGCCCACCTGCTGGCCGGCGGCCCGGCGGCGGCCCTCGCGGCCGTGCAGCGGTTCGCCCGCAGCAGCCGCACCGACGACCGGCTGCACACGATCGGCGGCACCCCTGCCTGGTTAGGCTGGGCGGCGGCGGATCTGGCGGTGCTGGCGGGCGACCGGGGCCAGTCGGCGACGGCGGTCGCACAGGCGGTGGCCAACGCGGTGCCGGTCATCGCCGTCGACACCGGCGAGACCGGTGCGCTGATCGAACACGAACGCACCGGCTGGCTCGTCGCGGCCGACCCGCCCCGCCGGCGGCCGCAGGCGCTGGCCTCGGCCATCCTCCGCCTGGCCGAACATCGCGACCTGGCGGCCGCACTGGCCGAGCAGGCGGGGCGGACCCATCCCCAGTTCATGGACGTCGGAGGCGCGGCCCGTCGCTGGGATGCCCTGTACGCCTCCGCCATCGATACCACACCCGCCAAGGAGCCTGTCGCATGAGCCTTCATCCCGTCATCGCCAAGACCATCGCCCAATCCAGTTCCGCGTTGAAGAAGCTGGCGCTGGACATCCACGCGGCGCCCGAGCCGGGCTACGCCGAGCACAAGGCCGTCGCGTGGCAGACGCGGCTGCTGAAGCAGTGGGGCTTCCAGGTGCGCCGGCCCTTCGCATCGCTGGAGACGGCCTACCGGGCTTCGGCGGGCAAGGGCAAGCCGGTGGTGTGTTTCATGGCCGAGTACGACGCCCTGCCGGAGCTCGGCCACGGCTGCGGGCACAACCTCATCTGCGCCGCCGCCCTGGGCGCGGGGCGGGCGCTGGCGGCGGCCCTGAAGGCCGACCGGCGCGCGGGCACGGTGGTGGTCATGGGCACGCCGGCCGAGGAAGGCGGCGGCGGCAAGGTGGAGATGATCGACCAGGGCGCGCTGAAGGACGTCGACATGGCCCTCATGGCCCACCCCTCGGTCCGCACGCAGCCCTGGACCGGCTCGACGGCCATCCAGCGGTTCGAGGTGAGCTACGCCGGCCAGTCCGCCCACGCCGCGGCCGGCCCCCACAGAGGACGCAACGCCCTGGATGCGGTGCGCCTGCTTTTCGCGGGGGTCGACGCCTGGCGCCAGCAGTTGCCGGAATCCAGCCGCGTCCACGGAATCGTCACCAACGGCGGCGCGGCTCCCAACATCATCCCTGACAAGGCCGTGTGCGACTTCTTCCTGCGTTCGCCGCAGGACGACGTGCTGGACGCCATGGTGCGCCGCTTCCAGGCCATCGCCAAAGGCGCCGCCATGATGACCGACACGGCCGTGGCGATCCGGACCAAGGATCGTCCCTACAAGGCCCCGTGGCTCAATGCGCCGCTCAACGACGCGTGGGTCGAGACGACCGCGGAGATGAAGCTCAAACCCAGGATCGACGCCGAGATGGGGCGGGTATCGACCGATTTCTCGGATGTCTCGCAGGTCGTGCCCGGCTCGCACGTGTACTTCGGCATCACGCGGAAGGAGAACCTGCCCAGCCACTCCCCGCAGTTCGCCGAGGCCTCGGCCAGCCCCTTCGGCGTCGCACAGATGCTCAAGGCCGCCGAGGCGTTGGCCAACGTGGGCTACCGCTACGCCACCGATGACACGTTCCGCAAGGCAGTCCACGACGCGTATGACGAGAAGAGGCGAGCGGCGAAGGGCCGGAAGGCGTGACCATGAGACGCCCGAATGTGCTTCTGCTGTACACCGATCAGCAACGCTGGGACGCCCTGGCGGCCGCCGGCAACCCGCACATCCGCACGCCGAACCTCGACCGGCTTGCGGCCGAAGGCGCGCTGTTCGAGAACGCCTTCTGCAACAACCCCGTGTGCATGCCCAGCCGCCAGAGCATGCTCAGCGGGCAGTACCCCTCGTCGCTGGGCTGCTGCTGCAACGGGATCGCCATGCGCGAGGATGTGCCCACGCTGGCGACGGTGCTCAAGCCCTGCGGCTACCACGCGGCCACCATCGGCAAGCTGCACTTCCTGAACCATTCCGACCGCGATCACCGCGAGTGCCACCCGACGTACGGGTTCGACACGGTGATCGTCTCGGACGAACCGGGCTGCTACGACGACGCGTACATCAAGTGGGTGGCCGAGCACGACGGCGGCGCCGTTGACGCCTGCCGCGTCAGCTCGCCCCCGGCCTGCGTCGGGCCGCGCATCGAGAAGCACGGCCGCAACACGCACCAGCCCTACGTGTTCGAAGGCCCCGAGCACCTGACGCACTCGGCCTTCGTGGCCGACCAGACGATCGCGTTTCTGCGGGCGCGGCGGAATGAGACGTTCTTCGCCATCGCAGGGTTCTTCGCGCCGCACGCGCCGCTCAACCCGCCGCAGCGCTTCGTGGACATGTACAACCCGGCGGACCTGCCGTTGCCCGTGATGAACGAGGGCGAGAACCAGCTTGGGCTGTCCGATGAGCAGTGGCGCGTGGTGAAGGCATACTACTACGCCCTGGTCAGCCACGTCGACGACCAGATCGGGCGGATCCTGGCGGCGCTGGATGAGCTGGGGCTGAGCGACAACACGATCGTCGTGTTCACCTCCGATCACGGTGAACACCTCGGCGATCACGGCCGCGTCCAGAAGGGCCCGCCCGGCCTGGACAGTTGCGTCCACGTGCCGCTGCTGGTGCGCTACCCGGGACGGATCGCCCGCGGCCGTCGCGTCGGCGAACTGGTCGAGGCGGTGGACCTCGCGCCCACCCTCGTCGACTGGTGCGGCGTGCAGCCCCCGCCGATCTTCCAGGGCCGGTCCTTCCGTCCCCTGCTGGAGGGCCGCCCCTACGAGGCGCGCACGAGCGTCTTCATCGAGTACCGCGACCCCTTTGGCAGTTCATGGAAAGCGGTCCGCACGCACGCGTTCAAGTACTGCCGCTCCAACACGGGCGCCGAGCTTCTGTTCGATCTCGCCGCCGACCCGTACGAACTGGCCAGCGTCGCCGGCGACCCCGCCTGCGCCGCTGCCCTGCACACGATGCGGGATGAACTGCTGCAGCGGTGGTTCTCGGTGGAACGTCAGTATCCCAGGCGAACCGCCGCCTACTGATGAACGGCAGGCTGCAGGAACGACAACGACAACGGAGAGACATGATCGCGCTACGCCAACATCCTCCTACCGGCTGGACGATTGATGACCTGATCGCGGACTTGAGGGCCGCCGGGATCAGGCCGGGCGGTCTGCTGGTCGTTCACAGTTCGCTCAAGAGCATCGGCTACGTCGCCGGCGGCGCCGAGGCCGTCGTCGAGGCGCTGGTCCGCGCGGTCGCCCCGGCGGGAACGGTGCTCTTCCCGGCCCTGACGTTCCAGGGGTCGCTGACCAGGTTCCTGCGCGAGCACGACGTGATCGACCTGCGCCAGCGGCCCAGCCACAACGGCGCGATCCCGCGCGCCGCCGGCCGGCGGGGCGATGCGGTCCGCTCCATCCACCCCACGCACACCGTCATCGCCATCGGCCCGGCGGCCGCCGACCTGTTCGCCGGCCACCAGGACGGCCAGGGGCCGACCGGCACCGATTCGCCCTTCGCCCGGGCCGCGATGGCCGGCGGCACCATCGTCCTGATCGGCGTGGACTGCTCGACCAACACGACGCTGCACTGCGTCGAGGAAGCCGCCGCCCCCTACACCTTCAACGGCGAGGTCTTCGCCCCCCTGACGATCGACCTGGACGGTCGCGAGCACCGCATCCGCGTCCGCGGCTACACCACCGAAACGCCCCGCCGCTTCGCTTCGATCGAGCCGCGACTGCTGGACGAGGGCATCATGACCTTCGGCCGCCTCGGCAGCGCCCCCCTGCGCCTCTGCGACGGCCGCCGCCTGCTGACCGAGGTCACCGCCTGGGTCCGCCAGGAACCCTACCTGCTGGCCGCCCCGCCCGCTGGAGAGTGAGGACCGCCGGCGGGGCCGCGATCACCCCTGCGCCCTCGACAGAACCGACGCCCAGGCGGAATCAGGCGAGTGTTTTTGTTACTAAAGCAATCCAATGGACTTGGGCGCAGACCGCCATTCTCCGCCCTCCCCCCGAAGGTGAACATAGGCTACTGTACTTTGACACGGCTTGCCGATCTTTCTGGTAGTTCGCACGGCCTGGGAACCTGTATGCCCATCGACCGGGTCCTGCAGACTGACGCCAGGACAAGGCTGTCCGACTTTGGTGCCCCATGAGACCCAGCAAGACCACCCCCGACGCGATCCCCTGCCGCCAAAGCGCTGACCTTACGGCTCCTCTGCAGAGCATTCTGGACAGCGTCGGCATCCCGGCCTGCGCGGCTGACCTGGACAGCAACACGGTTCTCTGCACGAATGCGGCCGCACGGCGGGCGTGGGGCGAGGGGCGAGGGCTGCCCTGGTGGGAGGCGGCTCCCTGCGGAGGCAAGGACAGCTTCACCCGGGCCCAGCGGGACACCGACGGCGCGGCCGTCTGGCAGCACACGGATGCGCCGACCGGAAGATCGTACGAGTTCCACGGCCGCATCCTCCGCCTGACGGATGGCCGGGACGTGCGCATCGTCAGCGCAGTCGACACCACCGCGGTCAGGCGCGACGCCGAAGCCCTTGCCGAGTCGGAGCAGGAACTGCTCGACATCATCCAGAACCTGCCCGATCCGACCTTCGCGATCGACCTGAAGGGACGTGTCATCGCGTGGAACCGGGCCATCGAGGAACTCACCGGCATCCCCGCCGCCGACATGATCGGGCGAGGCGACTGCGCCTGCATGATCCCCTTCTATGGGCGGGCACGTCCGGGGCTGATCCACCTGGCGATCCGTCCTGGGTCCGAACTGGGCAGCCGCTACAGGAACGTCCAGCGCGACGGGCGGAGCCTGATGGCCGAGGTCCGCGTGCCGGCCCTGAGGCCGGGGGGGGTCGAGCTGTGGCTGAAGGCCACCCCGCTGTACGACTCGCACGGACAGCTCATCGGGGGCATCGAGTCGCTCCGCGACATCACTGACCGCAAGCAGGCCCAGCGCGACCTGGCGCGCAAGCAGGCGGCGCTGGAGGAGGCCAACCAGGCCCTGGAGCGGAAGAACACCGCGCTGGTGGAATTGATGGAGACGATCCAGGCGCAGCGCGCGGCCCTGTCCGACGCCGTGGGGCAGAACGTGGAGCGGGCGATCCTGCCGATGCTTCACCAGTTGCGCCAGGGCGCCTCGCAGCGATGGCTGAACCTGATCGAGCAGATCGAAGCCGGCCTGCGGGAGATCACCTCCCCGTTCGTCAGCACCGTGGCCAACGCCTTTGCCTGCCTGTCGGCGAAGGAACTGCGTATCTGCACGCTGATCCGCCGGGGACTGACGACCAAGGAAATCGCCGAGATGGAGGCCGTCTCAACCGAAACGGTCAAGACCCACCGCCAGCGGATCCGCCGCAAGCTCCGCCTGGGGGCGGGCGACGTGAATCTTGCGACGTATCTTCAGAATCTGACGGCCGATGGGCAGGCCGGGCCGCCCTCCCTCCCCCCGGAGTCTTGACGGAGACACCGGAGGCGGCGGCCGTTTCTCTCGTGCCTCAGCGGCCCGGCAGATCGCCTGGGGGACACGATGTCCCCCCTTTGTCCCCCTCCGTTCCCCCATGGGGCGTCTCGTGTCGGTCGCCGAACCGCCCGATCTTCACACTGCGTCGCAGCGTTCATGTCCGAAGTGGATCGCTGCCGGCGTCCGTGAAGGTCGGGGACGCGCCGTAGCATGCGTCGACGCTCAGCGACGCGGCGCAGCAGGAGCGAATGCGGGAAGGAGATCGCGCGTGTTCAGATCCATGACCGTTGGCAGACGTCTGGCGCTGGGGTTCGCTGTCGTCCTGTTGATCACTACCGCCCTGGGGGCCATGGCCTACTGGAGCGGGATGCGGATCGGCGCCGATTCGGAGATGCTCGCCTTTGAAGCCGCCCCAACCGGCGTCCAGGCCGGCGAGGTTTGCATGAACGCCCTGGACGCCGTCTTCCAGGTCCGCGGCTACCTCCTGTACGGCGACGAAGCGACAGCGGAGAGATCCCTGGCACTGCTGGACCGATCCCAGGACGCGCTGGGCGAACTGGAGAAGGTGGCCCAGACGCGGGGGCTGACGGCCTTGGCGACCGAGGTGGCGGAGGCCCAGCAGCTCAACACCCGCTACGCGGGGTACCTGAAGGACTACTACGACCTGCTGAGGAAGTTCAACGACCAGGGGACGGCCCTGGGCGCCTTGGGCCAGACGCTGACCGACACCATCGGCAAGTATGCCCAGCGGCAGTACGAGGCCACTGGCGAGAACGCCCGAGCCGCCGGCGAGATCGCAGGCGCCATGGCCGCCGACCTGGCCGATCTGCGCGTCAACGCGGTCTACTTCATCATGGCGCGGGACGCCCAGCGTGCCGACAGCGCCCTGGCGGCCCTGGCGAGCCTCGACAGCCACGTGCAGAAGGCCCGGTCGCTGACCGATGGCGAGGCCGACCGCGGGCTGCTGGATCAGATCGCCGCCACGGGAGCCGACTACCGCGCCGGCATTCAGGCCATGGGCCAGACCAGCGCCGGCCTGGCCGCCAACGACAAGGATCGCGCCCCGGTCTACGAGGGCATCCTGAGCCTGGCCCGGGAGGAACTGACCAAGGCCAATGATCGGATCATCGAGACCGCCACCGGCAGCGCCCAGGCCGTCAAGGCCAGCAACTTCACCCTGACCATCGGGGTGATCGTGGCGATCGTGGCCGGCGTGGCCATCGCCTTCGGCATCGTGCGGTCCCTGACGGCCGCATTGAATCGCATCGCCGGGCAACTCGCCGCCGGGGCCGAGAACACCTCCAGCGCCGCCAAGCAGGTCTCCGGCGCCAGCCAGTCGCTGGCCGAGGGCGCCAGCGAACAGGCGGCGGCCCTGGAGGAGACCAGCGCCAGTATCGAGGAGATGGCCTCGATGGCCAAGCAGAACGCCGGCAACGCCTCGCAGGCCAAGCACCTGGCCGATGCCGCCCAGTCCAGTGCCGACAAGGGCTCCGGCGCGATGGACCGCATGGCCGAGGCGATCGAGCGGATCAAGGCATCCGCCGACGAGACGGCCAAGATCGTCAAGACGATCGACGAGATCGCCTTCCAGACGAACCTGCTGGCGCTGAACGCCGCGGTCGAAGCCGCCCGCGCCGGCGAGGCGGGCAAGGGCTTCGCGGTGGTCGCCGAGGAGGTCCGCAACCTGGCCCAGCGGTCCGCCGAGGCAGCGCGGACGACGGCCCAGTTGATCGAGGAGTCGGTCGCCAACAGCGACAACGGCGTGCAGATCAGCGGCGAGGTCGCCGAGGCGCTGCGCGAAATCGCCGAGGGCAACCGCCAGGTCAACACCCTGGTCAGCGAGATCGCCGCCGCCAGCAGCGAGCAGGCCCAGGGCATCGAGCAGGTGACCACGGCGGTAACGCAGATGGACCAGGTGACCCAGTCCAGCGCCGCCAATGCCGAGGAATCGGCATCGGCCGCCGCCGAGCTCAATGCTCAGGCCGCCGACCTGAACGCCATGGTGCAGGCGCTGGAGGCCCTCGTCGGCGGCGCGGCCCGGGCGGCACAGAGCGCCCCCGCCGGGCACCGCACAGCCCGATCGACCATGGCTGCACTACCCAGGAAAACCGCCATCGCCCCCCACTCCGTCCAACGCCGCAACAGACCGATGCCGGCGACCGTCCCATCCCAGGCGGCCGACATGGTCAGCCTGGACGAGAAGGAGATGGTGGCGTTCTAAGTCGCCTGTCTCCCCACACCAGGCGATCCACGCCGGACGGGCCCGAGGCGGACGCTCCCACCGCCCCGGGCCCGCGTGCTGCGCCGAATCCGTCCTTGTGTGGCGGGGCCATCAAAGGTATAGTGAAGGGCCTTTGGACCAGGCGGCGGAGCCGGAGGGCCCCGCCTTGCGGGTTTATGAGAGAGGCAGGCAGTGACGATGGCCAAGCATGTTGCGATCATGGGCGCCACCGGCGCGGTGGGCACCGAATTTCTGCGGATTCTCGAACAGCGGGACTTCCCGATGGCGAGCCTGAAGCTGCTCGCCTCGAACCGCTCGGCGGGCAGGAAGCTCGCGTTCAAGGGCGAACAGCTTGCGGTTGAGGAGCTTACGGAGAAGAGCTTCAAGGGCGTGGAACTGGTTCTCGCCTCGGCCGGCGGGTCGTTGTCGAGGAAGTTCGCCCCGGCCGCGACGGCTGCCGGCGCGGTGGTCGTCGACAACACCTCGGCCTTCCGGATGACCGAGGGCGTGCCGCTGGTGGTCCCGGAGGTCAACCCCCAGGACATCGCCACACACAACGGGCTCATCGCCAACCCCAACTGCTCGACGATCATCATGAACGTGCCGGCCTGGCCGCTGCACAAGGCCCATCCGATCAAGCGGCTCGTCGTCAGCACCTACCAGGCCGTCAGCGGCGCCGGCGCCAAGGCGATGGCCGAACTGGAGCAGCAGGCCCGCGACTGGGCGGCCGGCAGGCCGGTCACCAAGGCCGTCCTGCCCCACCAGGCGCTGTTCAACGTCTTCAGCCACAACTCGGCCGTCGCCGAGAACGGCTACAACGAGGAAGAGAACAAGATGAGCCGGGAGACGTGGAAGATCTTCCATTGCCCGGACCTCCGCATCACGGCCACCTGCGTGCGCGTGCCTGTCCTTCGGGCCCACAGCGAGGCGATCAACATCGAGTTCCACGAGCCGGTCAGCGAGGCTGAGGTCCGGCGGATCCTCGCCCGCGCCCCGGGCGTCAGGATCGTCGACGACCGCGCCAACAGCTACTTCCCGATGCCCCTGGATGCCTCCGACCAGGACGACGTCCTCGTCGGGCGGATCCGCCAGGATCCCTCGATCAGCGACGGTCGCGGCATCGACCTGTTCGTCTCGGGCGACCAGATCCGCAAGGGCGCCGCGCTCAACGCCGTCCAGATCGCCGAGATGCTGTAGAATTTCGGGTTTCTCGTGTGCTGCTGACGGCTGAACAGGCAGGCGGTCTTCGCCCCTTGAACGACACCCCCGGCGGGCGGTCGGCTTGACGGTCGGCCGCCCGCGTTGCATGATCGGATCATGAGCGACCCATCCGCGGACAACCCGGCCCTGCCGCCCCGGCGGAACATCAAGCTGGTGATCGCCTACAACGGCACCGCCTATCACGGCTGGCAGCGCCAGGCCGACGGGATCGACACGATCCAGCAGCGCGTCGAAGACGCCGCCGCGCGGGTCGTCGGCCACCCGGTGATCGTCTTCGGGGCCGGGCGGACCGATGCGGGCGTCCACGCGGCCGGGCAGGTGGCGAACTTCTACACGACGAACCTGGCCATCCCCCTGGCCAACTGCCGCAAGGCCATCAACGCCCGCCTGCCCGGCGACATCGCCGTCCGCTCGGCGGCGCAGGTCGGCGAGGCCTTCCACGCCTCGCGCTCGGCCACGGGCAAGACCTACCGCTACCGCATCCACACCGCCGCCGCCAAGCCCGTCATGGCCGCCGGGCAGGTGTACGACTACCCCTGGAAGCCGCTGAACGTCGACCGCATGCGGGCGGCGGGACGCAGGCTCCTGGGATGGCACGACTTCCGGGGGCTGGCCAGTTCGGCCGAGCAGCGGGAGACCACGGTCCGCCACGTCTGGCGGTGCGACGCGGCCGCCGACGGGCCGGAGATCCACGTCGTCGTCGAGGGCAACGGATTCCTCTACAACATGGTCCGCAACATCGTCGTCACGCTCATCGAGATCGGTCGCGGCCACTGGCCGCCCGAGCGGATCGACCGCATCCTCGCCACCTGCGACCGCGCCCTGGCCGGCCCGACCGCCCCGCCGGACGGCCTGAGCCTGATGGCGGTCCACTACGACCGCCGATGGGGCTGACAGCCGCCGAATCGCACCGCGATCAGCAGGTGCCCCTGCGTGACGAGGCACTCGCGGTCCACGCGGACCACCTCGGCGTCGGCGGCGAGGCCGTCGATCTCGACGGTGTGGCCCGGGCGAACGGGCATCGTGGGCGGGACCGCCAGGCAGGCGCCGCCGGCGGAGATGTCGACGCAACGGCAGGGAAACCCCAGGCCGGACTGGTGGTGTCGAAGCTGCATCCCCGCGACCATCCGTCGGCGGGGATGGGTCCGCCGCTCGACCGGTGCCTGTGCCATCTTGAACACCCTCCGTCCGTTTCATAGGCTGTGAGTTGACAGGCCCAGCGTACCGGCCCCACCCGGCCGCGCCAAGCGACAGACAACCATGAAATCACACAGTGCCATCCTCCTGACATGCATCCTGACCGCCCCGGCGGCCACCCGGGCGGACGTCGGATCAAGCCCGGCCGTCCGGGACTACCTGGCCCGCCACGGCACGACCGTGACCTACTGCGCCGTGCGGCTGTCGGACGGGCAGGTGATCGCCTCCCGCCAGGCCGCCCGGCCCATGGTGCCGGCCAGCGTCCAGAAACTGTGCACCTCCGCCGTCGCCCTGGACGTGCTGGGCGAGACGTTCGCCTTCCGCACGCGTCTGGCGGTGCACGGCGACGACCTGTTCGTCATCGGCGACGGCGACCCCACGCTGGGCGACCCCCGGCTGGCCGAGCAGGCCGGCGGGACGATCTACGACGCGCTGGACCGCTGGGCCCGCGCTCTCCGCGCCCGGGGCCTGACGCGGGTCGACGGACACCTGGTGCTCGACGACGACATCTTCCAGGAGCGCCGCCACCGCGACTGGCCCGAGGCGCAGCACCAGCAGTGGTACTGCGCGCCGGTGGCGGGCCTGAACTTCAACGACAACTGCCTGGACATCCTCATCGACCTGGTCGACAACAGGCCCGTCGTGGCGGTCTCGCCCGCCAGCGACCGCCTGACGATCGTCAACCGGCTTCGCCCCGGGTCCGACCAACTCTGGCGCGTCGCCTGCGACGACGACGGCCGGACCGTGACCCTCACCGGCACGGTGAAGGCCTCGATGACCGAGCCGATCCCCGTGGCGGTGGACGAGCCGTCCCTGCTGCTGGGGCGGGTCTTCGCCGACCGCCTCGCCCGGGCGGGGCTGGACGGGGCGCCGCAGGTGGTCCGGGCGCGGGTCGCGGCGGACGATCGGACGCTGCCCGAGGCGCTCACGGTGGTCGCCGAGGAAGTCACCCCCCTGGCGACCGTCCTCCAGCGGGCGAACAAGCACAGCCTGAACCTCGCCGCCGAGTGCCTGCTGCTCCGTGCATCGGTCCAGCGGACCGGCCGGGGGACATTCGAGGCCGCCGCCGACCTGGCCCGTGGGCATCTCATCGAGCGGTACGGCGTGGCGCCCGGGCAGATCGTCGTCGCCGACGGCAGCGGGATGAGCCGCGCCAACCGCCTCTCGGCCGACGCGGCGGTGGCGATCCTCCGCCGCCTCGCCACCGACCATCCGAGCGTCCTGGACACCCTGCCCCAGGCCGGCGTGGACGGGACGCTCCGCAAGCGGATGGCCGACGCCGCAGGCCGCGTACGGGCCAAGACCGGCACGCTGTCCGGCGTGGTCACCCTCGCCGGCTACATCCTCGACGGCGACGGCAGGCCCGCCGTCGCGATGGCCGTCTTCTGCAACAACGTCCGCGGGACCAACGCCGAAGCGAGGCAGATGATCGACGCGCTGGTGGCCGAGTGGCTCGACGCGACGCCCGCGACGGCCGCCGGGTCCCGCCCGTCACGGTGACGGCCCCGCTCTGCTTCGTCGGTCAGGGTTCGACCGGTTCGTGAACCGGGGCCGTCGCGGCATCGGCGGACGCGTCGCCGGGGGCGCCGGCGCAGGCGAGCAGGGGGAGGTAGAGGTCGACGCGGCACCCCCTGCCGGGACGGCTGATGACGTCGACGAACCCCCCGAAGCCGTGCACGATCCCCTCGACGAGGGTCAGTCCCGTGCCGTCGGCCTGGCCCGACCGGGTGGTGTAGGCCGGGTCGAACGCCCTCACCTGCGTGCGCCAGTCCATGCCGCAGCCGGTGTCCACGACCGAAAGCACCGCGTAGGACCCCGCCGCGACGCCATGGTGGCGCGCCCTGCCGCCGCGGAGTTCGGCCTGCGAGGCGATCAGCTCGATGCGCCCGGCCCCGTCGATGGCGTCCCTGGCGTTGAGCAGAAGGCCCAGCAGGCACCGCTTCACCTGCATGGCCGGCCCCGGGACGTGGAGCACGGAGGGGTGCGGCCAGACCTTCAGGTCGATGGTCCTCGGCAGGGAGAGATCGAACTGGCAGGCCGCTGCGGCCAGCAGGGTGTTGATCTCAACCGGGCCGGCGTGCAGGTCGCGCCCGACGATCAGCCCGGACAGTTCCCTCACCAAGGCGGTGCTGCCGCGCAGGGCGTCGGTCATGGCCTCCAGGTCCTCCCGGATGGCCGGGGGGCACGCCTCGCTCCGCTCGACGATGCGGGCCGTGCCCAGGGCGATGCTCAGCAGGTCGCCCAGATCGTGGGCCACGCCCCCGGCAAGCAGGCCGATCGTCGCATCCTGCCGTCCGCCCAACCTGGCCAGGACCCGGCGGACCCGCCGGCGGTAGGCCCACAGCATCCAGGCCAGACTGCCGTAGACGAGGGCCGCCATCGCCGCGGCCGCCGCCGCCGCGGCCGGCAGGACAGGCCCGTGATCCATCGCCAGGTGCGCGAGCGTCAGGGCCGACTGGGCCAGGGCTGTGACGACCAGGCCCGGCCCCAGCCACCGCGGGGGGCCAAACAGCAGCAGCC
>JAAYZK010000144.1 GCA_012514895.1 Planctomycetota bacterium | reverse complement strand
GCGGGTCTTCGGTGCCCTGGCGTCGTCCGGCTCCATCGGCAACCGACGAGGTTGCCTGCTTCGCCGTCCTGGCCAGGGCGCCGAATCCCTCGCTCTTGGGCCGCGCCAGCATTCTCAGACACTGCCTGGAACGTCAGTCCCACAGCCGGCGCGGATAGACGCCGCGCTCGACCAGGTCGTTGATCTTGCCGACGACCTGGGGCCGGTCGGCCGGGTGTGTGATGCCGAACCAGGGGCTGCCCGTGGAGAGCACCTTCACGGTGGCCTTGCCCGCCGTGATGAGATCGCCGACGGCCGTCGGGATGACCAGTTCACTCTTGGGCTCGTCGATCTTCCTGCGCAGGAAGGCCGTGAACGCCCTGCGCAGGTCGGCGAAGACCTTGGGCGTGAAGCCCCACATGTTCATCGAGACCAGCTCGTTGCCCGACAGCGTCTTCTCCGCGCCGTCGGCGGTCGCGCAGCGGGCGCCGGTGGGGGTCTTCTCGATGCCGGGGACCTCCTCCAGTTCCTGCAGGTACCCGTCGGCATTCGAGCGCGCCACGCCCCGCGTGACCGAGCCGTGCTCGCTGAGGGTGTTGTTGAGCCTGAAGCCGACCATGCAGTAGTCGGTGGAGGCCGGGTCGAGGGCGTCGACGCCCCTGGAGAGGACCTCGTAGGCCTCGCGGCCGTAGTAGTCGTCGGCGTTGATGACGGCAAAGGGCTTGCGGACGACGCCGCTGCAGGCGAGCATCGCCTGGACGGTGCCCCAGGGCTTGGTCCGCCCCTGGGGGGGGCTGAAGCGGCCGGGCAGGTTGGCCAGTTCCTGGAAGACGTAGTCGACCTGGACGTGCCGGGCGACGCGGGCGCCGATGGTGGCGCGGAAGTCGTTCTCGATGTCCTTGCGGATGATGAAGATCACCCGGTTGAAGCCCGCCCGCATGGCGTCGTAGACCGAGTAGTCGATGATGAACTCGCCCGACGGCCCGATGGGGTCCATCTGCTTGAGCCCCCCGTACCTCGCCCCGATTCCCGCCGCCAGCACCGCGATCGTCTTACGTTTCTGCATGGTTTCACCTTCATCTGGAATATCACCGGCAACAGGCAGCATGCTAGCCCGCCCGCCCCGGGCAGGCAAGGGCGCACTTGCGGCCGGCGGGGATGGGTTTCTCTATAATTCAGCATCGCACGGCGGTGCGCCGCAGTCAGGAGGGATTGCCATGTCCGGCCGTATCCTGGGCTTCTTCAAGCAGACGTTCCACGAGTTCAGCGCCGACGAGGCCGCCACCCGCGCCGGCAGCGTGGCGTATTACGCCGCCCTGTCGCTGGCGCCGATGGTGCTGCTGTTCATCTCCATCACGGGCTTCCTGGGGGCGTCGACGCAGGAGCGCATGATCCGCAGCGTCGAGGAGGCGGTGGGGCCCCAGGCCGGCCAGATCGTCAGCACCGTCGCCGCCCGCGGAGGCGGGCAGGCGGGCAAGGCGGGCGTGTCGATGGTGATCAGCCTGGCGGTGATCGCCTTCTCCGCCAGCGGCGTGCTGGCGGCCCTCCAGGCGGGGCTCAACCGCATCTGGGACGTCAAACCGGCGCCCGGGGCGGGCGCCAAGGGCTGGGCCCGCAAGCGGCTGCTGTCGATGGCGATGGTCGCCGCGATCGCCTTCCTGCTGCTGCTGTCGCTGGTGGCCACCACGGTCATCGGGATGATCCTGCCGGCTTCGGGGGCCGCGTGGAACCTGGTGAGCATGGCCGTGTCGTTCGCCGTGTTCGTCCTGCTGTTCGCCCTGATGTTCAAGGTCCTGCCCGACGTGAAGATCGCCTGGCGCGACGTCTGGCCCGGCGCCGCCGTTACGGCTCTGCTATTCGCGGTCGGCAAGTACGTCATCGGGCTCTACATCGCCAACGCCGACTACTCCCAGAGCTACGGCGCCGCCGGGTCGGTCGTGGCGATGCTGGTCTGGGTCTATTACGGCTCGGTCATCTTCTTCTTCGGCGCCGAAGTCACGCAGGTCCTCGCCCAGCGCCGCGGACGGGAGCTGCGGCCCAACGAGCATGCCGTGCACTACCGGGAAGTCATCGACGGGCAGCCGGCACCGGCCTAACAAATACCGAAAATATGCTTGCCGGATCCCGGGGCGCGCGGTAGGATAGGTCCCATGCGATGGACAGGTCCTCATGGGTGGCGTGCGGATGACGGGGCGTCGCGGCTGCGGGGGGTGGAGACGGCCGGGGCGTGGGTGCCGTGCGTGGAGGGCGAGGACGAGGGCTGGTTTGCCGCGCGGGTCGAGGGGGATTCGATGATGCCGGGGTTCGGCGATGGGGACTACGTGGTGTTCTCCCCGGCGCGGCGGCCGGGCAACGGGATGGCGTGCCTGGTCCGGTTTGTCGGGACGAGCCAGACGGTGTTCGCGCTGTGGTGCGAGGACGACGACGGGCTGATCCGCCTCCAGCCGCTCAATCCCGCCCACCGGGCCCAGCGGGTCCGGCCCGAGGCGATCGCCGCGGTGGCCCCGGCGGTGTACAAGATCGTCAAGCTGGCGTAACTCCCGCCCAGACTCCCCCTTCGGAAAAACCCGCACAGTCTGCGCAGCTTACCGAAGTACCGCCCCCTTCCCGTCGAAGAACAGGACGTACGGCTCCGTGCGCCGCCCCCGGCCATGGGCGGTGGCGGGATCGCGGAGGGTCGTCAGGACGTACGGAAGGACGCGGAATGCAATATGTGGTGGCTGTAGCCTGGATCGCCTACATTATCCACGGCCTGCGTCGTGCGTACGTCGATCACTGCATCACCCAGGCGACCAGCCGGTTCCTTCAGCGGCTGGCCCGGATCGGCGCCGGGATGGCCCCCGACGAAGTGCAGGCCCTGCTCGGCCCGCCCGACCGCGTCAGCGCATCGCCCGAAGGCGTGACGTGGCAGTACCGCGTCGATGGGGCCTTCTACCCCGTCGCCTTCCTCCGCACTGGCGCCGAGGAGCCCCCCCCAGCCCTGCCGAACGACCCGACGGACGATGAACCCCCGTACTGGGTCGGCGACGAAGACGTCCAGACGGCCGTCCTGGAGTCCCTGCGCCGGGCGTCGTAACTGCCCTCCGGCGTCATGGCACTCACCGCCGATGGCCCATGGGGGCGACATACCGGGGGCACCCCCCGCAGGTGCCCTCGCCGCTCACCCCTGCCGCCCGAAGTTGTTCTTCAGGATGACGAAGTCATCCAGGTCCACGTCCCCGTCGCCGTCGCAGTCGCCGTCGGCGGCCGCGGCGCCCGATGGGGTGCCGAAGTTGTTCTTGAGAACGACGAAGTCGTCGAGGTCGACGTCCCCGTCGCCGTCGATGTCGCCGCCGGTGGAGGCCACGACGGTGATGACGATCGTGTCCTCCTCGGTGAAGCCGGCGCCGTCGGTGATGGACAGCCTGATCTCGTGGCGGCCGACGGGCAGGAAGGCGGTCGCCTGCTCGCCGGACCACATCCAGGTGGGCGGGAGCGTCCAGTTGTAGTGGAGGATCCCGGCGTCCGGAGAGGACGACGCGGAGGCGTCCAGCGTGGCGACGACGAATCCGTCCCCGTTCTCGTCGACGATCGTGCGGTCCTCCCCGGCCCGCGCGACCGGCGGGATGGACATGGCGTTGGGGTAGATCGAGTCGGCGCTGGCGTAGGGCGGGGGGTAGACCCACGTGCCGAAGCAGCCGCTGTACATCAGGTCGCCGGTGAGCGGGTGGATGTTGATCGATCCGCCGCCGATGCGGGAGAGGTTGGCGGTGATGTCCTCCCAGGTCGCCCCGCGGTCCAGCGAGCGGAACATGCACGGGTAGCCGGCTACGAAGAGCTTGGCGTAGAGGATGTCGGTGTCGTTGGGGTCGACGGCGACGTGGGTGACGAAGTTCTTGTAGGGCGTGGTGCCCGCCAGGGCCTTGACGCCCAGCGACGTCCAGGCGGTCCCGTTGAAGCGGGCGAGGTCGCCGTAGCGGTCGAGCGTGTAGATCACGTCGGGATCGACCGGGTCGACGGCGAAGGTGGGCTTGCTGTCCAGCCCGTTGAAGACCCATCCCGGCCGCGTGTACAGCCGCCAGGTGACGCCGGCGTCGTCGGAGCGGAAGATCATCTCGCGCGGCCTGCTCATGGCGTAGATCGTATTGGGCTGCGCGCGGCACATGCCCATGATGGAGGCGTCGTAGCCATCCAGGTAGGGGATCGGCGAGAAGGACACGCCGCCGTTGGTCGAGCGCCGGTCGCCGGCGTAGACGATGGCGGGGTTGTCGGTGTTGAACTCGGTGAACAGGTAGTTCTCCGGGGCCGTCTCCACGAGCGTCCAGTTGCTCACCCCGGCGTCGGTGGTGCGGAAGACGCGGCAGTCCCAATACATGCCGATGGCGCCCAGGATGATCTGCGACCCGCTCGCCGGGTACATCGCCGCGCCGTACATCCCGCGCCAGGAGACCTGGCCGGAGGTGTACCACTCGTAGGGCGCCGAGCGGCGCGACCACGACAGGCCGCCGTTCTCCGTGATGACCATGCCGACGTCGGCGCACAGGAAGACGAAGCGGTCGGGATCGGCGACGTCGTAGGCGACCCCGTCGGCCCACCAGCCCCAGTTGTAGCCGGTGAACAGCCCGGAGCTGTCGACGAAGGTCATCCCTCCGTCCTCGGTCCGCCAGAAGGACGCGTGGCAGTACCCCATGGCCACGTCCGGGTCGCGCGGGTCGGCCGAAAGGGCCGAGAACTCCCCGTTGATGGCATTTTTCCACGTGCAGGAGAACCCCGGCGGCGCGACGACGGCGGCGGAGCGCCAGCTCGACCCGCCGTCATGGGTGACCCGCACGGCTCCGCCCAGGCAGGTGACGAACATCGTGGCGGGGTAGCCGGGATTGATCGCGACCATCCAGGCGTCGTCGTTGAGGATGCGGGTGAAGCTCGCCCCGCCGTTGGTGGAGCGGTAGAGCCCGACGTCGCGGACGACCGCGTACATCGTGTCGGGGTCCGTCGGGTGCATGGCGATGGAGGAGACCGCCCCGGCCGGCAGGTTGCCGTACGCCGCCAGCGACGCCCCGCGGTCAGTCGAGCGGTACAGCCCGCCGCTGGCGCCCACGAAGACGGTCTGCCCGTCGCTGATGTGGGCCTTGACCACGTGGACGGCCGAATGGCTCGACAGGCCGGCCCCGGCGGTCCAGGTGATCCCTCCATCCTCGCTGCGCCACAGACGGCTGTCGGCGGTGGTGTCTTCGCTCTTGACGACCCCGACGTACCAGCGCTGCGCCCCTTCGGCGGTCACGCTGGACAGGTCGTAGGCGATGCAGTCCTGGAAGAACCGCTGCTGGGCCGTGTCGACCTGCAGGACCGGTTGCCACGACTCGCCGTAGTCGCTCGAGCGGAACAGCCCCTCGCGCGGGCGGGCGATGTAGTTGGAGGAGGAATCGACCATCGCCAGGACGATGTTGGCGCGGACCGGGTCGACCTGGATCGACTGGCCGGCTGTGGCGAGCATCCCCTCCCCGCGGACCTTGTGCCAGAGCACCCCGCCGTTGTCGCTCCGCCAGACCTGGGCGCAGTCATGGGACATGTAGAGGATGTCCGGCTCGCTGAGGCTGCGGGCCATGCCCTGCATGTGCTGTTCGCCCTCCCCGCCGACCAGCCCCTGCGCGTACTGCGCCTCCAGCCGGATGGGCAGCGGCCGCCAGTACGGCTGGGCGAGCGAGGGTACTGCCGCGGCGAGCAACACCGCGATCACCGTCACAGCCGAAGCGCGTCTCATTCTCATCCTCCTCCTCCAGACCCCCCGGCATAGCAGCGGTTACTCGCGATCTGGCAACGAACGGCGGCGCGGGGGCAGGCGCGGGGCCTGCTCCCGCGTCGACCTCAGTCCTGCCGTCCGAAGTTGTTCTTCAGAATCACGAAGTCATCCAGGTCGACGTCTCCGTCTCCGTCGAAGTCGCCGTTCGCCCCCGTCGCCCCGGCGGGCGTGCCGAAGTTCTGCTTGAGGATGACGAAGTCGTCGAGGTCGACGTCTCCGTCGGCGTCGGCGTCGCCGGGTGTGGCGGGCGGGAGGCTCTCGCCGGCGCCCCAGCGGGGGACGTCGCGGACGCCGTCGCCGTCGAAATCGCTTTCGCGGAAGGCGACGGTGTCGATCGACGAGCCCAGGGTCGACCCGTCCGAGCCGGCGGCGATGGCCGGGCTGCCGTCGCCGGGTCTCAGGTCGAGCGTGTAGTCGGCGTTGTCCTTCCAGTTGACGATGAAGCAGGCCTTGAAGGTGGTCATCTCCGGCTTGGGCACGTCGACCTCGATCCAGTCGGGCCCGACGGCCGTGATGGTGCGGACGACGCCGTCCCAGTCGATCTCGACGTGGTCGCCGACCGCCAGGCCCGCCAGGGCGCCGTCGTCCATGATGACCCGCGTGGGCGTGAAGTCGGTCACCCGGTGTTCCAGGGCCCGGTGGTAGCTGACCGGGGCGTTGACCCACTGCGGCGAGCCGTACCGGCTGTGCAGCTCCAGCCCGTGGGACTGCACGGTCGGCAGGGTGGCGTTCCACGTGCCCATGACGTTGGCGACGGTCTCGGCCAGGCCGTCGGCGGTGTAGAACAGGTTGTAGTCGCTGGCGAACCCGGTGTGCGTGTCGTTGCGGCCATACGCGCCGCCGCTGTGGCCGAGAAAGAAGATGTTGTCGTGGAAGTTGAAGAAGTCGCCGGAGGTGTTGACGGGCGCATAGCCGGGGAACATCAGCGTGTTGGAGTCGAGCGTCACGTTGAAGGTGTTGTTGTGCCCGGCGATGACCATGTAGGCGTGGCAGCCGACGATGGCGTTGTTGCGGTAGGTGACGCCGTCGGTGTCCTCCATCATGATGGACTGGCCGGCGTTGAAGATGAAGTTGCTGTCCAGCAGCAGGTTGTCCACGTCGTTGTAGGTCTGGATGTTGTCGGCATGTCCCCACATGAAGTGGCCGTGGATGTAGTTGCGGCGCAGGACGACGTTGTCGTTGTTGACGATGACGCCGTCGTGGGTGTTGGTGTCGACCTCGTTTTCCTCGATCAGGACGTTGCCGGCGGCGTCGCCGACGGAGATGCCGCCGGCGTTGTGGCCGACGTAGTTGCGGTAGTACGTGCCGTAGTGGTTGCAGCGGCCGTAGATGCCGGACCCGCCGTTGTGGTGGATCATGCAGTTGCGGATCGTGATGTGATGCGCCCCGGCCGACCAGCTACCGGCGCCGTTTTCGGTCGAGTGGCGGATCTCCAGTCCGTCGATGACCCAGTGGCTCCTGTTGCCCCAGGCGATCAGGAACGGTCCGAAGTTGGCCGAGCCTTCGACCAGGTGGCCGGTGGGATCCTCGCCGGCCAGCGGCCAGAGGAAGACGCGCCAGGTGCCGTCGCCGTTATCGGCCACGACCCAGTCGCCGGGTTCGTCGATCAGCTCGACCTTGTTCTGCAGCCAGTACAGGTCCTCCGCGTCGGGCGTCCAGCCGTATCCCAGGTCGGTGAAGGTGATCGTCGAGCCGGTGTGGGTGAGGATCTCGCGGTGGTGGTGCGTGGTGCCCGAGCGGATCCACATGAACACCTCGCCGCCGTCGGACCAGTATCCGCCGGGTTCGGTGATGTGGACCGGGTCGGTCAGGCTGGTGGTCGTCCCGCCGTCGGCGGGGTGGCGCCAGGGCGTGCGGGCCTTGGTCAGGGGCTGGTTGTCCTCGAAGAGCGCCGACGGTTTCCAGGCGATGTCGGCACGGTAGATGTTCGCGTAGCGGGGATTGTTGTTCACCTCGGCGGGGCTGCAGGCGGTCCAGCCGGCCACCTCGCCGGCGCCGCTGACGACCGGCCGCTCGCCCTCGGCGGCGACGATCGTGATCGGGCTGCCGGCGTAGCCGCTTGCAGGCAGCGTGACGACCCCGCGGTAGATGCCCTCATGGACGACGATCGTGTCGCCGTACTTCACGGCGGCGACCGCCTTGGAGATCGTCCGGAAGGGTGCGGCTTCGCCGCCGTCGTTGGCGTCGTCGCCGCCGGCGGCGTCGACGTGGTACACCGCCGGCGCCTGGTAGGCGGCGACAGTGACGGTGACGTCGTCCGTTCGGGTCAGGCCGTCGTTGTCGGTGACGGTCAGCGTGATGTCGTGGACGCCGACGGCCAGCGTCACCGCGACGGTCTGGCCCGCGGCGATCGCGACGCCATTGTCCGTCCACACCGCGCTGACGATCGTCCCGTCGGGATCGTACGAGCCGGAGCCGTCCAGCGCGACCTCGGCGCCGCCGGAGTTGGTGGTGTCGGCGACGGACTGATCAGGGCCGGCGTCGGCGACGGGCGTGCCGGCGGGGAGGGGGGCGACGTCGATGAGAACGGTGTCGCTGTCGGTCAGCCCGTCCTCGTCGGCGACGGTCAGCGTGACGGTGTGCGGCGCGACGGGGAGGCTCACGACCGGCGCGATCCCGCAGGCGATCTCGATGCCCTCTTCGGTCCACACGTGGGTCAGCAGGACCCCGTCGGTGTCGGCCGAGGCGCTGCCGTCCAGTTGAACGTCCTCCAGGCCGTCCTCGTCGCTATCGATGATGACCTGGTCGGCCCCGGCGTCGGCGATGGGATAGGCCGGGGCGTCCGAATCGCCGGTGGCGGTGGCGGCGAAGATCGTCAGCCCGCGGCCGGCCCAGTTCAGGGCGGGGTTGGCGTCCTCGATGCGAAAGCCCCATAGCGTCCTGGTGCTGTCCAGCGGCAGGGGAGCCTCGAACGCGAACAGCCTGGCAGTTCCGGCGCGGACGGCCCCGGTCGCCCCGGTCGTGACGCTCATGACCTGCGTCATGGCCAGCACCTCGGTGAACCCCGCCGGGGCCGGCTCATCCATGAGAGGTCCGCTGCCTCCCGCGTCGGTTGAGAAGCTGTACAGGATCTCCTCCCCGCCGCCGTCGGATCCGTAGAGGGCGACGATCCGTACGTTTCGCGCCCGGTTACCCATGTCCATGGCCGCCAGGACGAAGTTGACGTCGTTGTACGCCCGCTTCTGGGCGGCCGGCAGTTCGACGACGACGCTGGGGATCTGCCACTGGGTCCTGTTATGCATCGCGCCGACGCAGACGGCGTTGGGCAGCAGGGAATGATCGCCCGGATCGGCGGTCTCGATCCGGTTGCCCCGCAGCGTGTCGTTGCCGACCAGCGACGAGGCGTGGTAGAGCCGGTCGGCGCCGACAATGACCCCGTCGTCCGGCAGGCCCTGGTCGCCCGACAGGTACACCGGATGGTTCGGCTGGCCGGGCAGGGAGTAGGCGAAGCCCGGCCCATACCCGTTGGCCACGAGCCAGTTGGACTGGCCCAGGACGTAGGCGCCGTTGCCGGCGGTCAGCCCGCCGAACAGCTCGGCCAGGTCATGGCTGCCGTCGGCGAGGCAGACGCGGAACTCCCCCGGTCCGCAGACGGCGTCGATGTTGAACGCGCCGGCCAGGTTCAGCGGTGTCTGGGCCGTCTGGGCCGCCGCTGACGTGCAGATCAGCAAAGCCAGCAGGAACAAAGACGTGCGCATGCTCTCCCTCATGATCCTCTCCTTGGCGGTCGGGGGGGCCGCCTCTCCTGGATAAAAAGTACAATTCCTGCAGGTCAGAGACCTTACGGAGTGTTCACGTCGGGCGCGTCAACGTCGGAAGGGCCGCATGCCGTCGTCGCGGATCGGCAGGCGCGTCGGCGGCTCCAGCGGATCCGTCGGCAACGGCGGGTCCAGCGGATCCGATGGCGGCGGCTCCAACGGTACGGGCGGTACCGGCGGCGCCGGCGGTGATGGCGGCTCCACCGGCCCCGGCGGCGGGGGCTGGGGCGGTGCCGGCGGGACGATCGGCTCGGGCGGCTTGCTGAGCGGCCCGGGTCGTTCGGGCGGGGTCACGACGATCGTGATCGTGTCCGTCATGGTCGCCCCGTCGCCGTCGGTGACCGTCAGCGTCACCTGGTGCGATCCGGCTGTCAGAGCCACGACCGGCACGACGCCCACGGCGATCGGAACTCGCTCGCTCCAGACGTGTGCCAGCAGCGGGCCCTCGGCGTCGGCCGAGCCGGACCCGTCCAGGCGGACCCAGGCGACGCCGTCGCCGTCCTCGTCGACGGCCATTGTACCACGGCCCGCGTCAGCGAGGGGGGGGGAGTTGGTTTTTCCCGGCCGCGTGGCCGTCGCCGCGAAGATCGTCAGCCCCCGCGCCGCCCCGTCCAGATCGGCCCGGGTGTCCTCGACGCGGAAGCCCCACAAGTCCCGCGCGTCGTCCAGGGCCAACGGATCGGCCAGTTCGATGAAGGCCCCCCCGGGCGGGCGGATGGCGCCGGGGCGGCCGGGTTCGGGGCCGTAGTGCTGCTGGAAGGGATGCACCGTCGTGAAGCCCGCCGGCGGGGGCTGGGTCATCAGCGGCCCGCCGGCGTCCTGCTCGCCGAAGGCGTACAGCACCTGCTCGTCGGAGCCCTCCGGGCCGTACAGGGCGACGATCCGCATCTGCCGCGCCCGGTGGGGCGTGTCCAGGGCCGCCAGGACGAAGTTGACGTCCTGGTAGCGGCCTTTCTGCCGGTCGGGCAGTTCGATCGTCACCGACGCCTGCTGCCAGGTCGCGCGGCGGTGCAGGGCGCCGACGACGACGCAGTTGGGTCGCACCGCCAGCGTCCGGGGGTCGTCGGCCTCGGTCCAGTCGCCGCCGAGCGTGGCGTTGCCGAACACCGAGGGCAGGTGGTAGAGCCGGTCGGCGCCGCTGAGCACGCCGTCGGGGGGCAGGCCGTCGTCGGCGTTGTAGAACCGCGGGTGATCGCCCATGCCGGGCAGGGAGTAAGCGTACCGGGGCCCTGCGGACGCCGCGATGACCCACCGGTCCTCGCCGAGCACCAGCGCGCCGTTGCCGGCGCTCATCCCGCCGAACAGGTCGGCCAAGCCCTTGTCGCCCCGGGCCAGGCACACCTGGAACTCCCGCGGGCCGCAGACGGCGTCCAGTGTGAACCCGCCGGACAGGTCCAGCGGCACCTGCGTCCTCGCCGCGGCCGCCGCGCCCCCCAGGGCGACCATCACTGCAAGTACCCATGCCCTCAACGTTGCCATCCCCTCCGGTTGATTGTTCGCGGCGACGGGGCGTGAAATCCCCGTCGCGGCCCTCGAATCGCCGCGGCGGTCCGGGGAGGGTGTCCCGGGGCTTCGGGAGGCGCCGGCTTGACAGGGTCCGACGGGGCGGTACGTTAGGGGCGCCCGTGCTGTCGCCGGGGAGGAGCATGCATGAACAGCCGCCAGCGCGTCCTGACCGCCTTCGGCCGCGCCGAACCCGACCGCGTGCCGATCAACTACATGGCCAACCCGGACATCGACCGGCGGCTCAAGGCCCACTTCGGCCTGGCCGCCGACGACGCCGAGGGCCTGCGGCAGGCGCTGGGCGTGGACTTCCGCGGCGTGGGCGCGCCCTACGCGGGGCCGCGCCTGCACGCCGAGAGGCCGCGGCGGCGGGTGGATCCGGAGTGGGGGCGGGTGACGCGGTGGATCGAGCATGGCGCGGGGGGGTACTGGGACTTCTGCGACTTCCCCCTCCGCGACGCCGACGAGGAGACGATCGCCGCCTGGCCGATGCCCTCCCCGGAGGACTACGACTACAGCGGCATCGCCGAACGCTGCCGCGCGATGGGCCGATACGCGGTCTACGCCGGCCACGCCGGCGTGCCGGACGTGATCAACGCCACCGGCATGGTCCGCGGGATGGAGCAGGTGCTGATCGACCTGCTGACGGGCGACGGCGCGGGGCTGCTGCTGATCGACCGGCGGCTGGAGATCCAGTTGGAGGTCCTCCGCCGCACGCTGGAGGCGGCGCGGGGCGGCGTGAGCTTCCTGTGGCTGGGCGAGGATCTGGGCACGCAGATCGGCCCGCTCATCAGCCCGCAGGTCTTCCGCGAGCAGATCCGCCCGCGCCACCAGCGGTTCATCGACCTGGCCAGGGCGTTCGACCTGCCCGTCATGATCCACTCGTGCGGCTCGAGCAGTTGGGCCTTCGACGACTTCATCGCCATGGGCATCGGCGTCGTGGACACCCTCCAGCCCGAGGCGAAGGACATGGCCCCGGCGTACCTCAAGCGGCGCTACGGCGGCCGCCTGGCCTTTCACGGCTGCATTTCCACCGGCGGGCCGGTCGCCTTCGGCACCGCCGCCGACACGATCGCCGACGTGCGGGCGACGCTGGAGACCATGATGCCCGGCGGGGGCTACTGCTTCTCGCCGACGCACGCCCTGCAGGACAACTCGCCGACGGAGAATGTCGTTGCGATGTACGACGCCGCAAGGCAGTATGGAACCTATGGGAAAGGATGAAGCGATGGCCAGGCCGTGGTACGTCGAAGCGTTGGAGAAGGGCGATCCGGACTGTCTCGAGCAGATGCAGTCGCTGCAGGCGTTCGCCTGCGCCGACGGGGCGCTGCCGGCGAGGATCAAGACGCTCATGATGCTCATGGGCGACGCGATGCTGGCGCACGGCGAGGGCGTCAAGGCCCTGGCCGCCCGCGCCCGCGCGCAGGGGGCCGGCGAGGACGAGATCGCCGAGACGGTCCGGATGGCCTTCGTCATGGGCGGGCTGCCGGCCCTGGTGACGGGCACGAACGCCTTTCAGTCATGAGCCAGTGGAGGTGACGCATGAGCGGTTACCAGATCGGGATTGCGACGGCGGACATCACCCCGCCCCTGGGCGCCAGGCTGGCCGGGTACGGCACGCCGCGGGCCGCCGACGGCGTGGGCCATCGCCTGCGGGCCGAGGCGATGGTCTGCAGGGGCGAGGGCGGAAGCTGGGCGGTGGTGACCAGCGACCTGGTGGGCTATCCGCGCGACCTGGTGGAGTCGATCCGCCGGCGGGTGGCCCAGCGGACGGACCTGCCGGCCGGCGCGGTGATGATCTCCGCCACGCACACGCACAGCGGTCCGTCGGGCGTGCGCACCTACAGCGGGCAGGCGGACCTGGCCCAGGTCGACCTGGACTACCGGCCGTGGCTGGAGGACCGCCTCGTCGAGCTCGTGGCCGCCGCCGCCCAGGCCGTCCAGCCGGGACGGTTCGAGGTGGCCTGGACCGATGCGCGGCAGTTGGCGTCGAACCGGCGGGTGGCCAGCACCGACGGGGTGTGGTCCAACGAGTGGCGCGACCCTGACGGCAGACACCCCGGCTACGTCGACCCCTCGGTCATGCTCGTGGGCGTGCGCCGCCAGGATGGATCGCTGGCGGCCCTGCTGGTCAACTACGGCTGCCACCCGGTGACGCTGGGGCCGCGGAGCATCAAGATCTCCGCCGACTACCCCGGGTACCTCAAGGACTTCCTCGAAGCGCACCACCCGCACCTGACGACGATGTTCGCCCTGGCCGGCGCCGGCAACATCAACCCGCGGACGTGCATCCAGGTGGGTTCCCGCCATCCGCGGGCGATGGGCGAGGCGCTGGGCGAGGCGGTCCTGGCGGCGATGGGCAAGCTGCACCCCCTCGCCGGCGGCCCCGTCGCCGTCAGCAGCCGTCCGTGGGAACTGGTCAGCAAGCGCCAGTGGCGCGACACCCCGGGGCGCGAGCAGGGCAAGGCGATCACCACCGAGGTGCAGGCCCTCCGCGCCGGCGACCTGGCGATGGTCGCCGTGCCGGGCGAGTTGTTCAGTGAGTACGTCGCGATGTTCCGCGAAGCCAGCCCGCTGCCGGAGACCGCCGTGATCTCCATCGCCAACGACTCGGTCGGCTATCTGCCCGTCGACGAAGCGCACGGCCAGGGCGGCCACGAGGTGACCCACGCCGCCACCGAGGCGAAGATCGAGCAGGTGCTCCAGCAGCACGTCCGCGACGCGCTGCAGGGGCTGATGGGCTGAGCGGCCGCGGGCGTCCGCAAGCCCACCTGCTACCGCCTCCAGGAGGCCAGGGCCGTGCCGGGTAGGGCGGGGCGCCCTTCACGGGCTTGACAACCGCCCGGCCGTGCGGGTCCGCTGGCGACCCTGACGCGGACCCCTTCAGGAGAGGGCCCTATGAGCGAATGCCGCCAGGTCGTCACGTCCATGGACTTCATGCCGACGTTCGCCCGCCTGGCCGGCGCGGCCGTGCCCGACGACCGGATCATCGACGGCAGGGACGTCTGGCTCCTGCTGGAGGGGCGG
>JAAYZK010000143.1 GCA_012514895.1 Planctomycetota bacterium | reverse complement strand
GCCTGGGCCTGCTCCAGGGGCGTCTTCTGGTTGCCCATGAACGTGTTGAAGTTCAGGCTCCGCAGCAGGCTGAAGCGGCTGGACCGCTGCAGCCACGACATCAGCGGGATGAACGGCTCGCCGTTGACGATGAACTGGCCCTGCGGCCCGATCTCGACCGTCTGGATCGGCGCCAGGGGGCCCGGCGCCGCGACGGCGGCCGCCGCCACCAGGCCCAGAACGACCAGCATCAGACCACCCGCGAAGAAGCCGCGCCTCGTCCTCATGAGAGACCCTCCCGCCCATGGCCCGCGCGGCTTCCGCGGTGCGCACGCAGCGCAGCCGGGGGCCCGCCGGGACATCAACGCGTTGTACGGAATGAGCCCGGGCCAGGTGGAACCGACAGGCCGGGCCGACGCCTCCACAACCACGACACAACCGCCGGCGCCGCACCACGATTGCGGATTCATTGTAACCCAAATCCCCACAGATGCCAAGGGCCTTCTCCGGGCCTTCTGCGCGACGGAGCAGGCTGCCGGTTCCCGCTTGCATTCGGTCCGCCGGTTCGGTTCTGCTGGGGCCGACGGCGCCAGGAGGACTGCGATGACGGTGGATCTGAATTCCGGCAAGACGATCGTCCTGACGTTCGACGACGCGGTGTCCAATCACGCCTCGTTCGTCGGACCCCTTCTGCGGCGGCACGGCTTCGGCGCGACGTTCTACGTCTGCGAGTTCCCGCCGGACTTTGCGGAGAACAAGCGGCAGTACATGACCTGGGAGCAGATCCGGGAACTGGACGCCGCCGGGTTCGAGATCGGCAACCACACGTTGACCCACGCCCGCGTCACCGAAATCAGCGACGAGCAGTTCGAGGCCGAGCTGGAGGCGATTCACCGGCGATGCGCGGCCTGGGGCATCCGGCGCCCCGCGACGTTCGCCTACCCGGTCGCCGTGGCGCGCGACAGCGCCGATCCCGTGCTGATCCGCAACGGCTACCGGCTGGCCCGCATCGGCGGGGCCCGCCCGTTCGTTCCCGGCAGGGACCCCCTGCTGCGGATCCCCAGCTTCCCCGTGCACGGCGACGACCCCGCCCCCTTCCGTGACGCCGTCGCCAGCGCGGCCCCCGGCGTGATTCCCGTGCTGATGTTCCACGGCGTGCCGGAGTACGCCCACCCGTGGGTCAACACCCCGCCGGAGCGGTTTGCCGCCTCCATGGACGCCCTGGCGGCCGGCGGGTTTCACGTCGTCGCCCTGCGCGACCTGCTGGCGGCGCTGGGCGATGCTGGCCTTTGAGGCCGCCGGCGGCTATTCTGGCTCGGCCGGCGGGATCTGAAGGAGCGGGCGATGGACAAGGTGCGGATCGGTGTGATCGGGTGCGGCGTGATGGGGCCGCGGCATGTCGAGTCGGCGGTGAACGTCCAGCGGGCCGAGCCGCTGGCGGTGGCGGACCTCATCGCGTCGAAGGCCGCCGCCACGGCCGAGAAGTTCGGCGTGCCGCGGGTGTACCGCTCGGGCGACGAACTGCTGGACGACCCCGACGTGGACGCCGTCGTACTGGCTTTCCCCGCCGCGACGCGGACGGCGATGGCGCTGAAGGCGTTCGCCCGCGGCAAGCACGTCCTGACGGAGAAGCCCGTGGCCTCCACCGCCGGAGACGTGCGCCGGATGATCGCCGCCAAGGGCGACCTCGTCGCCGGCTGCTGCTCGCTGAGATTCCTCTACCACGAGCACGCCCAGGTCGCCGCGGCGTTCCTGGCCGACCGTCCGCTGGGCGACCTGAGGCTGGTGCGGGCCCGCCAGCTCGTGCCGGGACGGGGCAAGCCCGCGACACTCCCCCCGGCCTGGCGGCTGCGGCGGGACCTCAACGGCGGGGGCATCCTCTACAACTGGGGCTGCTACGATCTGGACTACCTGCTCGGCCTGACCGGTTGGACGCTCCGGCCGCGGACCGTCTTCGCCCAGGCCTGGCCGATCCCCCAACGCTTCGCCGACCAGGTCGCGCCCGAGTCCGACGCGGAGACTTACTACACCGCCCTGGTCCGCTGCGAAAGCGGGACGATCCTCTCGCTGGAACGCGGCGAGTACATGCCCGCGGCGGCCGACGCGGCCTGGCAGATCATCGGCGAGCACGGCTCGCTGCGGCTGATGATGACCCCGGGCGAGGGCAAGCAGCTCATCCACGACGAGGCGACGGCCGACGGGGTCGTCGCGCACGTCCTGTGGACCGGCGACGAGGGATGGCACGGCCCCCACACCGACGCGCCCCTGCGCGACTTCGTCGACGCCATCTGCGACGGCCGCCCGCCGCAGACCGACCTGGCCCGCTCCCTGGTCATCCAGGAGATCACCGACGCGATCATCGCCTCGGCCGCCTCCGGCCGATGCGTCGAGATCGGGACGTAGCGCCGGCCGGCGAGGCTCAGTCGACCCCGCCCAGGAGTTCCTGCCAGACGGCGCGGGCGCAGACGAGGTCCATGAACGAGTCGATGTTGATGCTGCGCTCGGGGGGCATCTGGCAGGCCAGGCAGCGGCGGCCGTACAGGCTGTTGTCGCGGACCACGACGTCCCGGCGGGTGACGTAGACGGCCCCGTTGCGGCGGTAAGGGGCAGGATAGCGCTGGAGGTCCTGGCGGCGGGTGGGCTCGGGCATGTCCGGGAAATAGGGCACCATCTCGCCGTCGACGACCTTCCGCAGCCAGGCGGGGTGGGCGTCGAGCACCGCACAGACGCTGACGGCGCTGTCGGCCGGGGGATCGGCGTTCACCAGCAGATCGACGGCCCGGCGGATGTCCGCCGGCAGCCGCAGGGGCGTCGTCGGCTCGACCAGGCAGACCAGGTCCACCGGGCGGCCGCGCTCCCCCTCGATGCGGTCGACGGCGTGGCGGACCACCTGCATGCTCGTCGCGGTGTCGCTGGCCAGTTCATCCGGGCGGCGGAAGGGCACGTCCCCGCCGGCGCGGACCGCCTCGGCGCTGATGGCATCGTCGTCCGTGCTGCAGATCACGCGGTGGCAGCACCCGCTCTCGATGGCCGCCCGGACCGCCCGGTACACCAGCGTCCGGCCGCCGACGGTCTGAAGGTTCTTGCCGGGCAGGCCCCGGGAGCCCCCCCGCGCAGGGATGATGGCCAGGCAGTAGAAGTCCGTGTTGTTCATCCGCCCCGATTCCTGTGCTCGCGCCGTGCCGTCCGATGCGTTCGCCGCATTATACTCACCCGGCGGCACGCCGTCTGCAAGGAGGGCTACGGCTCCTGGGCCGCCTGGCGGGCGACGGCCTCGGCGGCCAGGGGCGTTCGCTGCACGGCGGCCATGTCGAGCGTCAGCTTGCCGTCGACGCTCTTGACCCCGCGGATGCGGACGTTGCTGCCCAGCGCCTGGTTGATGTCCAGCGTGACCGGTTTGCCCGCCAGCGCGTCGCCGAGCCGCGGACCCAGGCTGGCGACGACCAGCGCGGCCATCTCGCCCGTCTCCCCGAACATCGCGGCCTCCTGGCTGACGCACTGGATGTTGTTGCGGGCCTGGTCCACGGCGGTCTGCTTGTAGCGGCCGACCATTTCATCGGGGATCGGAAGCCGTCCGGCGCTGCTGGAACGGACGTCGATCTTCACGGATTCGTCCGTGTCGAAGCTGAAACCCAGGTCCATCCCCACCACGCTGTCGAACTTGTCGACGCGGGCGTAGAACGTCACGCGGTCGCGGCCGATCGCTATCGCCGGGGCGCTCACCCCGGAGTTGGCGAGGCGTTCCACCGAGGCTTCGGGCATCGCGCCGATCCACTTGTTCAGGTCCTCGGCGGTCAGCGGCATGTCGTACGTCGTCCGGGTCACCTGGACCCGCTGCCCCGTCCGGGCGTCGACCTCGACCGTGGTCTCCGTCTTGAGGTTCTCCACGCCCGCGGCGGCGGCATCGAGGAGCCCCGACGGGTCGAGCATGGCGGCGAGGCGCCGCTCCATGTCCTGGCGGACCTCGACCTTCTCCGATTCGGTCAGCACCTGGGGCTTGTACTCCGCCGGTGTCCAGCGGACCATGAGGTACAGAATGCCGCCGAGCGTCAGGATCAATGCGACCGAGCCCAACAGCGTCCACTTGATCACGCGCTTTGCTTTCACGGGATGGCTCTCCTGTGGGGCAGGCCGCTGCCCTGCCGCCGGTCCGCACCGACAGCCGGTGGGACATTGGAGGATATCGGCGCCGTGTAAGCTTCGGTTGAGTAATCCATTGCGATCGGATCGCACGGCGGGGCGGCGGCGGCCGTAGAAAGGCGGGTGCTTGTTGTCGCCTCATGGATTGTTATAATTCGCCGGCATGGCGTGGCCGACACGTCACCGGCCGCCGGCCGGCAGATATGGAGTGCATTATGACAGAACAGCAGAAGCAAGCTTCACTTACCGAGCGCGTCGGCGAGGTGATCGATCAGCTCCGTCTCCTGGTCCAGCGGGACGGGGGCGACATCCAGTTGATCGACGTTCAGGAAGACACCGGCGTCGTCTCGATCCGTTTCCGCGGGGCCTGCGTCGGGTGCCCCGGGGCCGCGATGACGCTCAAGATGGGTATCGAGCGGAACTTGAAAGAACGCGTTCCCGAGGTGACCGAGGTCGTCGCGGTCCGCTAGGATCGCCCGCCTTCCCGGCTCCGGGCGGCCGCCCCGTGCGGCGGAGCGGCCGTCCGGCCGGCCGGAGACGATGAGGTACGTCATGGCCGAATCCCAACTGCTGATCCACACGATCAAGGACGCCGTCGTCGTCAACTTCCGGCACGGGTCGATCCTCGACAGCCTGATCATCGACGCCATCGCCCGGGAGCTGTACGCGCTGGTGGATGCGCGGGCCGCCCGCAAGATCGTGCTGGATTTCGGGGGCGTCAAGTTCCTGGCCAGCCAGGCGGTCGGCGTGCTGATCACGCTGAAGCGCAAGGCCGAGGCGATCGGCGGCGAAGTGCTGATCTGCAACATGCAGGATGAGATCCGGCGCGTGTTCAAGATCATGAAGCTCCACGACGTCTTCGCCTTCCACGCCTCGGAGACCGACGCGCTGGAGAGCCTGGGGATTCACACCGACTGATCGGCTGCGCCCGAGGAAGGACCGAGCGGTGACTGTTGGCGATTTCGTGCTCCAGGACGGGCACACCGTGGTGATGGTCGGCGACAGCATTACCGCCTGCGGTCGGGGCGCCCACGCCGAACTGGGCGACGGGTACGTCCGCATGGTCGCGGCCCTGTCGGCGGCCCGGCGGCCCGGGCGGCGCCTCCGCTTCATCAACTCGGGCGTCGGCGGCGACACGATCGCCGACCTGGCGGCGCGGTGGGACGGGGACGTCCTGGCCCACCGGCCGAACTGGCTGAGCGTGTCCATCGGCGTCAACGACGTCTGGCGGCAATTGGACACCCCCGGCGGCGGGATCCCCCTCGACCGGTTCACCGCCGTCTACCGCGAACTGCTGGAGCGGACGCGGGCGCGCTGCAGCGGGTGCGGGCTGATCCTCATGACGCCCGGCATCATCGGCGAGAAGCCCGACAGCGAAGGCAACCGCCTCCTGCAGCCCTACATCCAGGCCGTCAGCCAACTGGCAGGGCATTTCAACGCCTTCTGCGTCCCCGTCCACCAGGCCTTCACCGAGGCGATCG
Organism: Planctomycetota bacterium; assembly: GCA_012514895.1. GTDB lineage: Bacteria > Planctomycetota > Phycisphaerae > SM23-33 > FEN-1343 > JAAYZK01. Next base: position 44,281 of record JAAYZK010000143.1, on the reverse strand, counting down.
CAGCCGGGGCGCCGCCCCTGACGCGGGACGGCGTCCACCCCAACGATGCCGGCCACGCCCTGATGGCCCTGACGTGGCTGCGGACGCTGGGGTGGTGACGATGGACCGCCGGCGGTGCATCATCCTGGTCGGCATGCCCGGCGCCGGCAAGAGCACCGTGGGCGTCCTGCTTGCCAAGCAGTTGGCCCGTCCCTTCGTCGACATCGATCTGCTCATCCAGGCCCGCGACGGCCGGCGGCTCCAGGCGATCCTCGACGCCGACGGCCCAGAGGCCTTCACACGATGCGAGGAACAGACCGTCCTGGACCTCCCCCTGACCAACCAGGTCGTAGCCACCGGCGGATCCGTGGTTTACAGCGAGAAGGCCATGACCCGCCTGGCGGCCGCCGGACCGGTGGTGTACCTGCGGATCGACCTGGCGTCGCTCCAGCGGCGGCTGACGGACCTGAAGACCCGCGGGATCGTCATGGGCCGCAACACCAGCCTGGCGGAGCTGTACGCCGAACGCCGCGTGCTGTACGAACGCTGGGCGACGGCGACGGTCGACTGTGCGGGCCTGAACCACCAGGAGACGGTCGACGCCGTCGTGCGGGCCCTGCAGCACCCGGGATAGGCGCGGGTTTTTGTGGCCTTGCCTTGATCGGCGGGCCCGCGGAGACGATACTGGCCTGACACTCTCGGGTTAGCGCCCGGACGGATGCGTGCCCCGCCGACCCGAGAAGAGACTGTGTCAGAAGCCTCTCCTGGCGCGTGGATCCTGAGAGACCCCGCGGCGCAGGCGGGCTGCCGGGACAGATTCCGAGGACCGCAGGACCGTGGTTGCCATGGACAAGAACCCCGTTGCCTCCCCGACCTTCCGATGGGCCCTGCTGCTGGCGATGCTGGCGCCGGCGGCCCTGGGCGCCGCCCAGGAGGAGCCCTCCCCCGCCCCGACCACCGCGCCGGCGGCATCCCCGCCGGCCCTGCTGCTGTTCGTGGGCAGCGACTCCAACGCGCCGTACAGCTTCGTCGGCGAGGACAACCTGCCGACCGGCTACGACGTGGAGGTCCTCCGGGCCGTCGCCGACGTGCTGGGCCAGGCGATCCAGATCAGGCTGATGCCCATGGACGAGGCGATGCGGACCGTCGAGCGGGGCGAGGCAGTCGGCCTGGTGGGGTACGGCCAGGCCCGGGGGCGCCCCAGCGTGACCGACGAGTGGGTGCTCTGCGGGCCGACGGTCCTGCGGGAGTACCGCATCGCCATCCTCAAGGACTTCAACGCCCTGGACGGCGAAGCGACCCACCACGACCTCAAGGGCCTCCGCGTGGCGGTGATGAGCGACGACCCCGTCCTGGCGCTGTTCGACGGCAACGAAAGCGTCGAAATCGACGTGGTCCGGTCGCCCCGCCAGGCCTTCGACCAGGTGCTCACCCGGTGGTCCCGGGCCTTCGTCGCCGATGCCAACACGATCCAGTACGCCGTCCGCACCTGGAAGGAAACCGATATCCGGATGGTCGGCGGCCGGTTCTACAAGATGGACGATCACGGCCCGGCGGTCTCCAGGCGGTACGATCCGGCCCTGGCCCAGGGCATCCGCCAGGCCATCGGGACGCTGAACACCAACGGCATGCTGGCGCGGCTGCAGGCGAAGTGGTTCGAGCACCAGGTCAATCCCCAGACGGGGCAGCATAGGGTCTTCCTCGTCGCCGCGATCCTCGGCGGCCTGGCCGTGCTGTGCCTGACGGCCCTGGCGTGGCGCCAGACGCTTCGATCGTCGGTAGCGCGGCAGACGCGGCGTCTGCACGCTGAGCTGGAGGTCGTCCGCAAGCAGCTCGGCGACCTGCAGAGCAACCGGGTGCCGGCCGGCGGCGGCGAGGAGGAGACGTTCGACCTGGAGGCCGCCCTGAAGGAATCGCGGCCGCTGACGGCCGAGCCCACCGACGTCAACGCGCTGATCACCGGCTTCGCCGACGCGCTGGGCCAGCGGATGGGCGATTCGGTCCAGTTGACGTTGGCGCTGGATCCCGACGTGCCGCCGGCGAATGCCGATCCCGAGCGGGTGCGACGCATCCTGACCCAACTGTGCCTCAACGCCCGCGACGCCATCAACAAGCACCGCCTGACCCACCCGGAGGCCCCCACCGACGTGTGGGTCGCCACCCGACGCGCCGCCAGTGAAGAGAAGCCCCCGAACCTCGCCGAGGCCGAGGGCGATTTCCTGGCCATCAGCGTCCGCGACGCCGGGTGCGGCATCCGCAAGGAGATGGTCCAGCGGATCTTCCACAAGGGCTACACCACCCGACCCAACGCCTCCGGCTACGGGCTGACCTACGTCTACGAAACCATTGCCAAGCACGGCGGCTGGATCGACGTCGAAAGCGCCCCCGGCCGCGGCGCCACCTTCAGTGTGTTCCTGCCATGCGCTTGAATCCCGGCGAGAAGGTGATGTTCATCGGGTGCGAGATCCTCTTCCGCGAGGCGTGCCTCCTGGCGGCGCGGAGTCCGCTGCAGGTGGATATCGCCTTCCAGCATAAGGGGCTGCACGATCTTCCCACCGCACAGATGCGGAGCATCCTCCAGCAGGCGATCGACGGGGCCGCCGCGACCGGTCAGTACAGGGCCGTCCTGCTGGGCTATGCCCGCTGCAATGACGGGGTGGTCGGCCTCCGCGCGCCGTCGATCCCCCTGGTGATCCCCAAGGGCCACGACTGCATCACCCTGTTCTTCGGCAGCCGCCGGAAATACCAGGACTACTTCGACGCCCACCCCGGCACGTACTTCCACACCACCGGCTGGGTCGAACGCAACGATCCCGACGTGCCCGGCCAGCGCGGCGTGATGGAGCAACTGGGCCTGAACGTCACCTTCGGTGAACTGGTCGCCAAGTACGGCCAGGAGAACGCCCGGTACGTGCTGGAGACGCTCGGCGACTGGAAGCGAAACTACCGCCACCTGTGCTACATCCGGATGGGCGTCGCCGACGAGCAGGCCTTCATCGACGCCTCGCGCGACCAGGCCGCCGCCCAGAACTGGCAGTTCGACCTGTGCGACGGCGACCTGTCGCTGCTGGAACGCCTCCTGGGCGGCCTGTGGGACGACGACCTGCTGGTGATCCCGCCGGGAGGGTCCATCACCGCCCGGAACGACGCCGAGGTCCTCGGCTGCGATGAAAGACAAGAATAGCCACAGAGGACAGCGGCGCCCTCTGTGGCTCGTACCTCCCCGGCACGTCAAATAACCTCTTTCAGACCCCCCCCAGCGGGCGGATGCTCTCCCGAGGACTCCGCCGGCCGGGGAGCCCTCCAGCCGCCTCTACGACGGGTGGGTGGTCTGGGAAACATCGTCGATGACGGCGCCGCCGGTCCGCGGCGGAACGCTGGCGTAGCGGCCGCGGGCGACGGTGAACCACTGCCGCCAGTCCTCGCCGAGGCCGAACTTCTCGACGGCGTGGCGCATCGTGCGGCCGCACTCGCAGGTCGGCTCCTGCTCGCCCACGTAGCGGTTCACGTCTTCCACCAGGGCCGCGATCGTCCGGACGGCCGCGTCGAGCCGGTCGGACTCCGAGACGCTGGTCAGCCCCCCGAACAGGTCGCGCGCCGAAAACGGGCGGTAACAGCTTCCCGTCTCGGCGTAGTTGGCAACGTAGGCCACGCCGGCGAAGCACAGCTCCAGTTCCTTGGCCAGGAAGGCCTCGGGGGCGAAGGCGTGGCCGACCAGTTCCCCCCCGGACGCCGCGTAGAAACGGACCTCCGCCGGCGTTTCCAGCCGCGGGCCCTCGGTCACCACCAGGGTGCTGCCCCGGCGGCAGGGGCGGCCCGTCCGGTCCAGGCATGCCGTCAGCGCCTGGCAGAGGAAGGGGCAGAACACCGGGAACTGCCGCAGGGCGGCGATGCCGGTGTGCTCGAAGAACGTATTGGCGCGCCGGGCGGTGCGGTCGATGAGGTCGCCGACGACGACGATGTCGCCCACGTTGTAGTTGTGCGTGATGGCCCCGGCGGCCGACACGCCCAGCACGCAGCGGACGCCGAGCGCCTTGAGGGCGTACAGCGTCGCGCGGTGATTGACGGCCCCGGGCCAGGTGTGGCGCCCGTCGGCGCTGCACAGGGGCACCACGTAGCAGCCGTCGCCGGCCAGCCGCCAGATCGGCTCGCTGGCGCCGAAGGGCGTCTGCATCCGGCCGAGCGGCTCGCCGGCCCCGTCACCGCGATCGGCCAGTGCAAACAACGGCGCCCCGGCCAGGCACGCGAGGGAAGACGTCATTGCCATGTTCCTCTAGAGATCGAAAGGATCTGAACGCTCCAGCACCCATTGTGCACCAAGAGTCGCGATTTGACAACCCCTTACCCGTTGCCGGTCGATAGGCCTTCTGGTAGCTTGGCGGAGCCGACCGAGGGAGCGTTCGATGGACTACCAGATCATCTGTCCGCACTGCGGCAGGAGCATCGGCATCATGGCCGTCCAGATCGGCCGGCCCATGACGTGCCCCCACTGCCGTCAGCGCTTCCAGGTGGGCCAGCCCAGCGCCGCCGCCGGTCAGTTCGCGCACGGCAGCCTGTTCACGTTCCGGTGCGACCTGTGCCAGTCCCGCCTGGAGGCCTACACGGGCATGGTGGGCCGTCGCGGCCAGTGCCCGACGTGCGGGGCGCAGTTCACGGTGCCCCCCCCGGCCGAGCGGGCCCGGCGGATCGGCGGGACGGAGGCGGAGACCGAGTACAGCCAGCCGGTCCACGCGTTTGCCGCCGCCGGGGACAAGGCCCCGCAGATCGTCACGCTGCCCAGCGGGCAGAAGGCCATCCAGTGCCCCCGCTGCAAGACCGCCAACGCCGTCGACCGCAACAACTGCCGCCGCTGCGCCGCCCCGTTCACGCTGGAGGGATCCGAACCCCAGGCCCCCAGCGGAGGCCTGGGCACGGCGGCCCTGGTGCTGGGCATCCTGGGCATCCCCCTGTACCGCATCCTGATCCCCTCGATCCTGGCGATCGTTTTCGGCGGCCTGGGCGTGCGGACCGACGACGAGGGCCGTCCGCGCGGGCGGGGGCCGGCCGTCGCGGGTCTGGTCCTGGGCATCCTGGGGGTGGTGATCTTCGTGGTGAGCATGCTTCTGTGATGGGCGGCCTCAGCGGCTCTGCTCCCACAGGCGGACGGCCTCCGGTTTGCCCATGTAGATGGGCGCCAGGTCGGCCGGGTCGGTGAATCGTCCCGCCGCGGCCAGGCGGCGGCCGACGGTCCAGGTGTTGGCCACGGTGGGAAGCCACAGCGACTCGTCCAGGGCGATCACGCCGCGCCCCTCCACCGCGTGGTAGCCCAGCCCCTCGCCCGTCACGTGGAGCGGGCGCGGGGTCGAGGCGAGCAGCGCGTCGACCGTCGTCACCGCCGGCGGCCCCGCCGCCCGCAGCCGCCGGTCCGCCCGCTCGAACAGGGTGACGTAGATCCGCCCCTGGCGGGCGTCCAGCACGACCGCCAGGTGCTCGATCTCCGCCCGGCCGCACGCCGCCTCGGCGACCACCACCGGCGTGGGCATCGCCACGCAGCGCACCAGGGGCAGGGCGCGGGCCAGCGTGCGGGCGACCGTCACGCCGATCCGCGTCCCGGTGAAACTGCCCGGCCCGGCGGTCAGGTACAGCTCCTGGATCGCCGCCGGCGCCAGGCCGTGGCGGCCGAGCAGGTCGTCCAGGTGCACGATCACCTGCGTGGCGGCCCGCCGGGCCGCGTCGAACGGCAGGGCCTCCACCAGCCGGTCGCCGGCGCCCAGGGCCACCCCGCCGCGGCGGCTGGTGGTCTCGATCGCGACGGAGATCGGCTCGGCCCGCTCACCCACGCGCGTACCTCCGCGCCTCGGCGGCCGCATCCTTGAACAGGCGCAGGTTGTCCCGCAGGCGGGAGGGCTTGTTCCTGGCGTTCCACATCGCCGCGAAGTCCTTCGCGGTCCGGTCGATCTGCTCGGCGAGCTTCCTGTACGTGGCGGCGCCGACGGTCTCGCCCATGCCCATCTGCCAGGCGACCGAGCTGCGGAAGCAGTACAGGGCGATGATCCGCGCCGACAGGGCGAATTCGGCCAGGCTCAGCGCGTCGAACGGGTCGCCGGCCGGCTGCTTCCACACGCCCGCCTCCGGCAGCGCCTCCAGCACGCTGGCCAGGGCCTCGGGACGGTAGCGGTCCACCTGGCGGTGCAGGGTGTACCACAGGGCGTTGTTCTCGGGCCGCAGCGGCTCCTGGAGGTTGGACGTCATCGGATCGCGGTTGGCCTGGGTGATCCCGTAGCGCAGGTAGATCGTTCCCAGGGCCTCGATCGCGTCGCCGATCCGCCCGTCGGCGTCGCCGAACGCCTGGCGCGAGAAGCGGCGCGGGAAGGCCTCGATGTCGGCGGCGCCGGGCTTCCAGCTCTCGGCGGCGCCGAACGCCAGCGGCATCAGGCTGACGGCCAGGAACTGCCTGTGGCCCAGGTCGCCCCAGTCGGTATTGAGCACACCCTCGGCGCTGTAGCGCTTGGCCAGCGCGGCGGCCTGGCGGATGTTCTGATGAGCGTTGGTCCAGCGGCTGGCGATGGTGTTCCAACTGCTCGTGCCCGGGCAGAGCACCATCGGCAGGCCCGCCTTGGCGATCTCGCCCGAGCGGTTCAGCCGTTCGCTGTCGGCCTCGTAGCCCCAGTTGAGCATGACGATGTCGCGCGGCACGCGGTCGAGCGTCTCGGGGTGGTTGAGCACGACGTCGGACCACGCGTTCATCCGCCGTCCGAACTTCTGGCAGAGCTTGCGGATCTTCAGGAGGAAGTCGAGGTACACCTGCCCCTCGCCCCGCCGGCGGCACTCGTCGTAGGTCCGCCCCTTGCCCAGGTCCCACGTCTCGTCGCAGCAGACGTTGAAATCCTCCGCCTCGAACAGCGGCAGGAACTCCTCGTAGAGCTCCTCGACGAACCGGATGCTCCCCGGATCGGTCGGGCACAGCGTCGAGCCGTGCGGCAGCTCGTTGAGGGGGGCGTATTGCTTCAGCAGGAGCACCTTCTCCATGTGCCCGAAGCTCGACAGGCTCGGCACCAGGCGGATGTGGTGGCGCCCGCAGTGGGCCTGCAGCTTCGTGATGTCCGACGGCGTCAGCGGGGAATAGCCCTGCCAGATGGCCGGGTGCTTCTCGAAGCGGAAGGCGTTCTCGACGTAGAGCTGCAGCTCGTTGATCTTCCACTCGGCGAGCCGTTCGACCAGCCCCAGCAGCGTTTCGAGCCTGGGCACCTTCCCGCGGGCGCAGTCGTGGTACACCCCGCGGCGGGCGAAGGCCGGCGCGTCGTCGATCTTCATGCACGCCAGCGCCGCGCCGCCCATGCGGAGCAGCTCCCGCAGCGTCGCCAGGCCGTAGAAGGCCCCGGCGTCGGTCGACGCCTCGACCGTCACGCCCGCCGGGCCGATCGTCAGGCGGTAGCCTTCCGGATCGGTCAGGCGGGCGTTGCGCACGACGCGGACCTGGGCGTCGGGGCCGCCGACGACGGCGTCGCGCCCGGACTGGCGGACCACCGCGGCGGTCTTCTCCAGCCCCAGCGCGTCGGCATCGCTGTCGCTGCCCAGCACGACGCGCTTGGGCAGGCGCCACTGACCGTCGGCGGGGGTGACACGTCGGGGGGGTACGAGCCAGTTGATCTCTTTGGCCATCGCTGTGTTCTCCTGGCAACCGCCGGACGCTCCCTCGCGCCCGCGCCGCTGCCGTTCCGAAGGAACCGCCTTCCCTGAAGTGTCCGCCCCCGGCCGTCGTTGTCAAGGCGCCGGATGCGGGAACGGCGGCTTCAGGCCATGGTCCGCAGCTGCTCGGCGGTGACGGCGTAGCGGAGCGGACGGCCGCACCGGAAGGCGAGGAACTCGTCGATCATCCAGTCGGCCATCCGGACGACTTCGTCGCCCAGCGAACCGGCGATGTGGGTGCTGATGCGCACGTTGGGCAGGCGGTACAGGGGCGAATCCGCCTCGGGCGGCTCGGGGAAGGTCACGTCCAGCAGGGCCGTCAGGTCCGGACGCGCGGCGAAGACCTTCGCCAGGGCGGCTTCGTCCACCTGGGCGCCGCGACCCGTGTTGATGAACGTCGCCCCCGGGCGCATCGACGCCAGCAGCGGCTCGTTCAGCACCCCGCGCAGCTCCGGCAGATTCGGCAGGTGGTTGCTCACCACCAGCGCCTCGGCGAAAGCCTGCTCCAGCGAGACCTTCGCCACGCCCAGCGCGGCGGCGTCGGCGTCGCTGAGGAAGGGGTCGACCGCCGCCACGTTCAGCGTGAAGGGCTTGAGCAGTTCGATCAGCCTGCGGCCGATCATGCCGGCGCCGATCAGGGCGACCGTCTCGCCGAAGACCCCCCGCGCCTCGGCGGCCCGCGCCGAGCGGTAGCCCTCCGGGCTGGTGACCGCGGTGGCGTTGCGGAAGTAGCCCTTGCAGGCCAGCAGGATCTGCGCCAGGGCGAACTCGGCCACCGGGACGGCGTTGGCCGCCCACGCGCTGACAACCGCGATGCCCCGCGCCAGATAGGGCTCGGCGAAGTGCTTGACCGACCCGGCGGCGTAGAACACCACCTCCAGCGACCGGAGCCGGTCGATCTGGTCCTCGCGGAGCCTGGGCATGCCCCAGGTGCTGAACACCACCTGCCGATCGGCCAGCGCGTCGGCGTGCTCGTCGAAGGCGGCCTGGGACACCACCGTCGCGTACAGGTCGGTCAGTTCGGCCACGCGCGCCTTGCGGCCCCTGGCGTAGACCCGGTCGATCTGGTTGCCGTCGCAGAGGAATACCGCCTTCGGTCGTCGCGGGGTGTCGCTCATGGGCCGGTGCTCACAGGTTCAGGAAGTTGGCCAGCAGGCGCTGCCCCACGTCGGTCAGGAAGCTCTCGGGGTGGAACTGCACGCCTTCGGTGGGATGGGTCTTCGAGCGGATGCCCATCAGCTCGCCGGCGTCGACGGTCCAAGCGGTCTGGACGAAGTCGTCGTCCAGTCCCTGGGGGTCGACGATCAGGCTGTGGTAGCGCGTGGCGGTGAAGGGGTTGGCGATGCCGCGGAACACCCCTTGGCCGTCGTGGCGGATCTCGCTGGTCTTGCCGTGCATGAGGCGGGGCGCACGGACGACGCTGCCGCCGAAAACCTGCCCGATCGCCTGGTGGCCCAGGCAGACCCCCAGGATGGGAATCCGGCCGTGGAAGTGGCGGATGTAGTTCATGCTCTGGCCGGCTTCGTTGGGCGTACAGGGTCCCGGGGAGATGATCAGGTGCGTCGGGGCGATCTCGTCGGCGGCCTGCTGAGGGGGCAGGACGTCATTGCGGATGACACGGACGGGCGGAGCCCCGTCCAGTTCGCCGATCCGCTGGACGAGGTTGTAGGTGAAGCTGTCATAGTTGTCCAGGATGAGGATCATGCCCGCCGATCGTAGCGGGACGGCCGCAACGGCGTCAAGGACCATCACCCGCCCGCGCCGGTCAGCCACAGCAGCACCAGCGCGTCGAGCACGACAGCCGCGGCGACCGCCAGGGCGACGCGCAGGCCGTACCGGCCCGCGGGGGGATCGGCCGGCACGGTCGCCACGGCGCCGACGCCGGGCCCCACCACCCGCCGGCCGCGGCGGACCTCGTGGAGCACCTCGGCGATGACCAGGTTCGCCTTGAACGGGTCGATCCCCAACCCCCGGGCCATCAGCATCAGTTCCTGCCGCGCCGTCATGCGGAGCAGCCCCCCCTCCATGCGATCGTAAACCATTCGGGCAAAACGGCTATGCACATCCGGCCGGGCCGGCCGGGCCGCTTCGCCCGCCGCCGGGGCTGCCGCGCGGGGTGCCGGATGGGGTCGCGGCACCGCCATCGCCCGCCGCCGAGGCCGTTCGGCCGCGTCGCGGCTGAAACGGCGGATCAGCATCGCCTGGCCAGCCGGGCTGCGGAGCATCGCGTGGGCGATCAGGGCGTCGTCGAGGCGGCGCCGGCGGTCGGGGCCCCCGTCGCGACGGATCCGGCGGCAGACGGCGCGGTACTGCGCGTCGACCCGCTCCGGGCTGTACCGCCCGGGCGTAAGGTTCAGTATACTGAACGGACTGGCCTCCACAGGCCCGGCCTCCACTGCTGGGAAACGGCCTGGGGAACCTCCGGCGGGCGGGAACGCCCCGCCGGCCCGCCGCTCGGGCAGGTTCCTCAACACCGATTCCCAAAAACACCCTGAGGTGTTCTTATGATACCACAGCCGACGGCCGAAGAGGGCGCCTGGACGACCGGAACGACCGATCCCCGGCCGGCTGTAACGGTTAGGGAGACCTGGCAGGGTGCCCGAGGCGTCCGGCGGGGGGCGGAAGGTTGAAGCAGCGTCGGTTTATCCTCGGACTTCTGGCGGCCGTCGCCCTGGCCCTGGCCGCAATCGCCGCCGGCGTCTGCCTGGCGATCAGGCACGTGCCGGGCGACTATCGGCCGCTGGTGCTGGGCGGGCCCCAGAAGCAGCAGGCCCGCCGATCCGCCGAACGGGCGGTCGTCGAGGTTCTCGGCGCCGCCAGCCGCGTCGGCAGCCTCGACCCTCACTGCGACCCCGCCGACCAGCCCCGGGAGGCGACCGTCGAACTCGACGGCGACATCCTCAACCGCTGGGTCGCCTCCCTGCCGCCCGAGGCGGCCGCGGCGCTGAACCAGGCGGGGGTGCGCGACCCCGCCGTCGTCGTCGGCGACGGGCGGATCACCCTGTACGCCCACTGGGCGCGCTACGACGCCGTGGTCGCCGTCGACCTGGTGCCGGCCTTCGACGACACGCAGAGCCTGACGATCCGGATCGCCGGCGTGCGGCTGGGGCGGATGCCCGTGCCCCGCCAGACGGTCCAGAGGCACCGCCGGGAGGTCATCGACGCACTGGTCGGCCACATCCGGCAGTGGCGGCAGACCGGACAGCCCGGCCCCTCCGGCATGGACGGGCAGGACCTGGCCGACGTGGCCGAGCGGGTGATCGAGGCGCTGCGGGGAACCCCGGTGCGGCTGGATCTGCCGCGACGGTACGGCCACGCCCGCATCCGGGGCATCCGCGCGGCCGACGGCAAGCTGGTCATCGAGATCATCTCGCTGCTGCCCGAGCCGGCGGCGGATCAGCCGTCGCGATCGAGCTGGTAACGATCGTCCCCGGCCGGCGTCAGTCGGAAATCGCCCCCCCCGGCCGTCCGGACCCGCCACGTGCCCTCCGGCGAGATCCAGGCTTCATACCGGCCCCGTTCGACGATCCGGATGCTTCCCCGCCCGCCGCTGACGGGGCCCTCGTACGTCAAGTACGCCCGGCGATGGTCGGCCAGCCGCCGCACCGCCGCGGCCGTCCCCGACGGCAGCGCGCCGGGCGCCGCGGGGCACTGGAACGTGATGAGCGAGTCCCCCGCGTCGAGCATCCAGTCGTAGTGGTCGCCCTGGGTGCAGACGTGGTGCCCGACGACGAACGCGCCGCACAGGTCCGGCTCACCGCCGACCCGCCCGCCCATCAGCGGACCTCGCGATTCTCGTGCTCATGCTCGCCATGGGCGGCCTGCGTGCGATCCTCGTCCTGGCGCCTGTGGTTGATCCCCAGCTTGCTCTGGTAGAGCCGGTAGACGTCCTCGCTCGTCAGGCCCAGCAACTGGCACAGGCTCACCCAGAAGAACAGCATGTCCGTCACTTCCACCCGGGCGTTCTGCAGGTCCTGCAGCTCGTGCTGGCGGCCCTCCCGGGCCTCGCGGTACCAGTGCTTCCAGGCCAGGCAGCCCTGCAGCTCGTGGCACTCGGCGGCCATCGCGTCGGCGTAGTTCTTCAGGGCCCGGCCGATCTCGACCCGCAGGCCCCCGCTGTCCGGAAGCGTTCCGGCGGCCTCGGCCTCGGCCAGGCGCCGGCCCATCGCCAGGGTGTCGAAGCCGGCGCGGGCGTTCAGCGCCGCCTGGAGCTTCCAGATCTGTTCGAGGGAACCCAAAGGGGACTCAGCCATGGCGTCTTCCTTTCCACGCGACCGCTGCCGCGCTGCGCGCCCATGGTACCGCCCCCGAGCCCCGGCGGCAATGCACCGCCCCGGATCAGCCGCCACGCGCACCGGGGCGGTCAGGATGCCACGGCGGCCGAGATCGCCCGCGCCCGACGGGTCGGGACGAACGCCTCGGCAACTTCGGCAACCGTCATGAGCTGCGCGCCTTTGGCCACGATCCGCAGCCACGCCATCTCCGTCGCCGGATCGTTCAGGTCCAGCACCGCGTCGGAGGCGATGATCACGTCGTGGCCGCGCTTGCGCAGCCCGAGAACCGCCTGCTTGATGCCCACGGCGATGCTGGCGCCGCACAGGATGAACGTCCTGGCCCCTACCAGCTCGGTGATCAGCCGTTCGAGCTTCTGGTGGTGGAAGATGTCCTCGTCCCAGGTCTCGAAGATCACCTGCTGGTAGGTCTTCAGCAGATCGCACGGCAGATCGGCGGTGTGGGCCAGCCCCAGATCGATGCGTCGGCCCAGCAGCGTGCGCGCGAGCTTCTCCTCCCCGCCGGAGCCGTCCACGCAGTGCGGCTCCAGGCTGAACGGACCGTGATGGCCCCAGCGGGCCAGCAGCTTGGCGCTGAGGACCGGCACCTTGGCGCGACGGGCCCACCGGAACAGGCGGTAGACCTTCGCCGTCACGCGGTCCGTCCGAGGGTCGTACAACGCGCCACCCGGGCAGAACAGATCCTTCTGGGTGTGCAAGTCCAGGAGTATCGGCATGTTCTGCATCGCCTTGCCTCCTCGGAGTATTATACGGCATGTCCAGCGGACGATCGCCAGGCCGTTCCCACCGGCCGGGGCCCCGGATGCTCCTCTCACTGTATTCTTCGCACGGGGCACCGGCGGTGTTCGTGCAATTCCTGCAATATCATCGACCTGCGCAGGGGGGGATTCATCGGGGTCCGACAGCGTGGCCGGTTCCCCTTGACGCGCGCGAAACGAGGGCGACCCCGCGTGGGGCCGCCCTCGTGTGCACAGTGCGGGCAACGGCCTTCGGCCTGCGATCAGTACTGCACGCCGAAGTTGTTCTTCAGCAGGACGAAGTCGTCCAGGTCGACGTCCCCGTCGGCGTCGAAGTCGCCCTCGGCGCAGGTGGCGCCGGTGGCGGTGCCGAAGTTGTTCTTGAGGACGACGAAGTCGTCGAGGTCAACATCCCCGTCGCCGTCGGCGTCACCGGGGTTGCAGACCGGGCCGCCCGTCGGCGTCCAGGTGATGTCGTCGTAGATCCCGTCGCCAAACCACTGTTCGGGCTCGGCGCCGGCAATCATGGTGCGGCCGCCGTACAGGCAGATGGCTTCGACGCCGCCCGGTTCGGTCCCGCTGAACGCGTTGGCCGGCGTGCCGGTGGCGGTGCGGGCGATCACCCCGGCCGGGGCCTCCAGCAGCGAGATCTCGACCACGCCGGGAGCGGTGTAGGCGACCCGCCAGTGATACCAGCCCTCGACCCGGCCGGCGGCGCCCAGGTAGCCGAACCAGGAGGGCGTGAACCACGACTGGTCGCCGGCCCAGCCGGCATTGCGGGCCGGAGCCGTGTAGTCCGCGGTCGCGCTGCCGATCACCGCGATATCCTGGTGCGTCGTGACGCCCCATTCGACGCCGTAGCCGGCGTCACTGCCCAGGAACCCCCTCTGAACCAGGCCGGCGCCGGTGCCGAACGAACGGCGGAGAATGCCGTGATCCACCGGTTCATTGGCGGGGTAGTGGAACGAGGTGTCGACGTCCATCGACTTGCTCAGACCGAAGCGGGGGCCGTCGGCCGAGGCGATGAGATCCTGGATCTTGTATCCATGGTCATAGATCCACAGTTCGAGGGTGCCGAACTGGCCGTTCACGGGAAAATACGCGACATCCCGCATCCCCAGGCGCAGAGCCTTCGTCCCGCCGTGGACGGTCAGGGTCTCGATCGCGATGGTGCCGGTGTACGTGGTCTGGTCGTCGATGAGGTTCCACCCGGCCTGTTGCAGGTCCGCCAGGCCGCCGGCGGTCTCGAAGTCGAACGCCAGCGTCTGTTGTGCATAGCCGGCGGCGGCGAGGATCACGATGGTCAACGATGCGGCGATTGGGCTGAGTTTCATGGTGTCTGCTCCTTTTTCAACGACCTGAAAAGAAATGCGCCTCGTCGCGCGACGAGACTCGAAAAGAACACACGCCGAGCAGGGCACGCATCACGCAGCCGCACACCCCGCTGCGACGGACACCCGATGCCCCGGACAGGAATACACGGTGGCAACCGGACGGCACCGGCCGAAATTGATGGGAGTATTATACGATAAAACCCCCAGATCGTCAGTCAAAATCCAGGAAGGTCACCGTGTCGCTGTCGGTATCCAGCAGCGCCGCGGAGTGGGGAGTCGCCCGCTGGACGGCCCCGGGGTTGACCACGTGGACCGGCCCGACGTGCTCATCCCGCCGCCGGTGCGTGTGGCCGTGGCAGACGTAGGCGAACCGCCCGCCGGAGATCAACGCCTCCAGCAGCGCCTCGTCGTGGCCGTGCACGGCGACCAGCCGGCGCCCGTCGCCCAGGTCCAGCTCGACACGGCGGCATCCGAAGGTCACACCGCTGTGGGCGGCGACCTCCCCCAGGTGAGGGCTGTGGCGGTCCATGTTGCCCGCCGTCGCCCAGGACGGCACGCCGGCGGCGCCCAGGGCCCGCACGCACTCGCTGCTGCCCAGGTCGCCGCAGTGGACGATCGCCTCGGCGCCGCGGTCGACGAGTTCCCGCACGGCACGGCTCTGGCGGTCGGCCTTGCCGTGCGAATCACTGACCAGTCCGATCTTCATGTCTCTCTCCTTGCACAGCAGGATCCCTCAGGGAATCCCTTGGGGGAGATCCCGGATTCCCTGCACGCAACCCCTTGCTCAGCCGAGAGATCCATCGGGATCCTACCCCGATCACCCTCTCGTTTCCCCGGGTTTACGCGCTTAACCTCTTGCCTTTACAGGAACTGAACCCGAGTCTGAACCCGGATTTCCGCGGCGGATTCCTCCCGTGGACCCGTCGGGTGCTCGAGCGGCCGCCTGCAGCGGTCGGGGCCGGTCGCGTGCGCCGAGGAGTGTATCACCAGACAAGGGGGCGGGGTCAGACGAGATAGTCCAGCACAAACCAGCCGACCACCAGCAGGGCGGCTTCGCCGGCGAGGATGTAGGCCGCCGCGCGGAGAATCTCCAGGGGCAGGCGGCGGACGTTCTCGCTGCGAACGGTCTTGTAGACGATCGCCACAACGATGCTTGCGGGAATGACGCCCCACCAGGTCCCCGAGGGCATCATCATCGGCTCGGTGAACAGGGCCAGCAGTCCGGTCATGAGGCGGCCTCCTGCCCGGTGTCCTCGTCCGGCGGCGGTTCGCCCCGCACCCCCATGGCACCCAGGAGCACCACGTCCATGATGCACAGCAGGTTGAGCAGGCCGGCCACGCCCGAGAACACGAACGCCAGCGTGGAGGCCGGGGCCACCAGGGCCAGGCCGGCGTCGGCGATCTTCGCCCGCACCGCCGCATCGAGGGATGGCCCGCTCGGCGGCCCGCTGATCACCTGGGCCTCATACATCCGGTAGCGGTGGTCCTGGCGGTAGTAACTGACGACGCCGCTGAGGCCTGCGCACATCTGCGCCCGGCTCCACCACGCCTGCTCGCGCGGGTCGACGGTGAACACCCCCCCGATGGCCACGCCCGACCAGAACAGGGCCGTGATCGCCACGAAGAGGATGACCGCCCGGACCTTGCGGCCGAGGAACCAGTGGCCCGCCCCGGGAACGGCCCAGGCCAGCACGCCCCCGATGACGGGAGCGACCAGCGGGAAGGTTGTCGATGTCCTGGAGGATGCTCTGCGCGCCATGCGTCGTCTCTCGGTCACGCCGTCGGCCGCACCGGCGCGTGAAGTGGGCAATGTGCCCCACCACGCCCGCCGTGTCAAGGGATATCATCGCCTCGCTTCACACTCAACCACGGCCATGCGAGCGGGGCCCGCCGAAAAAAGCTCCGTTACGCCGGTCGGGCCGGGTGCTATCATAACCGTATGAGTTCATCCAAACGTTCTTCGTCGCGACGCGGCCGTCGCGAGGACCCTTCGGACGGGACGTCGGGCCTGTCGGACCGGCAGCAGCGCTACTACAGCCGGAGCCGCCGCAAGCGCCATGCGACGGAGAACCACCTCGACAGCGGCGCGGCGGTCCAGCGGGACGACCACCCGATGGTCTGCGCCGACCCGCCGGCGATCATCACCGACGCCGCGGCCCTGGGCGAGCTGATCGACCACCTCCGCAGCGTCGGGAGTTACGCCTTCGACACCGAGTTCATCGGCGAGCTGACCCACGCGCCCAAGCTGTGCGTCCTGCAGGTGGCCACCACCCAACGGGTGGCGCTGGTGGATCCGCTGGCGGGGCTGGACCTGGCGCCGTTCTGGGCCACGGTGGTCGATCCGTCGGTCCGGACGATCGTCCACGCGGGCGTGCAGGACCTCGAGCCGGCTTGGCGCCTCACGGGCGAGCCGCCCCGCGCTGTCTTCGACACGCAGATCGCCCTGGGCCTGGCAGGCCTGCCTTACCCGCTGTCGTTGCGGGAGGCCCTGGACGTGCTGCTGGGCGTCCGCCTGGGCAAGAGCATGACCTTCACGCAGTGGGACCATCGGCCGCTGTCGCCCTCGCAGATCCGCTACGCCGCCGACGACGTCCGCTACCTGCCGGCCCTGGCGGACGAGACGGCCGGACGGCTGGCGGCGCTGGGCCACGACGCCTGGGCCGCCGAGGAGTGCGCGTCGCTGTCCGACGAGGCGCTGTACCGCTTCGATCCGCTGGCCCAGTGCCGGCGCCTGCGGGGCACGCGGAGCCTGACGGCGCGCCAGTTGGCCGTTGCCGTCCGGCTGCTGGCGTGGCGCGAGGAGGTGGCCCGCGGGCAGAACGTGCCGGCCCGCGCCGTGGTGCGGGACGAAGCCGTCAAGGCGCTGGCCCAGAAGAAGATCGCGTCCGTCGAGGAGCTGTACAGCCTGGACGTTCTCCCGCGGCACATCATCCGCCTCCACGGCGAGCGGATCGTCGAGGCGGTCCGCGAGGGCCTGGCCGCCGACGACCTGCCGGCCGTCCGTCCGGAGGTCGAGACCAGCGTCCAGCGGAGCCTGGTCGACAGCCTGTGGGCCGCCATCCAGGCCTGGTGCTTCGGCCGATCGGTCCACCCGGCGCTGGTGACCAGCCGCCAGGAGCTGGTGACGATCTTCGCCGACGGCGTCTCGGCCGGACGCCTCGCCGCCAGCCGCCTCAGCCAGGGGTGGCGCAAGGCGCTGCTGGGCGATGTGCTGGCAGCGTTCCTCGACGGAACGACGACGCTGACGCTGGGATGGGACGGACGGCTGACGGCTCACCGGCCGGCCGGCGCCCAGGCGATGGGCTGAACGCCGCATCCCGAACGCTTCGCCTGCCCGGGCACGGCCGCCTTCTCGACAGGAGGGGGGAAAACGTTTGCTCGGGGACAGGTAGGGGTGGTGCGGAGGGGGACAGGACCCGCTGGCGGTTCAGACCGAGTCCTGGACGGCGGCGAGCAGCTTGTCCATGTCCAGCGGTTTGCTGAAGAAAGCGTCGGCGCCGCACTCCCGGATCTGCTGCTCGCTCTCCTGCGACGGGAACGCCGTCATCGCCAGGACGACGGCGTGGCGCGTCCGGTCCTGAGACTTGATGATCCGGCACACCTCGAATCCATCGATGCCGGGCATCCGCAGATCCAGAATGACCACGTCGGGGTTCATGGAAGCGACGAGTTGGCCGGCGCTGAAACCGTCGGTGGCCTCGACCACCTCGTACTCGGGGTTGGCCAGCCGCAGCGACCGGGCGATCAGCCGGCACAGGGCCGGCTCGTCGTCCACGACGAGGACACGGGCCAGAGGCGACTGCAGCTCCGGCGGCACAGGCATGTTGCGCTCTTTGAGGAAACGCAGCAGTTCCGTGATCGCCACGCGACGATGGCCGCCGGGCGTCCGGTGCGCTTCCAGCAGTTTCTGGTCCACCCAGTTGGAGACTGAACTCGGGTTGACATCCAGGAGCTGCGCGATCTTGAACGTGGAGAGACTGCGACCCATCTACCTCTTCTGACCTTTCCGCCCCCCCGCCACCCGTTGCACGCGGGCGCATCCTTCTCCCTTTCTACGCCACGATGCGGCCGAAAGACAGGAACTTCCCTATCGATCCCTGCTGACAATCAGGTAAACTACCCTATTAGGATAAGCCGTGGGACAGAACTGGTCTAGCGAAATCTCCGGATTCCGCTACCCGATACTCGTCGCTGCCGTCCCCAGGCGATTCCCCTGCAGGCGGCCTCTCGTCCCGCAGGCGCCGGATCCCAAGGGGGAAGCTACTCGCCGGTCACGCGGACGATCACGCGCCGGCTGCGGGGGCCGTCGAATTCGCACAGCCACAGGCTCTGCCACTGGCCCAGGATCAGGCGGCCGGCGCGGACCAGGACGCTCTGCGAGCAGCCGACCAGGGAGCTCTTGACGTGGGCCGCGGAGTTGCCTTCGCCGTGGCGGTAGAATCCCTGATGCCACGGCGCCACCTGGTCCAGCGCGAGGAGGAGGTCGTGCACGACGTCGGGGTCGGCGTTTTCGTTGATGGTCACACCCGCCGTCGTGTGGGGCACGAACACCGTCACCGTCCCCTCGCGGACCTGCGAGGCTTCCAGGATGGCCGTGACGTCACGGGTGATGTCCACCATCTGGTCGCGGTGCTGGGTCGCCACGGTGAGATCCTGGGTCGTCACGATCATGAACACACTCCCGGGTCGGGGCGCCGCTCACCGGCGCCAGGTCGCTTTCTCCGGCTGTTCGCCGGGTTCCAGGCAGGCCGTGGGGCTGGTCAATCGGCCGTTGCGATGGAGGTTCGTCAGCAGGCGGCGGCGCACCTGCCGCACGGGCGTGGCGACGGTGCGGTGCAGCCGCAGCAGCCCGCCGCGGCGCTGGGCCATCGCCCGCTCGTCCCGGCGCAGCGCCTCCGGCGCCAGCCTGCGCTTGTGCTTGTAGAGGTGGTACAGGTCCATCCGCTGGAGGTAGGCCACGATGCGGTCGGCGGCGATTCGCCGCAGCCACCGCGCCCTTCGGGGACGGAAGGCGCAGATCTGGAAGTCGATCAGGGCCGGCCGGCCGTCGGGCGTCACCAGGATGTTGCTGCGCTTGTTCAGATCGCCGTAGGCGACGCCCCGCTCGTGCACCGCGTCCACCAGGTCCCGCAGCGCGTCGAAGAACGCCCCGCCCGGGGGCGGGTCGACCGTGTCCAGCGGGCGGCCGGGCAGGTACTCCAGGGCGAACGCCGAGGGGCCGACGTAGTCGACCCACCGCTGGATGCCCTCGATCCCGTCGATCCGCCGATGGATCCGCCGCTCCCGCCGGGCGAGGTACCGGCCGACCCACGCCAGCGGCAGGCCGCAGAATCCCTGCCGGCGGCCGAACTTCACCACGATCCTCTCCGGCGCAGCGCCGTCGTCCGCGGCGTACAGCGCCGTGGCCGCGAAGAAGTCGTGCTTGAACACGCCGACGAGGCGATAGATCCGCCCGCGGACCGTGACCTCGTCGGGGCAGCCGCCCGCCAGGGCAAACATCTGCTTGTGGGTTCGGCGGCTCACTATACTCCTACCCGCCCAGCGCGGCGACGATGTCCGCGGCGAAACGTTGGGCCGCCTGCTTGACGGCCTTGGTCCAGGACCTGTTCGGCCCGCCGGCGAACGCGTACAGCACGCTGCGGCTGGCGTTGACGATCGCGCCGCGCCCGTCGGCGTCGAACGCCGCCGCGCAGTCGGCCGCCGTGGCGCCCTGGGCGCCGTAGCCGGGCACGAGGAAAATCTGCCGAGGCATGACCTGCCGGAGCAGGCGGGCCTCCTGGGGGTACGTCGCGCCCACCACCGCCCCCACGCACGAGTAGCCGCTCTGGCCGACCAGCCCCTCCCCGTCGCCCAGGGCGGCGACCTGCTCGGCCATGTGGACGAAGAACTTCTTCCCGTCGGCGCCCTGGAAATCCTGGATCGCCGCCCCGCCGGGGTTGCTGGTGCGCACCAGCACGAACAGGCCGGCGCCGTTGTTGCGGCACGAGCGGACGAACGGCTCGGTCCCGTCGACGCCGAAGTACCCGTTCACCGTCACGGCGTCGGGGGCCCAGGTCCAGATCTCGTTCTCGCTGGCCAGCGTGCCCAGGTGGGCGTCGGCGTACGCCTCGGCGGTCGACCCGATGTCGCCCCGCTTCACGTCGCCGATCACGATCAGTCCCATGTCCTGCGCCAGGGCCACCACCTGGTAGTACAACGCCAGCCCCGGCGAACCGTAACGCTCGAAGCAGGCGATCTGGGGCTTCACCGCCGGCACGTACGGGGCCACCAGGCCGATCACCTGCTCGCAGAACGCGCCGATCGCGGTCACCTCGTCCTCCAGCGTCGCCGCCGGCGAACGCAGCTCCGCCGGCAGCTTGGCGTAGACCGGATCGAGGCCGACGCACACGGGCGAGCCTTTCTCGGCGATCGCCTCGAAAAGCCTGTCGGCGAAATGGGATGGCACCTCACTCATGGACACCCTTTCATTATAGTGTGTGGACGCACGGTCCCCTGCGAATCTTAAGGCTGGAAGGCCGATGTGCAAGACCGCGGCAAGCCCCGCCGGGGCGGATGCCGGCCGGCGCGGGCCTCACACATCCTCCACGCGGCAGGGCTCGGCGCGGCCGCCGCGGAGCCTGACGACGTGCGTGCAGAGGCGGCGGATCATGTCCAGGTCGTGGCTGACCAGCAGCATCGCCTCGTGCCGCGCGGCCAGGATGCCCAGCAGGCGCCCGCGGGCGCCGGCGTCCAGGTTGGCCGAGGGCTCATCCAGCAGGAGCACCTCCGGGCGCATCGCCAGGACCGTCGCCAGCGCCACCATGCGCTTCTCGCCGGCCGAGAGCTGGTAGGTGATGCGGTCGGCGTACCCGTCCAGCCCCACCACCGAGAGGGTTTCATGGACGATGGCGTGCGCCTGCTCGCATGTGCAGCCGAGGTTCACCGGGCCGAAGGCGATGTCCTCGGCGACGGTCGGGCAGAAGAGCTGGTCGTCGGCGTCCTGGAACATCAGCCCCGCGCGGCGGCGGATCCGCACGTAGTCCTTCTCGCCGGCCGGGCGGATCCCGAACGCCTCGACGGCGCCCCCGTCGGGCCGCAGCAGCCCCACGATCAGGTGCAGCAGGGAAGTCTTGCCGCTGCCGATGTCGCCGACCAGGCCGATCCGCTGGCCGGCGTGCAGCGCGAGGCTGACCCCGTCGAGCACCGGCCGCGCCGGACCGTAGCGGAAGGACACGTTTTCCAGGCGGATCAAGGGTGTCATGACCACTCCAGCCAACCCAGCGCCGCCGTCGCCGCCGCGATGGCCGCCGCGAACACCGCGTCCGATCGCGACAGGGCGAACCGGCGGACGGCGTGAAACTCGCCGGTGAAGCCCCGGCACTTCATGGCGTCCAGGATCCGATGCGCCCGGTCGAAGCTGCGGACCAGCAGCATGCCCAGAAGATACCCCATCGTCCGGTAGGTGTGGCGCGACAATCGCGGGCGGAAGCACCGCACCCGCATCCCCCGGCGGAGGCGGGCGTACTCGTGGTGCAGCACGTCGCTGTAGCGGACGGTGAAGAACAGCATGTGCACCAGGCGGGCCGGGACGCCGAGGCGCCCGAGGGCCGCACCGAGCGTCACCAGGTGCATGGTGCCGATCAGGGCCGTGACGCACAGGAAGACGGCGTTGGCCTTGCCGGCGACCAGCAGGGCCCGCCGCAGCCCCTCGGCCGAGACGCTCAGCGGCCCCAGATGCGCCAGCGCCGGCCCGCCCAGGGTCAGCGGCAGCAGGACCACCAGCGCCGCCATCACGCCGTTGACGGCCCGCAGCCGCCGCAGCAGCGCCGCCGGGTCCAGCCGCGCCGCCGCCGCCAGCAGCATCCCCAGCACCAGCCCCCCCGCCACCGCCTCCGGCCGCTGCGCGACCGCCACGAGGCACGCCGGCAGCACCGCGGCGGCGACGCGAACGCGGCCGTCGAGCCGGTGGATGACCGTGCGGCCTTCACAGAACGCGGCGCACACCATGAGACGTTACCGGCCTTCCCGCCGGGCGGACCGCCGGGCCTTCATGAAGCAGACGGCCCCGAACACGCCGGCGATGTAGCCCACGCCGCCGAGGATGTCCCGCAGGCCCGTGCGGTGCTCGTACCGGTCGATCCGGCGGCTCAACTCCGAGATCCGGCCGGCCAGGTCGCCCAGGTCGCCGCCGGCGGCCGGCCCCGCCAGGACCAGGGCGCAGGAGCCCTGGTGGCCGTCGCCCAGGTCGGCCGTGACGCGATAGGCCCCCGGCGGCGGTGCGGGCAGGGCGAAGGCGCCCGCCGCGTCCGTCCGGGTCGTCGCGACGGCCGCACCGCCGGCGTCCAGGAGGCGGACCTCCACGTCGCGCCCCTTGCCGCCGCCGCGGAAGTAGACCTCTCCGACCACCTGCCCGCCGGCCGGCTCGGCGAAGACGTTCACCTCATGGGCGACCGCGGAGGCCGCCGTCAGCAGGAGCGCCGCGGCCGCCGTCAGCAGCCGGACCCTGTCCATCGTTCTCATGCATCACCTCGAAACCGCCGCCCGCACCGGCGGTGCGCCAGTCGAGCATCTCGGGTCTGACCTTCTGAAGAAAAGCGACGACCGTGCCGGTGATCACGCCCTCGACCGCCATGATCGGCAGGTGCACGATCAGCGCTGCGGCGGCCGGGGCGAGCCAGGTGCGCCCGCTCAGGGCCAGGGCGGCGGCCATCAGGCAGGCCGACCCGCCGGCGGCCAGCGCCCCGGCGAGAAACCCCGCGGCGAAGCCCCACCGCCGCCGGATCAGCAGCGGCCGCAGCAGCGACGCGACCGCCAGGGCGGGCAGCGCCATGACGGCGGTGTTCACGCCCAGCACCGTCAGCCCCCCGTGGCCAAAGAGCACCGCCTGCAGCAGCAGCCCGACGGCCAGGGCCGGAAACACGCCCCACCCCAACAGTACGCCGGCCAGGCCGTTGAGGATCAGGTGGACGCTGCCGACGCCGACGGGCACGTGGATCAGCGAGGCGACGAAGAACGTCGCCGCCAGCAGCGCCACCACGGGCACGCGGTCGTCGCGGACCGTGCGCAGCCCCCACAGCACGCCGCCGCCGGCCGCCGCCGCGCCGCCGATCAGCACCGGAGCCGACAGGATGCCTTCGGGAAGATGCACGCGGGCCCTCCGGCGTCAGTCCATGTCCGCCGTGCGGACCCAGATCAGACCGCCCAGCTCGGTGTCGACCGTCCGGCCCTCGGGGTCGACCGACGGTTCGCCGTCGACCAGGGCCGCGAAGGCCCACCACCCCGCCCGGGGCATGGCGTAGGCGAACACCCCGTGGGCGTCGGCCTTGATCACCTGCGTGACGAAGGCGTCGGAGGGCGGGTGGACCTCGCCGCGCTCGTTGAGGTACTCCACCTCGATCTCGGCGAACGGGACGGGACGGCCGTCGCGGCGCACGATCCCGCGGAAGAGATTCCCGCTCCACAGGCCGTAGGGGCGCACGAGCGGCTCGATCTCGACGGGAAACCCGACCATCGCGTCCCACCCCCGGCCGGACCCCAGGCCGTCCACGACGACCTTGGTGTAGTGGACGATCATCTTCCGCTCGGACGGCTCCCAGTACGGGGCCGGTTCCAGGTAGAACACGTGGTCGCCCGGGCGGCGGATCTCGAAGGTGCTCGTGTAGGTGGTCCGCCCGTCGGTCTGTCCCGGCCGCAGTGTCCCCAGCAGGTCCGTCTTTCCCCCGCCGGCCAGGACGCCGAACGCCCGGGGGGCGCCCATGTCCATCACCGGCCCCCGCTCCATCGGATGGGTGAACAGGATCTCGAACCCGACGCTCCGCGGCCCGTCGGCCGTCACGCTGTCGGTCGACGGCTTGACCACCTGGAAATGCGACACCGCCACGGCCGCCGCCGCCAGGATCACGCACGCCGCCGCCAGGAGCTTGGTTCTCATTCGCATCGTCATACCCTTCGCACTGGTTCGAGGACTCAGTAATACGACACGAGGATACCGTAATACCCACCAGGTGCAAGACGATTCCCTGCGCGAGGTCAATGAGTACCGGGCACAAAGTGAGAATCTGCCGCAAGCGATTATCCAACAGACACTAACGGCCAGCAGTCAGACCTCATTCCAGTTTGGAATCAATTAGAATGAGATTGGAATGAGCAACGCAAGCGGAGCTTCTCGAAGTGATTGCAGGCGACCCAGATGTCGTTCTTCTCCAGAGGCGCGCTACACTCATTCCTGTTGTCTGAGCTTGGCCTCCAAGTCCTCTGCTGGATGATAGTACGTCGTTCGGCCCTTCTTGCGCCCGATGAGCAGGCCCTTTCTGCACAGGGCGTACAGATCGTTTCGTGCTGTCTGGTCGGTGACGTTGTGGCTGGTTCGGTGCGATTGGGCGCTATAAACGGCGCCGGGATGCCGCAGGGCATGGCTGAGCAGCGCCAACTGACGGTAATTGAAGCCTGCTGCAGATCGCATCATCGACTCGGTTTCGCGAAGCGCCTGTGTCTTGCGCTCGACAACCGCGAAGAGCTCCTCCAGCGCGCGATCGATGACGTCCAAGTGATACACGATGAAGTAGGTGAGGTCATTATCATCCGTCTCCGAATAGAGAAACGCTCGTTCATACTTCGCAGGAGCCTTCTTGATGATCTGCGAAATCGAGATGAACTCGAAGACCCAGTACCCCTGATTGAGCATGGCCCAGTAGAAGAGTGCGCGCGCCGTTCGGCCGTTGCCGTCCATGAATGGGTGGTCGTAGGCGAGCCAGAAATGAAGGATGATCGCACGAACCACTGGATGGACGTAGCGCCTGGAGTCCTTTCCGTTGGCGAACTCCAGCATAGCCCGGATGCGGCCGGGCAGCTCTTCGGCAGGGGGAGCCGTGTGATACACCTCATTGTAGAGCGTGCTCACCGCCACGGGATTGTCTTGGGCTGTTCGGAAGCGCCCTTCATAGTCGGGGCAATCCAGTGTTCCAGTCGTAACTCGACGATGGACCTCGAGAAGTCGCTCCTCATTCATCGGCTCGCGCCCGATGCTTCGGATGTACTCCATGGCGTGGTAGTTGTTCAGGATCATCCTCTCGCCGGTGTCGCGAGGCCTGCGCTGCGAACGGAGCATCTCCTTTGCCACTAGACGTGTTGTCGCCGCCCCTTCCAGTTGGCTTGAGGTGATCGCCTCCTCAACAAGCGAACGGACAATGTACCGGTCTCGCATGTCGCGATTGAAGACGTCTTCCGGAAGTTGGAGCTTGCCCGAACCTTGCCGGCTGATGGGCTCGAGTCGTTCTTGAACCGCCTCAACCATGCTGAACCGGAATGGCCGCCCCGACAGGTCTCTCAACTCGAGCTGTCGTGTACCAGCGTTCCGGCTGAATTTCAGAACGAGCCACCACTGCCGGTGAGTCAAGCCTTCTGGAGCCTTTCGGCGCCTAAGCTCATCCCAATGCAGGTACTCGTCGACGAAATCCAGCCTCTGTTGCAGATTCAGAATTCGCGCAAGCTGGAGGGGCTCCTCGGAAAGTTGTCTCAGGATCGACGACAGATCCGGCGGCGTTTGGGGAGTCTTCATGTGCATCTCCAAGGAGTATCGCCAGTCTCCGGCCAACTCGGCGTCCAGGCAGACCCGGCTCTTCATTCTAATCTCGTCCACATTAGAATCATCTGGGCGGGGACGAGAAAGCGAAAAACCGCTCTTCATTCTAATTTGGAATCATTTAGAATGAGATTAGAATGAAGGTGAGAACTCAGCTTACCCCATCATATGGGGCCATCTCTGGGCTATATACCCTATATAGGGTATTGAATGAGAACAGACTAGGCCTCTCCCGCACTGACTCACCCCGTCCACACACTTGCACATCATCGATCCCGCTCGCGGTACAGCCGCCGCACGTCCATGGCGATCCTCTTCCATCGGGCCCGCTCGGCCTGGCGGAGCTGGTGGTCCTGGCGGCGGGCGGCGTGGCGAAGTTCGGCCTGGAGCTGGAGATAGTTCTCGTAGCGGCGCACGTCCAGTTCGCCCCGGGCCAGGGCCGCCTGGACGGCGCAGCCGGGCTCGCCGCTGTGGGCGCAGTCGCGGAAGCGGCAGCGGGCCGCCAGCTCGGCGATGTCGCTGAAGGCGTCGTCGGCCGCGTCGGGATCGGCCCAGAGCTGCAGCTCCCGCAGGCCCGGCGTGTCGATGAGCACGCCGCCGGCGTCCAGGGCGATCAGCTCCCGCTGGGTGGTCGTGTGGCGCCCGCGGCCGTCGGCGGCGCGGACGGCGCCGGTGCGCTGGCGGGCGGCGCCCACGAGGGCGTTGATGAGCGTGGACTTGCCCACGCCCGAGGAGCCCAGCAGGACCGCGGTCCGCCCGGCCCCCAGCCACTGCCGCAGGGGCTCGGCCCCGCCGTCGGCGACGGCACTGACCGGGCAGACGGCCGTGCCGTACGCGACGGAGTCGACCTGCGCGACGAAGGCGTCGACGTCGTCGCACAGGTCGGCCTTGTTGAGCACCACGACGGGCGTCGCGCCGCTGTCGTAGGCGAGCGTCAGGTAGCGCTCGATCCGGCGAAGGTTGAAGTCCCGGTCCAGCCCCGACACGAGGAAGGCCACGTCGACGTTGGCCGCCAGGATCTGCTGGTCGCTCCGCTGTCCGGCGCATGTCCGCGCAAAGCAGCTTCGCCGGGGCAGCAGGGCGTGGATCGTCGCCCGCCCCTCGGCCGGTCGCGGCGCGGCGGCGACCCAGTCGCCCACCGCCGGCAGCGCGCCGGGTCCGCGGGCGTCGTGGCGGAACCGGCCCGAGACCGCCGCCAGCCACTCCCCGGCCTCGCCGCAGACCAGGCAACTGTCCCGCTCCTGGCGGGCCACACGCGCGGGGACGTACCCCGCCGCCCGCCACGCCCCTTCAAACGAGGCGTCCCACGCCTCGGTCCATCCCAGTTCCATCAAGGTCATGTAATTACTCTCCATGGGCCGCCTCCGCTTCCAGCCGCTCCAGCGGGAACGGCGGGCGGGCCAGCGGCCGTGCCGCCAGCGACATCAGGACCAGCGGGCCGTCGTCGCCGGCGATGCGGTTGGCGCGGATCAGCCCGCACCCTCGGCACCGGTGGAGGACCGACCACTCGCCGTCGGCGCGGACCGACACGGCGATGGGTTCCATCGCCGCACGGCACCCGCTGCGGCGGTCGCCGGTCACCACGTCGACGTGGCGGCTCCACAGGCAGTACGGGCAATGGTTGCGGTGCTTCGTCCCGGCCGCCGCGGCCGGCACGATCCGGCCGCAGTGCACGCACACGAACGTCTCCTCCGGCCCCATCGGGCGGCCGGCACTTCGGACTTGTCGCGTCACGCGAGTCTCCCGGCAGAACGTTTGCGTTGATCTCGCCGGCGGCGCGCGGGAGCCCTGGAGGCAGAGGCTCGGCAGAGGGGTCTGCGGCCGCCGGGGAGGAAAGGCGTTGCGCGGCCGGTCAACGAAAACGGCCGATCCCGAAGGACCGGCCGTGAAAGGTCATCCGCTATGCGGACGCATCAGTCCCGGGCGATCCGGCAGGAGCGCAGCGCCATCGCGAATTGTTCCGCTCTGACTTCCATCAAGCTCCTTTCCGGATCAAGGGGTGTCTGAATCGTTCCGCAACTGCTATCGGCGTTTCGGCCGCCGATGATGAAAGTGTAACCGAAATCCCGTGGACGTCAAGGCCCCGGAGAAGATCGCCAGACCGAAAGAATGCCAGGGGTTCGGCGGCGACAGGAACGGCCAGCGGCGGTTGACCGGCGGTCTTCGCCGTGCCAGCCGCAAACTGCAGGCCCCGCCCCGAACGGCCGTTGCCCATGGCCGCCGGTTCGTGGACAGTCCCCCGGAGCCCTACAATTCTTTGGCAGTGGAAAGCTCTTTTCGCGGGCCGATCCGGCCCCAAGGAGAACCGTCATGTGGAAGCATGCCAAAGCGATTCCGGAGGGGTACCATACGGTCACCCCGTCGTTGATCGTCGAGGACGTCGCCGTCGCGATCGATTTCTATGTCAAGGCCTTTGGCGCCAGGGAGGTGTCGCGTTTCAACGGCCCCGACGACAGGATCATCCACGCCGAGATCGAGATCGGCGATGCGAAGATCATGCTCGGCCCCTCCTGCGCCGAAAGCAGGTGCCTGGCCCCCTCCCAGCTCAGCGGCACCTCGTGCTGCCTCTACCTCTACCTGCCCGACGTGGATGCAGCGTTCCAGAGAGCCGTCGGGGCCGGGGCCCGTTCGACGATGGCCGTGGAGGACACGTTCTGGGGCGACCGGGCCGGACAGGTGGCCGATCCCTTCGGCCACTGCTGGTTCCTGGCGACGCACCAGGAGGACCTGACCGACGAGCAGATGCGCGAGCGGGCCGAGGAGTTCTTCGCCAGCCACGCCGGCGCGCACTAGACGAGGCAGGGCAGGGAGTTTCGAAACACGTGCGGCATTACGGGGTGTGCAGGGCACCCCCGGCATGCCCGGAGGAGATGGCCATGGGTAAGGTCAGCGACATCAGCAAGCCCGCAAGTGCAACGCTCGTGATCAGCCGAATGCTGGATGCACCTCCGCAGGAGGTTTTCGGGGCCTGGACGCAGCCCGACCGCCTGCGGCAGTGGTTGAGTCCAAAAGCGTTTACGTGCCCCTTCTGCGAGATCGACCTGCGGCCGGGAGGGACCGTCCGGGTCTGCATGCGGTCGGTCGAAGGCAAGGACTACTGGTCGCGCGGAGAGTACCTCGAAATCGTCGAGCCGGAGCGGCTTGTATACACCGACAGTTTCGCCGACGCCGACGGGAATACGGTGTCGCCCCAGACCTACGGGATGGGCGCCGAATGGCCCGTCGAGGCCCTCGTCACGGTCACCTTCGCCAACGAGGAGGGCCGCACGCGGCTGACGCTGGAGCATTCGCCCCTCCCGGCCGGCGAGCAGCGCGACATGTGCCGCCAGGGCTGGAACGAATGCCTGGACAAGCTCGCTGCGTACCTGGCAGCCCCACAGACCGAGGCGGAAAGGTAGGGACCACGCGGGCGCCGCGCCGCCATCGCGGGCGGACGCCCGTCTGCACCCGACGGCTTCGGCGCGGCCGGCGCAAGGGTCGTTCGGATGCTGCGCGTGGATCAGATCTGTTTCTGCCGATACGACTCGACTTCCCAGTGGTCGATGAAGTCCAGCGCCCGCTGCGTCATGTACTCCAGCCCGCCGAAGGCGGCGGCGAGCTGCTTGACCAGGGCGCCGTCGCGGGCGAGTTCCAGGGCAAGGTCGGCGCGGGTCGGGCTGGTTCCCAGGCCGGCGACCATCCCGTCGGCGGCGACGACGCGGGGCGGGTAGCCGTGCCGTTCGGCATAGGCGGCGACGGCCTGCCGCGTGACCTGGCCGCGCAGCGGATAGGCTTTGGCGTAGACGATGTGGTCGGGCGTGACGGGCCCGTCGAAGACGTCGAACGCCCCGCCGACACGGACGGCCGCCGCGTCGTCGGTTCCGACGGCCTGGCGGATCCGCTCCGTGGCGGCGTCGGCCACCGCCGCCTCGGGATCGGGGCCGATCGGCAATTCCATGGCCACGCCGGCCTGGCGGTAGCGGCCGGCCAGCGTGCCCAGCAGCGCGTCGTACTGCCGCTCGATCGCCTCGGGCTCATCGCCGGCGATGAAGACACCGTGGTTCTTCAGCAGCACCATGGACGGCTCTCGGCCGCGGGCGGCGCGATACGCGCCGATCGCCTGGCGCACGTGCATGCAGAGGGTGTAGCCGGGGTCGATGTAGTCGACCCACAGGGCGTCGGGGAACAGTTGGGCGCAGGCGGCCTTGCCGCCGGCGGCGCAGGTCAGGCCGTTCACCAGGGCCGGGTGCGTGTGGACCACGTAGACGGCCTGGAAGCTGTCGTGCAGGGGCGCCTCGACAGAGGGGCGCCCCGCGCTGTCCGGCAGGACCGCGGCGGCCATGATATCCTTGACGAGCGCCTCGCGGGCCGAGGCGTCATCCGGGGCGGCCACCTCGTAGAGGCGGGCGATCTTCGCGCGGTCCAGGGCCACGAACGTCGCCGGCGCCATCCCCGCCAGCGTCGTGCCGGAGGGCTTGACCCACAGGGTGTCGGCGGACTTGCAGGAGGTGTTCCCTCCCCCGCCCTTGACGTAGCGGGGCGTGCCGAACCGGTGCGAAAGCCGCGCGATCGTCTCAAGGCTGCTCACGGATGTCGTCTCCAGCGTGCATCACGTAAACGCCCGTCCGCCGCCGCTGCTGGCGGGGGGCGCGCCCACGGTGAACTTGCCCTGGGGCTTGAGGTAGAGCGTCTGCGTCGGGAGGGCGAACTCGATCCCCTCGTCGTTGAACCGCCGGAGCAGTTCGAGGTTGAAGTCGTTATTGAAATACTGGAACTGCCACCAATCGACGGGCACGAACCAGTACATCACCAGGAGGTTGAGGTTGTCGGCGTTGAAATCGGTGAAACACACCCTGTAGGGGAACTCCGCGTGGAAGTGCTGCGCGCGGGCCGAGAGCATCTCGTGGAGGATCTCCATCGCCCGTTCCATGCGGTCCGGCGGGGTGTTGTACGTCAGGGCGATGTTGAGCGTCCGCCGCAGGTACGGGCGGCGGGAGATGTTCTCCACCGTGTCGTTGACCAGGACGGCGTTGGGGATCGTCACGTAATGGCCGGTGAGGGTGCGCAGCTTGGTCGAGCGGAAGCCGACCTCTTCGACCGTGCCGTCGTACTTCTGCACCTGGATCCGGTCGCCCAGAGCGAAGGGCCGGTCGGCGAGGATGACGGCCGAGCCGAACAGGTTGGCGATCGAATCCTTCGCCGCCAGGGCGAACGCCAGGCCGCCGAGGCCCAGGCCGGCCAGCAGGGCGCCGACCTCCAGCTTGAAGATGTTCTGGGCGATGAACAGGGCCGCCAGGATGACAACGAACACCCGCACCGTCTTGCGGAGCAGCGGCACGAGCTGGTCGTCGAGCTTGGTGTCCGTCCGCGAGGTCGCCTTGCCCAACAGGACCTCCACCACGTCCACCAGCCGGTACAACGCCCAGGCAATGGCCAAGGCCAGCATCGCCTTGCAGATCTGCAGCCAGTAGAGGCGGATGGGCCCGTTCACGTCTGCCACCCCCGCCTCGTCCACATCCAGGACGAGCATCGCCTGGGCGGTGTACAGGGCGACCGCCAGGAGGGCCAGGGGAATCGGCCTGCCGATCGCGTGGAGCACGATGAGAACGGTCCGGCCCCGCCCGGCGTCCTCGACGCGGCGGCCGTAACGGTCCAGCAGGAAGCTGACGATCTTACCGGCGATGAAGGCCAGCAGCAGCAGGCCCAGCAATGCCGCCCACTTCCAGACCTCGTTGTACAGCCACTTGGTCATCCACAGCGCCTGGATCTGCAATGCCCCAATCATAGGTCACGCTCTCCGCTTGGCATCCGACGTTCGCGGACCCTTCCGACGGGTCCGCCGACAACAGCAAGAGCGTGTTATAACCGCTGGAGTGGGGAAATGACAGGCACTAGGCCGTTTTGCCCTGGCGGAGCACCAATGCGCATGGCTGGCGCAACGGCTGTCCTGGTGCCGGGGCAGGGGGCGGAGACCCGAAGCCTGAAGCCCGAAGCCTGCCGTTCAGGGATCGAGTTCCAGCGCGCCGCGGGCGGAATTGACGTGGAACAGGCCGGTCGTGGTGGAGTAGTACCAGCCGCTGGAATCGTCGCGCGGGGCGCTGGTGGCGGCGGCGCCCTTGATCTGCTGGCCGGCAGGGCCCGGCACGTAGGGGTTGGTGGGCCACTCCGGGAGGTAGGGGCCGCACTCGCCGCTGTCGTCGAGCTTGCCTTCGGCGGTGGTCTTCAGGGTCATCCGCCAGACGATGCCCGCCAGCGAGACGTTTCCCCCCTCGTCCAGGTGGGGAAGTCGCCCGCCGTGTTCGGCGCGGTACAGTTCCGCCGCCCGGCGGATCGTCAGCAGGTCCGTCTCGAGCGTCGATTCCTTCGCCTGCTCGGCCGCCGTGACGACGCGCGGCACGACCACCATCGCCAGGATGCCGATGATGAGCACGACGATGAAGACTTCGACGAGTGTAAAGCCACCTCGGCGCGTGACCATGCCGACGGGTCCTCCCGAGGCCCCTCCCATGAAGAAGGACCTCTGTTCCACCCGTTGCATCGGTTAATCCCCCTAGGAGGTTTAGCTAGCCCAACTTGCTGCATTCGAGATCCCCTGCCCGGCGCAGCGGCGAGGCCTGCCGGACGTAACGCACATCCGGCAGGCCTCTTGCGATTCTCGGCCTGGGCGTGTCGCCCCTATTCCTTCACTTCGTAATTCGCGTCGATCACGTCGTCGCCGCCCTCGCCGCCGGTCTGCCCGCCTGAAGGGCCGCCGGCCGGGCCGCCGGTGGTCTTGGCCTGCTCGTACATGACCTCCGCCAGCTTGTGGGAGCTCTGTTCGAGGTTCTCCATGGCCCGCTTGATCGCCTCGGCGTCGTCGCTGCCGAGCGTGTCCCGCAGGTTGCTGATCGCCGATTCGATGTTGCTGCGATCGGCGGCGGACACCTTCTCACCCTGCTCCTTGAGGGTCTTCTCGACGGCGAAGGCCAGTTGATCGGCACGGTTCTTCAGTTCGACCAGTTCGCGCCGCTTCTGGTCCTCGGCGGCGTGCTCATCGGCGTCCCGCTTCATCCGCTGGATCTCTTCGTCGCTGAGCCCCGAGGAGCCCTTGATTTCGATCGACTGCTCCTTGCCCGTCGCCAGGTCCTTGGCCGCGACGTTGAGGATGCCGTTGGCGTCAATCTTGAAGATCACCTCGATCTGCGGCATGCCCCGCGGGGCCGGGGGGATGCCCGTCAGGTTGAAGCGCCCCAGCGTGCGGTTGTCGGCGGCCAGGGTCCGCTCGCCCTGCAGCACGTGGATGGTCACCTCGGTCTGACTGTCGGCGGCGGTGGAGAAGACCTCCTTCTTCTCGGTCGGGATCGTCGTGTTCCGCTCGATGAGCTTGGTCATCACACCGCCGAGCGTCTCGACGCCCAGCGACAGCGGGGTGACGTCCAGCAGCACCATCTGCTCCTCGACCTCGCCGGCCAGGATCCCGCCCTGGACCGCCGCGCCCAGCGCGACGACCTCGTCGGGATTGACCGACTGGTTGGGCTCTTTGCCGCCGAAGATCTCTTTGACGATCTGGCGGACCCGCGGAATGCGGGTGGACCCGCCGACCAGCACCACTTCGTCGATGTCGTCGGCGGTGAACTTCGCATCCGACAGCGCCTGCTTGCACGGGCCCACCAGCTTGTCGAGCTGCCCGCTGACGAGCTGCTCGAACTTCGCCCGCGTCAGCGTCATCGTCAGGTGCTTGGGGCCCGCCTGCGTGGCGGTGATGAACGGCAGGTTGATGCTCGCCTCCATCGCCGTCGACAGCTCGCACTTGGCCTTCTCGGCGGCTTCCTTGAGGCGCTGCAGGGCCATGGGATCTTCACGCAAGTCGATGCCTTCATGGCGCTTGAACTCGTCGGCGATGTAGTGGATCAGCTCCTCGTCCAGGTCGTCGCCGCCCAAGTGGGTGTCGCCGCTGGTGGAGATGACCTCGAACACGCTGTCGCCGATGTCGAGGATGGAGATGTCGAACGTGCCGCCGCCGAAGTCGAAGACGGCCACCTTCCCGTTCTTCTTCTTCTCCAGCCCGTAGGCCAGGGCCGCGGCGGTCGGCTCGTTGATGATCAGCTCGACCTTCAGCCCGGCGATCTGCCCGGCGTCCTTGGTCGCCTGGCGCTGGGCGTCGTTGAAGTAGGCCGGCACCGTGATCACGGCCCGCGTCACCTCTTCGCCGAGGTAGTCTTCGGCGGTCCTCTTGAGGTCCTGCAGGATCATCGCCGAGACCTCCGGCGGGGTGTAGTCCTTGCCGTGCACGCGAACCTTCACCAGTTCCTCGGGACCGCCGACGATCTGGTAAGGCACCATCTTCTCCTCGGTCTTCACCTCGTTGTGCCGGCGGCCCATGAACCGCTTGATCGAGAAGACGGTGTTCTTGGGGTTGGTCACCTGCTGATGGCGGGCCGTCTGGCCGACCAGCCGCTCCCCCCGGTCGGTGAAGCCCACCACCGAGGGCGTCAGGCGGTTGCCCTGCTGGTTGATCAGCACCTTCGGGGCGGCGCCTTCCATCACGGCCACGACGCTGTTGGTGGTCCCCAGGTCAATCCCAATGATCTTGTTGCTCGCCATCATCGAACTCCTCACGAGTCGGATTCGCTTGCTTCGCTCTCAATATTGCGGGGCCGCACCCGCCCCCCGTCATGGAAAGCAACAGGCGTGCCAGAGCGTTACTGGTATGGAATAACAAGGAATTACGCTCAGGCGACAGGCGGAGCCGGGCGCCGAACAGGTGCCAATGAGGCAGTCGCCCGGGCGGGGCGGATCAATCTGACAGGCGGCCGGCCATCATCTCCCTCGCCGCGGCCAGCCCCCCGCGGAGGTAGTCGGCCAGGCTCCACAGCGTGGCGGCGATGACGGCCGCGGCGGTGACGACGCGCAGGGGGGCGGCGGCCCCGGGGGCGACCCACGGGCCGGCGGCGGCGATCAGGACGAAGACCGCCGCGCCCTGGATGACGGCCTTGAGTTTGCCGCTGAGGCGCGCCGACGTCCGGCGCCCCGTGCGGGCCAGAACGATGCGGACGTAGGCGACGACGATGTCCCGCCCCGCCATCACCAGCGGCACGCCGATCCAGACCCACCCGACCAGGGCGGCGGCGAAGAAGACCGTCAGGCGCGACAGGCTGTCGCACAGCGGGTCGACCAGCCCGCCCAGTTCGGTGACGCTCTGCGTCCGCCGGGCGACCAGGCCGTCCAGCAGGTCCGTCAGTTCGATCAGCGCCGCCAGCGCCAGCAGTCCCACGGTCGCCGCCGCGCCCGCGTGAGCGGGTTCGGCGCCGGCGGCCATCGCCACCGCCACCGCGAACGCCCCTGCCAGCGGCAGCCTCGCCAATGTCAGCATCCACGGCCACATGGCCCGAGACTCTACCGGCCTCCCCAGCGCCGTTCAAGGCCCGCCCGATTCCCGCTTGAGGCTTCCGACCCCTCCCCGCCCGTGGTATACTCGCCCGCCTTGACCCCAGGGCGTTTAGCTCAGTTGGCTAGAGCGCATCCCTTACAAGGATGAGGTCACTGGTTCGAGCCCAGTAACGCCCAGTGGCGTAAGGCATTTCCCTAGAAACCGTTATATCACAACCGCGGGCGTATCGCCCCTGTCGCTGCCGATGCATGCGTCTGCCCGGATGCGCACCATGGCGCACCGGACAGCGCGCCAGGGCCGGACCTCGACTGGCGAAGACCCCAGACTGCAGGGTCAACCCGCCGGGGCGATCCAGAGGCTCAGGGCGTCGGTGTCCACGGGCCAGGTCTCGCAGCGCGATGCCGTGGCAAACCCCGCTTCGGTCAGCAGATCGACGAGTTCCACGTCAGACCGCGCCTGGGTCGTGCTGCGGTACACGCGGCTTCGCCCGCTGCCTGTCTCGGTGATCGTGAAGGTCTGGACGGCCACATGTCTGTCGGCGAGCCACCGATTCTCCGTCCGGCAGCGATGAGGGCGGTCGGAGAACAGCCCGCTGACGCACTCATACTCCGACGCTTCGGCGCCGCCCAGGGCCTTGACGCCGTCGGGCGTGGAGACCTCGACGATCAGTCTGCCTTCCGCCCCGCAACCGGCCCGGGCCCGCCGCAGGATGTCCCGCACTTCGGCCGGCGAGAAGACGTTCATCTCCCCGAACAGCAGCATCACCAGGTCATACGGACCGCCGAACTCGACGTGCCGGATATCCCCCAGGACAAACTCGCACGCGGCCGCCTCCGGCAGGCGCCCCCGTGCATACTCGATGGACGCCGGACCGAAATCGATGCCTCGGCAGCGATGCCCAAGCTTCGCCAGCCGATGGCAGTAGAGCCCCGGCCCGCAACCCAGGTCGAGGATCCGCGACGGCCTGGCAGCCAGGAGGCGCCCGTGGATCCAGGCGACCTGGGCGTCGATCCACGCAAGGCGGCGGCTGGCCATGTCGTGGTCCTGCGACAGGTGTTCGGCGAGCATCCGCCTGCTGAACCCCGGCTCGTCCCATGGGATCTTGTAGGCCCCGCTCCAGATGTCCTGGCCATCGGTTGCCATCATGGCTTCCTGGTCATCTTCGGGAAGGTCGGCTCTTCTTGACAAGGTGTTCGAGAACCTGTTTGGCCGCAGCCCAGTTCTGCTGGTCATGTCTTGTCGCCTCTACGGCTCGCAGCTTCTCCTGTGTCACCTCATCGATCCACTTGTCCATGATAGATCGGCAGAGAGGCCGGGTCGCCTCTGGGCTCCCGGTGGCCATGCACCGCGTGAACGCCCTCCAGGGCGCGTTCAAGATGATCGTCGTAGTTGTAGGTGACGATCGCGTGGACGAAACCTGTGATCTCCCTCTGATCTGCGTGCAAGGTCAGGGAGGGCTCCGCCCAGGCATGCCGCTGCGCCTTCAACGTCCTCAAGCCGTCATCCGTCTCCCACAGTGTTGAGACTTGCACAGCCGCATGGCCGCCCGTGCGAGCCGACCGTCTGTATCCTACCGGCAAATGCACGGAACCGCAATTCTCCTTCCGGAGACGCGCGCCGATTGCTCAGGCGTGCGTGCAGATCTGCTGTCCCCTCCCGTGGCTGCGTGTCCCCCGCCGGCGCAGGGCGCTTGCCCGCGAGGGGCGCCGCCGTGACGGGGGGAATGCCTCCATGTCCTGCCTCCATAGGGACACATAGGGATTTGGCGGCTTGACACGCGGAACGACGGCAGGTAGCATATCCATCGGTCTGGGGATCTGTGTGTCCCAACGGAGGAAGTGAAGATGAAGGTGCTGAGTGTCTGTCTGCTGGTGGCGGTCGTGGCAGGCGTCTCGCAGGCGGAGTTCTGCGGGTTGTGGCCCTCTCTCGATCCGGCGGAGTCGGCCACGGCCGCGACGGCCGACCAGTGGAATCGGTGGGTGGAGAACACGTGGTACAAGATGGAGACCCTCCAGGACGATGAGCAGGTCACGCCCATGGTGTCGGGTCAGAGCTACTCGGCGGTCCGTTACGATGCCGTGACCTCCTTCCCGTCCAGTCTGCCGCCGCTGGCGCCCGCCGACGGCAACACCCACGCGATGGCGGACATGGACGTGTCGGCCGGCCGGCTGCGCGTGTTCGCCAGCGCATGGGTCGACAACCGCAACTCGTCCAAGGACAGGCATGCCACAGCCCTGGGCGAACTGGTGTTCAACGACACCCTCACGCTGGACCGCGACGCGACAGTCACGCTCGTCGGGCGCGTGCACGGCACCGTGAAGGGCTTCCACCTGCCGGACGAAAGCAATCCCGATGATTACGCGACGAGCTTCTGCCAGTTCCTGGCCCGCTTCGGGTTCTGGAAGTGGGTCGGCGGCGAGTCGGGTTACATCTTCGAGGACCACGACCAGATGTACACCCTGAGCGACTCGTGGACCGACGGCCTGTACGGGATCCCGGGGATCGACACCGACTTCGACGTCCTCGGCCGGATCGACGAGAGGTTCTCGGTCACCGTCACGCTGCCGGCCGGTACGCACTATTTCTCCGCGTACATGTACGCGTCGGCCGGCGCCGACGCCACGCCGGGCGGCGCGGCATCGATGAGAGCCGCGTTCGACAGCACCGCCACGTTCGCGCTCTACGTGCCGGAGGGTGTGACCGTGACCTCGGCCTCAGGCCGGTTCCCCATCGTCGTGCCGGAGCCCGCCACCCTGGCCTTCCTGTTGGCCGGCGGACTGGGGCTGTCGCGCAGACGGACGAGGTGAACACAGCCGCCGGTGCTCGGCAGGCGGGCAGTCGTCGGAGGCGCGGCCTTCCGGGAACACCGTACGTCCCTGGCCTTGCCGGATCTCCCCCCGAGGGTCCGGCAAGGCCAGGCCTGGCGCCCCGCGGGCTGCCGCTCATTCCTGCCCGTCGTTGGGGATGGAGGTGACATCCGGGTAGAACTTCACCCAGTCGTAGACCGAGATCGCATCTTCGGCGGGCGGCAGGCCGCCCCAGTTCCTGCTGCCGGTCCAACTGTTCATCATGATGTAGCCCGGCTCGCTGGCCACGTCGGGGCTCTCGAAGCTGTAGAGGATCTTGCCGTCCACGGTCCAGTCCAGGCGGTGGGGCTGCCAGAGGAACCCGTAGCGGTGGAATCCCTTGGAGGGGTTGAACGGAAGCTGCTGGTAGTGGCCCTTGCTCTGGCCGTTGTCCAGGTGGTAGTTCATGGTGACCACGCCGCTGTCGGGCGACGTGATCCATTCGCCGTTGGTCAGGAACTCGAAGTCCCATTCGGCCCGTTCGTAGTTCCGCCGCTTCCAGAAGAACGAGACGCACACGCCCCGGTTCTCGGCGGGATCGCCGACGCCGGTCACCTTCATCCTGACTTCGTAGTAGCCGTACCCGTAGCACGGGATCGTCTGGACCTCCGAGCCGTTCTTCTCGTTGGCCTTCGACTTGAAGTGCATGAACCCCCTGCCCTGCTCGCCGGGATAGGTCTCCGTGAAGGTGACGTTGGCGGGGTCGAACGTGTTCTGGCCGGTGGCCACCCAGATGCCGTTGATCAGCCAGACCCCGTCGGGCGACTTGTTGTCGGTCCAGCCCGGGAGGAAATCCTGGAAGAGGGCCGGTTCGATCCTGGCGTCCTGCTGAACAGGGCCGTCCGCCGGCTCGCACGGCGTGCGGTCCGTGCACGACACCGGGCCCAAGGCCATGCACGCCATGACGACGGCCGACAGGGCCACGGAGGACATCTTCGCGGTGATCGGATTCATGGGGTTCTCCTGGTCGCAACGGACCGGTTGGCGGTTTATTGAGCAGTGCACAAGGAAGTGAATTCGTGCTTCAGGAACAGCGCCGGCGTTCCAGCGTGATTCGGCTGTCGTTGTGGGCCATTTTGGCTGTTGTCGAGCCAAACCTATGGTCTCGAAAAGTTGAATTCCTCATGCAACGCTCAGTAGAGGACGTCGCATTCTTCGCCTTCCCGTCTCATCCGGGCCCGCCCGGGCGGGCGGCGTGCCGCCACGTTACCGCCGCGGATCCGGGGCCGTCAAGGTGGAAGACCGTCCGACTGACCAGGACCCGCTGCCCCTGGCAGACCTGAGAGATGGCGGGCGCGGCCTGCGCCGCCGCGCCGTTGCGGCCTGACGCCCCGCCCGGTATAACCGGCGCCATGGCATCCGGCGGGCACACATCGACGCGGCACACCAGCGGGGCGCGGTTCGCGGCGACGCGGTGGAGCGTCGTGCTGGCGGCGGCCGAGGCCAGGGATGCGACGGCGTCGCGACGAGCGCTCGATGCGCTGGTGAGAACCTACTGGTTCCCGCTCTACGCGTTCGTCCGCCGCCAGGGCTGCGCCGCCCAGCAGGCCGAGGACCTCACCCAGGGCTTCTTCGCCCACCTGCTGGAAAAGGAGGCCCTGGCCACCATCGATCGCACGCGGGGCAGGTTCCGCTCGTTCCTGCTGACGGCCCTGAAACACTTCATCACCGACGAACACCGCAAGGCCCGCGCCCTCAAGCGCGGCGGCGCCCGCCGGGGGTTCTCCCTGGAGACCCTCGACGCCGAAGGCCGCTACGACCGGGCGCTGGCCGACACGATGACCCCCGAACGCCTCTTCGAGCGGAGCTGGGCGATCGCCGTGCTCAACCAGGCCGTCACCGGCCTCGAACAGGAGTACGCCGAGCGCGGGCGCGGCGACGTCTTCCGGGCGCTGCGCCACTGCCTGGACGGACAGACCGACGCCCAGTCCTACGCCGCCCAGGCCCAGCGCCTCGCGATGACCGAGGCGGCCCTGCGCGTGACCGTGCATCGGATGCGCAGACGCTACAGGGAGCTGCTGCGGGAGGAAATTCTGCAAACCGTTTCGGATCCAGAGCTTGTGGACGAAGAGCTGCGGTACCTCGCGCAGTGCCTGTAACGGAGGCGCCGCCTTTGCGTTGTAAGCGGCGACCATGAACACTCCCAACACCTGCACAAACTGCGGATCTCCCCTGGGCGACGACGTCCGAGGGGGCCTGTGCCCGGCCTGCCTGCTGAAGTGCGGCATGCAGACCAACACGATGGGCTTCAGCCAGGAGGACCCCCCGGGCGCCCCGTGGACGCCGCCGACGGTGGAGGAATTGGCGCCGCTGTTCGCCGAACTGGAGATCCTCGAGCTGATCGGCCGCGGCGGGATGGGCGCGGTGTACAAGGCCCGCGAGAAGGACCTCGACCGGCTGGTCGCGCTGAAGATTCTGCCGCCGGAGATCGGGCGCGACCCCGCCTTCGCCCAGCGCTTCGCGCGCGAGGCCCAGGCGATGGCCAGGCTCAGCCATCCGAACATCGTCACCATCTACAGCTTCGGTTCGGTGCCCCTCCCGCAGTCGCAGCCGCTGTACTACTTCATCATGGAGTACGTGGACGGCCTGTCGCTCCGCCGCCTGCTCGACGCGAAGAACTGCGGGAGCGACGAGGCCCTGGCGATCGTCCCGC
Source organism: Planctomycetota bacterium (assembly GCA_012514895.1). GTDB lineage: Bacteria > Planctomycetota > Phycisphaerae > SM23-33 > FEN-1343 > JAAYZK01. The sequence continues at coordinate 3,863 of JAAYZK010000143.1, read as the reverse complement.
AGATCTGCGATGCGCTGCAGTACGCCCACGACCGAGGAATCGTCCACCGCGACATCAAGCCCGAGAACATCCTGCTGAGCCGCGACGGGCAGGTGAAGATCGCCGACTTCGGCCTGGCCAAGCTGGTGGGGATGGCCGCCGCGCCGGACCTGTCGCGCCCAGGCGAAGGGAAGCCGGACGTCACGGCGGCCGGCGGCAAGGTCATGGGCACGCCGCACTACATGGCCCCCGAGCAGCTCGAGCGGCCCGGCGACGTCGACCACCGGGCCGACATCTACTCCTTGGGCGTCGTCTTCTACCAGATGCTCACCGGCGAGCTGCCCACCGCCCGCATCGAGCCGCCCAGCCGCAAGGTTCTCATCGACGTCCGCCTCGACGAGGTCGTCCTCCGCGCCCTGGAAGCCGAGCCGCACCGCCGCTACCAGCACGTCAGCGAGGTCCGCACGCAGGTCGAGACGATCGTGACGCACCCGATGGAGGTCCGCCGGCATCTGCCGTACGGCCCGTGGGGATGGGAATACCGCTCGCAGCGCACGCTGTGGGGGCTGCCGCTCGTGCACTGCGCCCTCGGGTGGGATCCCGCGACGGGCCGGCGGCGACGGGCCCGCGGCATCATCGCCTTCGGCGACAGGGCCACGGGCGTCGTGGCCATCGGCGGAGCGGCTACGGGGGTCATCGCGTTCGGTGGATTCGCGGCGGGCGTGATCGCATTGGGGGGTCTGTCGTTGGGGTTGATCGGCATGGGCGGTTCCGCCGTGGCCCTGCTCTTCGCCTGGGGCGGGCTGGCGGTGGCGCCGGTGGCGTTCGGCGGTATGGCCGTCGGCCTGTACGGCCAGGGGGGGCTGGTCCTGAGCGCCGCGCGCTTGCCTCGGGTGTGGGGGTCGTATGCAGCGTTCGTCTTCTACGGCCTGGGCAGCCTGCTGGGGCTGCTTTCGATCTACCTCAGCGCCGTCCTGCACAGACGCCGTCCGGGGGCGACGGGGTATCGGGGAAACGGCGGGGCGCCCAACGGAAGGCTGCTGCGGTGGATGGGGGTGTGCGCCCTGGCGGCCCTGGCCATCTGGCTGCTGTGGGCCTACCGGCACTTCGTCGCGACCGGCGGGCGACGCGGGGCGCCTCTCTCGCCCCCGGCAGCGGCCCGCTCTGCATCCGGCACCTGGACCGTCACGCTCTCCAGCGGCGCGACCGTCGAGCTGCTGAGCGTATCGGCGCACCCGTCGGCGGACGGGCCATGGTGGCGGCCGGACGGATCGCCGCTGGGGGAGTGGCCGTACTCGCCGCCCAACGCATCGGCGTATCCACAGGACGGCCAGCGGGCCAGGGAGGTCGCGGTGTGCCTGACCGATCTGCCGCCCGGGGATATCGACACGACCTGGGCGTTCCTGCCCGCGGTGAGCCGGTCGGGCGGGTCGCCTCGCCCGCAGGACGACGGGTCGCAGCTTGCGGTAACCGCCGTGATCGTCCCCGACGCCCAGGCCGTCATCACGGTCCGGTTCGGCGTGGCCGCCGGGCCGTGGGAGACACTGGCCGAGACGAACGGCCAGGGATCCTCATCGTTCAGTTCGCAGACCGGCAGCATCCTGGTCGCTCCGGCGGTCGCCAAGGGCGAAGGCGCGATGCTCACGGTCACGCACAACGTCACCAACCAGGCGACCCGCGTCGTCGCCGTGACCCGTGACGGCCGCGAGGTAGCCACCGGCCCCTCCACCTCGGCCGCAGGCAGCACCTTCGCGCAGCACACGTTCACCTTCCATAACACGCCGCTGGAGGACATCCTGGCCTTCCGCTTCCAGGTCAGGCCGTACGAGTGGGCGGCGTTCGAGAACGTGACGCTGGATCCGGCCGGCGGGAGCGGCTTGCGATCCTCGCCGTCTGAGGCCCCCGGCCCGGAGGCTTTCTGACGTCGACAGGCGCAGGCGAGCCGGAGACGATTACGCCTTCTGGTCCCGCAGCCACCGCAGCCGCTGGCACAGCAGGTCCCAGGTGGGGTCGTTCTCGATGGCGTACACGCGGCGCATCCGTCCGTGCACATGATCGTGGTCGAAGAACAGGTACGGGTCCATCGTCGGTGCGGGCACGACCTCCTCGCGGCACAGACCAGGCCGGATCATCCAGGCGATGTCGGCCATGTCAAAAAAGCCCTTGTCGGAGCGCATGAAGTACGGGTTGCGGCGGCGGAATTCGTGGAGGTACGTCCCCAGGCGGCCGGTCGGCGCGACAGTCGCGGCGGTCTGCTCGAAGGAACGGCAGAGGTTCGTGCCCGTGTCGAACCACACCAGCGGCGCCGGCGACCGCAGCAGCGTGCGGGCGGCCCAGACGTCGCCCTTGACGTTGTACTGCACGGACCGCTGTGGCCAGGTCTCGCCGCTGCGGGCGTGGAAGACGAAACGGACCCTGTCGGCGATCGACGGGTCCTTCACGATCGCCGAGGCCAGGTTCGTCGCCGCCCCCAGGGCCACCACCCACAGCGGATCGTCGGCGGTGCCGGCGCGGGCGCGCTCGAGGATGAAGTCCACGCCCTCGCCCTCGCTGGGCCAGTCCATGTACTGCATCGGGTGGGCGCCGCGGGCCACGCGCCAGCGGCCGGCGGCGCCGGCGACGTCGAGCAGCTCGCCGATCAACCGGTAGGACTTCTCCGTCGACGCCGGCCCGTCGGTCCCGAAGGCGCTGGCGGCGAAGTGCGTGGCGACGAAGCCCTCGATGGCGAACCGCTCCGGCGTCGCGACGGCCAGGGCGATGGCGTACAGGTCGTCGATCTCGTTGGCCGCGTCGCTGTCGATCAGCAGCCGCACGCGTTGATCAGCCGGCGGCGGTTCGGGCACGAGACGGCCGGGATTCGAATCGGATGCGATGGCCACGGCATGCTCCTTGGCGAGGTTTTCCAGATGCGCCTTGACCGGTTCGTTATATTGCATACAATCCGACTGTCAACTGCCCATTGAGGAAAACCGGATGATTCGCTTGGCCGTCGCGATCGCCTCCGCCGACGCCCCGCCCGGCGCCCTGGTGGTCTGGCGCGGGTTCGAGGCGTCGATGGACAAGGCCGCCCGCCTGGGCTACGACGGGGTCGAACTGGCCCTGCGCGACGCCGGCGAGATCGACGCGGGGGCCGTCGCCCGCCAGTTGGCCGACCGGGGGCTGGCCTGCCCGTGCCTCTCGACAGGGCAGGTCTTCGCGGTGCTGGGCCTGTACTTCACCACCGCCGACCCCGCCCGGAGTCGGCGGGTGGTGGCGGTCTTCCGCGACCTGGTCGACCTGGCGGCCGAGCTGGGGGCGATGCTCAACATCGGGCGCGCCCGCGGCTTCATCGCCGACGGCCAGACGGCCGGCGATGCGCGGGCGCGGTTCATCGACGTCGCGGGCGAGATTGCCGCGCACGCCCGGACGAAGGGCGTCACGCTCCTGCTCGAGCCGGTCAACCGCTACGAGATCAACTTCATCAATTCGCTGGAAGAGGCCGCCGCCCTGCTGGACGCGACCGGGGCATCCAACCTGGCGCTCATGGGCGACGTGTTCCACATGAACATCGAGGACCGCACGATCGGCGGGGAATTGGAGCGTTTCGGCCCGCGCGTGGCCTACATCCACCTGGCCGACTCCAACCGCCTGGCGCCGGGGGAGGGCCACCTGGACTTCGACGGGATCTTCTCCAGCCTGCGGCGGATCGGCTTCGACGGCTGGGCCTCGGTGGAGATCCTCCCCAGACCCGATCCCGACACCGCCGCCGCCCGGGCGATCGCGTATCTGCGGCGAATGGCACTTCCTTAAGCGGCCCATTGTCGTCTCCAGGCGGCACGGGTGGTTTTCAATCTGGGGTAGTGTTTCCATTCCCGTCGGACGGCGCGAGGTTCCTGGCGATCGGG